>JBASOJ010000001.1:0-36702 GCA_049658145.1 Coriobacteriia bacterium
GCGGACGACTTCTCCCCGGGCGCCATACGCATCCTTGAGGCCAATGCCGCCAACTACGCCGACCGTCGCCGTCTGCATATCCATCTGCCCGATGCCGGGTTGTCCGTTCACGTCGAGGAAGTAGGGCTGGGCCCGATCGATTCCGCGCCGCGCGCTCTTTCGAGCCTGAGCGGTGCCACCGGTGCTGTAGTACTCGCGCTCCTCGAGGCGCCGGAGGCGGAGCACAAAGTCACCGTGCTCGCCGAGCAAGCCGGCGTGTCGCCCGCAACTGCACAGAGAGTGCTCTTCGGCTTGGAGGCAGACGGTCTGCTCGTGGTGGCCGGGAGAGGCCCGAACAAGGTGCGCACGCTGACCGACCCTTCGGAGCTTCTCGACCGCTATGCAGCGGACGCGGGTGCGGATCGGCGTCTGGCTGTGCCTTGCCGAATCATCGGCGATGACCCGATCGAGATCGTCGAGCGTGCAGCCGAGGCTCTCGGTCGTGCGTCGGTCCCGTACTGCGTCACCGGGGCCGCGGCCGCCCTGCTGGAGGCGCCCGCGCTCACTGCGGTTCACCGCCCGGAACTGTGGGTTCAGGGGCCGAGAACGCCTAGTACCTGCTCAGGGTCGTCGACGGCCTCGCATCCGATGACGGCGGCAACCTCGTCCTGTGGCGCGCCACCACGCGCGGGCCGATGGCGCTCAGCCGCTACGGCGAGAACCAACCTCATCTCCGGCTGGCATCGAGGTTCCGTGTGCACGCGGACCTGCCGGTCAGCGCGCAACGGGACAGGGAACAAGCCGAGGTCTACCGCGAGCGGATCATCGGCTTGGAGATGACCGCCAAGGAGATCGCAGGTGTGATTGCAGGGAACTAGAATATGTACTATGTAGCGGTAATGTAGCCAGTAAGGTATTATCGTCACATGACACATACTACCGACACGGCCAGCCAGCCCACCGCATCGGATCGCACGCGCTCACTTGGGCGTGCCGAAGCCGCGTTGCTGCTGTCTGCCTCGGAGCGGTTCGGTGCGTCGTTCACCATGGCGCAGCTGCGGGAGGACCCGGCGTTTCGCGACCCGCATCTCGCCCGCCGGTTAAGCGACCTGGTCGCCAAGGGGTGGCTCATCGGCTTGGGCAGGGGGGCGTACATGGTGGCTCCTCTTGAGGCGGGCCCCGACTCCAGCTCCTACGCCGCCGACCGCTACCTGGCTGCAGCGACCATCGCCGGTGACCGCGCCTACTACCTCTCGCATCGCACGGCGATGGAGCTTCACGGGATGACGCTGCACCCGTGGCGGACAGTGTACGTCACGACATCGTCACGGCTGCGCACCCGCGAGATCCAGAGCTTCATCGTCAGACCGGTCACGGCGCCAGCCGCGCGTCTGTGGGGGACTGAGCGGATTGAAGTTCTGTCGGATCATAGAGTGGTCGTTTCCGCGCAGGCCAGAACGGTCGTCGACTGCCTCGACCGGCCGGAGTACGCTGGCGGCATCCGGGATGTGGCGCTTGGTGTCTCGATGCTGGGTGTGGAGTTCGACGTGCAGGCCGCGGTCCAGGCGGCGCTTCGCTTCGGTAGGGCGTCGGTCATCAAGCGCCTGGGCGTGCTCATCGACCTCCTCGCTCCCGGGCGTGCGGGAGAGGCCGAGCCGCTCCTACAGCATGTCAGCGACACACCCCACGTGATGGATCCACAGCTCCCTCGCAGCGGACGACTCAACTCCCGCTGGGGCATCTGGATGAACGTCTCCGAGGACGAACTGCTCCAGGAGATGGTGTCGTGATCCGACGTGTGGAGATCGGGAAGCTGGCGTACCGGCACGGCGTGCCCGAACGGACGATCCAGAAGGACTACATCATCACCTGCGTGCTACGCGAACTCGCTCGGGTGATGCCGTCTGTGGGGCTGCGCTTCAAGGGCGGGACGTGCCTGAAGAAGTGCTACTTCGCTGACTTCCGATTCTCCGAGGACATGGACTTCACGCTCGAGGGGAGTGCGGGCACCGAGGCGGCGCTCGAGGCGCTCGAGGAGGTCGAGCGGCCGCTGCTCGATTCCTACTCCGATGCCGGGCCGTCAGTGACCGTCCGCTGCTACTCGCTCGATGAGATCTTCCTCGAGAAGGTGGTGTGTCTCCTGGATCCGAAACGGATCCAGCCCCGCGACCTGTACGACCTCGTTCAGCTGGCCGACGGTGGGTCGGTGGATTTCCAGGGCGTCGCCTGGCGTTTTGAGCAGAAGGCCCGCTTCAAGGGACTCGAACCGGCGCGTCTCCACGATGCGATGGTGCGAAAGAGCGCTCAACTCAAGCGGGCATGGGAGATGCAGCTTGCCGAGCAGCTGCCGACAGGTGCGCTGCCGGGCTATGAGGACTGCGAGCGGCAGATGCTGCGGCTGCTGAAGAAGCACGGATTTACCGACTGAGCGCTGGGTTGCGCCCCGGCTCGGGCAGGGCATCTTCCGGGTGTCGGTGCTCGAGGCGGCGCACATCATGCCGTACGCCGACGGCGGCACGCACGACGTCACCAACGGTCTGCTGCTCAGAAGCGACATCCACCGCCTGTTCGATCTGGGCTACGTGACGGTCACGCCCGACTACCGATTCAAGGTCTCGGATGCCCTTGCTGTCGCCAACGACGCAATACTGACCACCGGGGGTGCGGACAGAATCCTGGACTCTGATGAGCCGGGAGGACGCCGTGTACTCGTATGAAGATCGGATCAGGGCAGTCGAGTTGTACGTCAGCTCCGGCTTCTCCCCGAAGGCCGTGTTCAACGCACTGGGCTTTCCTTCCAAGAACTCAGTGAAGACCTGGTACCGGGAGTATCTCGAGGAGCTTCATGGCGACGACCGTCACGACCGTTACAGGCGCCGGGAGACATACACCCCCGAGCAGAAGCGCGCCGCCGTCGAGTCCTACATCGAGAACGGGAAGAGCCGCGCCAGGACGGTCAGGGAACTCGGATACCCGGGCACGGACACACTCGCCAAGTGGATCGACGAGATCGCGCCGGACACGCTGGTTCGGCGTCAGGGACGAGTAGCCTTCTCCTTGGAGGAGAAGCAGGACGCCGTTGCCGCGCTCTTCTCCCGTGAGGAGAGCGCCGAGACAGTCGTAGCCTCCGTCGGGGTGACCAGAGCGGTACTCTACAATGGACCGGACAAGAGGGGACGCCGACCTGCCCGAAGGCAAGGATGCCCTGGAGGCGGAGATCAAGTCCCTCAAAGAGCAGATCCGCCGGCTCAAGATGGAACGTGACATCCTCGAGGGCACGGTCGAGATGGTAAAAAGGACCCGGGCGCCGATTCGAAGAACCTGACGAACATGGGTCAGACGCCTGATCGCACGGCTCTTCGACGAGAACGGCCGTTGCTACGGCTACCGCCGCATTCATCTGCTGCTCGGACGCGAGGGCGTGATGATGCCGGAGAAGGTCGTCAGGCGCATCATGAGCGAGGAGGGCTCGATCGTCCCGGTCAAGAGAAGACGCGGCTACAGCTCCTACAGAGGTGAGACCACGCCAGCTCCCGGCAACCTTCTGAACCGCGACTTTTGTGCCCACGCGCCGAACACGGAATGGCTCACCGATCTCACCGAGTCCCGGATTCCCGCAGGCACCGTCTACCTGTCCCCCGTGATCGGCTGCTTTGACGGGATGGTGGTGAGCTGGACCGTGGGCACGAGTCCAAGCGCGAGACTGGTGAATGAGATGCTCGATCTGGCAACAGGGACGCTCAAGCCCGGTGAACGCCCGGTGATCCATTCGGACAGGGGCTGCCGCTACCGGTGGCCCGGGTGGATCGAGAGGGTCGAGAAGGCGGGGCTCGTGAGGTCCATGTCGAGGAAGGGGTGCTCTCCGGACAACTCTGCGTGTGAGGGCTTCTTCGGCAGGCTCAAGAACGAGATGTTCTATGGCCGGCCGTGGCATGATGTGAGCGTCGATGGTTTCATGGATGCTATCGAAGCCTACATCCACCGGTACAACGAGGCGCCCATCAAGATGTCGCTGGGCGGAATGAGCCCGCTGGAATACCGGAAGAAGCTAGGTCTGGCAGCGTAAGCCGGTCCAGGAAAACGTCCGCACCCCCAGGGGTCAACTTTCAGGTTATCGAACACAGTCGCCTGGACCTCGGTCTCGATGATCCTTGCGACAGTGGACTAAGTGAGGACGCTCAAGAGCAGATCCAGACGTAGCAGAAGCTCGTCATATGTCACCAACTCGACACTGCGGAAATCATTCCTCGCGAGATCCAGACAGCGCGCCTTCTCGCCATCGTTGCTCGTCTGTTCACTGAGATTGCCCACGAGCAGAACGCATCTGGGGTTGAACACCTCAAAGTGCTCACCCCCTGCGCGACGGGTAGTCCCTACTCGCTCGTAGTACTCCTTCTGAAGATCATCCTTGTAGCTCAGAAGCTGCGTTACGCTTCCGGATAGCTCGGACGAGAACGCCCAGATACCCTGCCTTGTCGCAGAACCCAGCAGAGGTGTCTTCGGTGTCTTGATTTCGACCAGAGCGACGTTGTCGGTCAGCGCGTTTCTGTAGGCGAAATCGAGAACGTGTCCACCAGTATTCTCTATGCGCTTTCCGCCCATGTACGCCTGACCCTGAAGCAGCACGAAGGGTTGTCCAAAGACCTGGGGGAGAACCCAGGAGTTGACCATGAACTCGTTCTGCCACCAACCCTCATCGGAGTTCCCAAGGTTCTCACGCCAGTGATGCAGAAGGGCTTCGACCTGCGCCAACTGCGCCGCCGCGCCTAGTTTCGAAAGCGTTTCTGCTCCAGTGCCGGCCAGCACCTCGGCGATGGCAGCGGGTTGCTCGGTTCGAACCAGCACGTCGATGAGGAGCTGAAGCAGCTGAATGCTATCGGGGGCGAGTGCGGTCAGTTCTGCGCGGCGATGCCAAATCGACTCTAGAAGACGTCCCATGTCACCTGAGGCGACGGTGAAGGTCTCGGCAGTGTCGGGGATTCCCTCGTTTTGATAGACCGCACACAGGCGATTCATGCCGTCTAGTAGTGCTCGAACCTCTCCCGCATGGAGTAGGAGCTTGAACCCACCATCACCGGCGGTGAGTTCGCTCAGAGAGTTGGTATCACAGTCGATCCAGGAATTGGCGACCGTCTTCTTTTGGTAGCGGAACTCACCACGTAGGCACGCGTCCCGATCACTTGAGTTGGTCACCAGCATTGGCCGGAAGACCAGGCGAACTCGATCGGTTTCTCGAAGCACCAAGTCATCCACATCGGCGGTCCTCCTCGATGTTGGCGAGACCTGGAATTCCTGATGCTCACTCACGAGATTCACCCCTCAAGCTCACGACGATACCCGCAATCCTACGCCAAAGCGGGCATCGGGCTGTGTGGCGGGAGTGCTACCCGGGCTTCCAGCTCGCTCGCCAAGCGTTATCCTGCGAAGAGAGGTCGTCGGTGCGCAGCTGAAGCACCGAGACGTTGGCTAGACGAGAGAGGGCTACTCATGGGGGACTTGGCGCGCCGGGAGGATGCGGCCATTTCACTGCCTTCGCTGCCCGATCACATGCTTCCGGCTATCGCTGCGCTGACAGATGCACTCGGGATCCCCAGGGACGTTCTGGCATCTGACGAGGAGGTTTCCTATGCGTGGCAGGGCTTGCCTCGCGAAATCCAAGCGATTCCAGGCGACTTGCGGGGCGAGCTTATCGCGCGAATGTGCGTTGCGGTCAGCACCGGGCTCTTTGATGGCGCAATCAACTACATCTGGAACGCAACGATTCTCCACCTTCGCCAACGGGTGCGCAGTTTCGGACTGCCGGTTGTGACTCAGATTCTGCAGAGAGACTTTGAGGAGAGGCAGCTTCTCGATCAGCAGGACAGCCAGCTCCTTGACCTCTGTCTCAAACTGAACCTGATCACGGAGGACGGGTACTTCTTCCTCGGACAGTGCAGGGATACTCGAAACAACTTCTCCGCCGCTCATCCGACCATTGGCAAGATCAATGATCGTGAGTTCACCGCTTTTCTCAATCGATGCGTCCGCTATGCACTGTCGGACGACTCATCGCCCAAGGGAGTGGACATCTCCGCGTTCATGACCGCGCTGAAGGTCTCGCGCTTCTCGAGCGGACAGTGTGAGGTGTGGGTAGGGCGGCTTCGAGCCACGCACGAGGCGCAGCGCGAGCTACTTCTGGGCATGGTTCACGGCGTCTACTGCGATCCGAGTTCACCGGAACCCGCGCGTTTGAACGCGCTGGAACTCGCTGAGGCAGTCAAGCCTGAGTTCACTGAGGCCATACGGTCCGAACTCATCACCAGACACTCGGACTATCTCGCAAGGGGCGATACGGTTCGGCACTCCGCCTCGAAGCACTTCTTTGAGAAGCTTGGGCTGGTTGGGCTGCTGAATGAGCCAGAGCGTCACGCGCTATTTGCCGGAGCAGTACAGGAGTTGTGGACGGTTCATCAAGAGATGAACAACTTCTACAACGAAGGCCCGTTCGCCCAGCGGCTGCGGAGCCTTTCCGAGAATGAAGCCATCCCTGAGACCATCCAGGAGAAGTACGTTGAAGTGGTGATCAACTGCTACGTAGGCAATGGCTATGGGGTTGCCTGGTCCGCAGAACCCCACTACGAGGCCATGATTCGGTCCTTCTCGCCGCGCGAATTGACTTTCATGATGGGGTTCGCTGCCCCCGAGTCAGACCTCGGGCGAGTGTTCAAGTAATGCGGAGTTCATGCTCTGGCGGCCGCACTACGAGGAGTGGGCGACAGATGACGCGGAATAGGTTCCGCGACCCCACGCAAGAAGACATCGCAGCAGTCCTCGCTGCTTTCGAGCCCTTGCGCGCCTCGGACGCCAACCTCGGCCACTGGGTCGGCGGCGGTGAGGTCGAGCCCGGCGTGCTGCAGATGCCGTGGTTCGAGTGCTCGCCCACAGTCCGCGCTTGGGAGCGGGCGCTCTACGACCGCCACATCGTCTGCGAATACGGCGAGGACGGGTGGCACGAGCACTTCGCGGAGATCGTCGAGAACCCGGCGCTGCTTCAGTCGGCCGGCCTCACCATGATCCGCAAGGTGCTCACTACCGTCGTGCGCGGCGAGCGCTTCAGCGGCGGCTACATCGAGGCGATGTTCGAGGCGGGTGTGGCGCAGGCTGCGATGGAGCGGCTGGAGGAGCTGCGAGAGGGCTGAGTCAGGCTCGGCAGGTGTACGGCACGCTGAACTCGATCGCCACGCCGCAGCCGTCGGGTAGCGCGGGCGTGTTGAGCACCTTGTACATGTACTCCATCGAGTTGCGCCAGCTCGTGACCTCGGCGGGATTCGCGCGGTGCAGCTTGCGCTCGAAGGCCGCCGTGATGTGGTCGGCGATGGCGTCGGCTTCCACGTCGTCCATGAACTCGCGATTTCGCGGAGATCCTCAACCGCGCCTCCTACGGCAAGGAGCGCGTCATCGTGACGCGCCACGATACCGATGTGGCCGCCATCGTGCCGATTGAGGAGCTTCAGATGCTCGACGCGGCGATGACCGTCCTGAAAGCACATCCGCAGTTCTCGCGAGCCATCGAGTCCATCGAGGTCGCTCGTGAGGCACAGGCTGCCTGGGGGCAGGTGCAGTCGGAGGTCGGCACGCTGATCCTCTCGCCGGAGTCGTACGCCGCCGTGGTGGGCCTCATCGAGAACCCGCAGCCCCCCACGGCCGCGCTGCGTGAACTCATGCGCGACGAGTAGTGGGGCGGCGTCATGGGGGAGTTCGAGATTCGGCGGCTCGGCGGCTCGGCCGCAAGGCTGGTCTCCGCGACTTCGACTGTGGTGAGCCGGCGCTCAACGAGTACCTGCATCGCTACGCGCAGCGCAGCCAGGCTTCGCACTTTGCGGTCACGTATGTCGGTATCGCCGCGGGAGCCTCGCTCGTGACCTCCACGATCTTGCGTGGGTGAGTGAACGGCCATTCGACGAGGCGCTCGTGAGGCGGCTGCTCGTGCTGAAGGTTTGGACCGATGTCATCGGCTACCTCACGACGCCGGTGGACGTGCCCGCCTGGGTGGAGGCGGTCAGCCGCCGGTTTGCATTCCTGCGCGACCTGTCTGATGAGGAACGCCGGTGGGCGAGGCATAGCAGGGCCGATGAGTGGGAGGTCCGGCAGGCGATCGTGGGGCTGGGCACTTCGTCGGCCGAAGACTCACTCCGGACGGACTCATGAGACCGTGATTCCGCTCCAAGCCGAACACCCGTTACGCAGGGTGGAACGCGCTGATGAGCCGATCGTTGGGCGGTCGGCTCATCAGCTATCGTGATGCGAGGGGGCTTCGGGAAGGCCCCAAGTTCGGTGGGCTGACGAGATATGTGCGATTGGCTCTGGGTGGCCGACGTTGACGTCGTCCCACGCCGGCCACCCGACCGTTGGAAGATTAGCGACTGACGCCGGGAACGGTCAGTACAGTGCAGACTCGATCTCAGCGAAGTCATCCTCGGGCATCTGAAGCTCTGAAAGGTCCTTCTCGATGGCTGCCAGGTCTGCCTCGATACCAGTGAGGTCGTCGGCGGTAGGCGCCTGCTCGGCTGAATCGTTGGTGCCTGTGACGCTCGGTTCGGCAGGCTGAGTCTCGCGTATTAACTGGCCGACTGAGGCTGTTCTCGCGTTGCAGCCGCCTAGTCCGAACGTCGACACGAGGAGCAGCGCTACGATGGCGCGGCCCACACGGATCGATGGTCTATTCATCGCCGGCTCCCGCATACAAGTCGCGTACGATTGAGCTCAGCTCGACAGCAGTCTGCCTGAGAGCGGTGCGACACCTGCTCAACTCCGCAACCGCCTGCCGCGCAGTCTGACGTGCCTCGACGAACGCAGCCTTCTTGTTCTCCGAGTCGGGCACGTCTCTGAACTGGGCGGCAGCTTGCGTCTCGAGTTCACGGGCCCGCTCCAACGCCTTAGGGGCCTCCTCGAGTATGGCGCGTGCATCGGAGACGTCACCGCCGGCGGATTCGATCTCCTGTGCGAGTGTTTCAAGATCGGCGATTCGATCCTCCAGCCGGGCGGCGGTTGCATCGAAACTCGCCTTGCGCCGACTCAGGGCCTGTTCGATACGTTCTTGCAAGAGTGCGCGACGAGTATCTCGCGCCACTTGCACCGTTGCCACTGTCGGGCTGGTCAGCCTGCTTCCTGTGGTGAACGGACTTCCTGATGCGACTGCGGGTGACAGCACCAGCAGCGTCAGAGCTGCTGTCATCGCGACCGACACCGCAGCAAGTTTGCGACCCTCTCGGACCTTCTTCATCACACCATCCCTTTCGACCTAGTCGGACGAACCTGAGTTCCGTTCGTTACACGGAGTATCGGCGAGCCCAGTTGAGCAGCGCTTGCGCGCCCATGTAGTTTTCGTTGAGCAGGGTATTGTTCAACGCGAGGTCCGGTTCGGCTCCCGCCAAGCGCCGCCTGCCAGAGTCCTGGGGAGGAACACGCCACGCAACGCCTGCCTCGGTGCGAATCGCTTCGGCTGCGCGCTCGCCCGCGCGCAACCACGCTGCGATCGCGGACGGCGGAGTCACCATTCTCGCTCGCGTCCCGGTCCGCCTGCACCCCCTTGGGGTAGGAAGATAGGAGCATCGTCCCTGAACCAGGAGGCAACCATGGGCATTCTCTCGTGGATCGTGGTAGGTCTGATCGCGGGTGCGCTGGCCAAGTGGATCATGCCGGGCGCTCAGGAGGCGGGCATCTTCATCACCATGGTGCTCGGTATCGTGGGCGGGCTCCTCGGCGGATACATCATGAGCCTCATCGGCCAGACGGGTGTCAGCGGCTTCAATCTCCAGACGGTGCTCGTGGCGACACTCGGCGCACTGGTCGTGCTCTTCGTCTACGGGCTCATCCGGAAGAAGTAGGCCGCCTGTGGCGCCACGGCCTTCGCGTCACCGGCACTGGACCCTCGTACAGCGTAAGATCGCCCTTCGCGGGAACACTCCCACCAGGAGGTGTTCGTCATGACGAGTAGATCAGGTCTGATCATCGGCCTGGCGCTGGTCCTCATCGGACTTGTCGGGCTCATCACCGTTGGGCTGCTCGGCGCGGGAGGCCCCAACGACCTCACCTGCCCGGGCGGCGGTCCCTGCTTCGGCGGTCGAGACGACTCGGCCGGCAGCGTCGACGCGATGTTCATCATCGGCATGGTGCCGCATCACGAGGACGCTATCGAGATGGCCAAACTCGCGCTCACCCGCGCCGAGCATCCGGAGCTCAAGGAACTCGCCCGGGACATCATCGACACCCAGAGTGCCGAGAACGACGACATGCGGGAGTGGTATCGCGACTGGTACGGCGAAGACGTGCCCGAGGACGGCTCCTTCGGCATGATGGGCGGGGACATGGGCATGGGCAGCATGGGCACCGACATGAGCGCGCTCGAAAGCGCCGACCCGTTCGACGCGGAGTTCATCCGGCAGATGATCCCCCACCATCAGATGGGCATCATGATGGCCCAGATGGCGGGCCGGAGCAGCGACCGTGCCGAGATCCAGGGCCTTGCCGACGACATCATCAAGAGCCAGAGCGCTGAGATCGAGCAGATGCGGGAGTGGTACGACGAGTGGTACGGCAACTGAAGCGGGCGTGTGCCCGCGTAGGACGTGAGGAGTTGATTCGGCCATGATGTACGGATACGGCAATAACATGATGGGCGGCGGCTGGTTCGGCTGGCTGCTGATGGTGTTCTTCGGGCTGCTGGTGCTCGTCGGCGTCGTGCTGCTGGTGATCTGGGTCGCCCGGTCGATGACGGGGCATCAGGGCTCGCCAAGCCAGGTGCAGCATCCGGCGCCGGGTGCGGCGCCGGGTCACGATGAGGCCGTGGCGATCGCGCGCAGGCGCCTGGCAAGCGGTGAGATCACCAAGGAGGAGTACGACGGGATAATACAGGCGCTGGGGACGTAGCGAGCAGACGCACGGCGAGTCCGTCACCTGGACTGCCACGAAGGCGGGCACGTACGATCACATCTGCACGGTGCATCCCTCGATGAGGGGGCGCCTCGAGATCATGTAGCCGTATGGGAGGCCCGCATGCGCAGTGCAGCCTGGATCGCGCTCGTCGTCATCGTGGTGCTGATCGGAGGATACGCCTTCGCCACGGGCGGAAGCCCTCGGCGCGAGGCACCCGTGTGGCTCATCGCGCAGCGGGTCTCGCACCGCGGCATGTGGGCCGACGGGTCGGCGCGCCCCGAGAACTCGCTCGCCGCGTTCGAGGCGGCAGCTGCCGCCGGCTTCGCCGTCGAGCTCGACGTGCACTCCTCGGCCGACGGCGTCACGGTGGTCGTCCACGACAGCGAACTCGAGCGCATGACCGGCGCAGACGTGCTGGTCGAGGACCTCACGCTGGACGAGCTGAAGGAGCTGCGCCTTCTCGGCGGCGTTGAGCGTATCCCCACGCTGGAGGAGGCCCTCGCGCTGGTGGACGGCCGCGTTCCGGTCTTCGTGGAGATCAAGAACGAGGGCGAGGTGGGCGCGCTGGAAGACGACGTGGCCGCGCAATTGACCGCGTACAGCGGCGACGCGTGCGTGATGTCGTTCAACCCGTACTCGCTCGCGCGCGTGGCAGAAGCCGAGCCGGACATCACGCGCGGACAGCTTGCGAGCCGCTTCAAGGGTGAGGACCTGCCCTGGTACCAGAAGCTGCTGCTCGCCAACATGATGATGAACTGGACCTCGAAGCCCGACTTCATCGCCTACGATATCGACGCGTTGCCCTGCCCCGGCGTGACCGTGCAGACGTGGCGTGGCCGCCCGATCCTCGGCTGGACGATCGATAACGCCGACGAGCTGGCCTACGCCGAGAGCTACTGCGACGGCTTCATCTGCAACCCGGGGGCGCTGGAGGAGTAGGGCAAGCCGTCGTAACCCTCACTATGGTTCTTCTATATTGAACGTTGTAGTATAAACTTCAATAAGGAGGACCAATGGCGGGGTTCGTCGACAGGTACTGGCTCTCGGATGGCACGGGCACGACCCGGAGCGAGCGCATGTCGTGTGACTACCGCGCCTACGTCCCGGATGCGCTGACCGGGCGTCCATTCGTGTTGGACGGGCCTGTAGCGGCCGACGTCGCAGATGCTGAGGCCGCCGTGAGGCGACTCAACGAGACGTCCGCGGCGCTCGTCGACACCGAGGCGCTTGCCCGGCTCCTGCTGCGCGCTGAGGCGGCCGCATCGTCGAGGATCGAAGGCCTCGAGGTGGGTGCGCGACGCCTGTTGCATGCGGATGCGGTGCGAGACGGGCAGCTCCGTGCAGGGCACGACGTGACCGCCGAGGAGGTGCTCGGCAACATCGATGCGATGCTCGGCGCCCTGAGTGCGGCGGATCCGTCGCAACAGGTGACCGCCGAGACGATCCTCGACATCCACCGGCGCCTGCTGGCAGGCACTACCCTCGCGGATCACGCCGGGCGTGTGCGCACCGAGCAGAACTGGATCGGCGGCAGCGCGTTCAATCCCTGCGGCGCGGCATTCGTCCCCCCACCACCGGAGAGCGTACCTGCGATGCTCGATGACCTCGCCGCGTTCTGCAACGATGATGCGCTGCCTGCCGTGGCGCAGGCGGCGATCGTTCATGCGCAGTTCGAGACGGTGCACCCGTTCGTCGACGGCAACGGACGCGTCGGTCGTGCGCTCGTACATCTCGTGATGCGGCGCCGTGGTCTGGCCCCGTGGGCGGTACCACCCGTCTCACTCGTCCTGGCCACCATGTCATCGGCGTACATCGCGGGACTCACCGCATACCGCTACGAGGGCGCCTCCCACGCGCCAGCCGCTCACGCGGGCGTGAACGCGTGGGTGGCTACGTTCGCGGGGGCATGCATACAGGCGGTCAGAGACGCCGAATCCTTCGAGCGCGACGTCCAGGGACTGATAGGAGCCTGGCGCGAGAGACTCGCGCCCATTCGGCGCAACTCGTCGGTGGACCTATTGCTCGGCGTGCTGCCGGGTGCGCCGATTCTCACCGTCTCCAGCGCGTCGACCCTGCTGGGGCGCAGCTTCCGTTCGGTGAACTCGGCGGTTGCCCGGCTTGAGGAGGCAGGGGTGCTTAAGCGTGTGACCATCGGTCGCCGCAACCGGGCATTCGAGGCACCCGAGGTCATCGACGCCTTCACCGGCCTGGAGCGCCGGCGTGCGCCGTACTTCATCCCGCCGGTGCTGAATGTAGGGCACGCAACGACCATAATCGGCACCGGCGACCTGGTCGAAGTGGACGGTTCGGGCGGTGTCGTCCGCATCCTCGAACGGCGCGCGGCGGGGGAGTAGGCCCGCAAACGCCCGGGGGCGAGTGCATTCGACCGTTCGGGCAGGGTTGATGCCGCATATTCTGCGATATCAACCGGTCGTCGCAGATTCCTTACCATTCGTCGGCAATCTCCGCATTTCCGAGATTGCCTCTTGCGCCCCCTCGGAGGGTGCCGTAGAGTGGGTCTTGTCCCGAGAGGTCGAGTCGGGAGAACCGCGAAAGGTAGCGTAACCAGTAGCTGCCGGCGGGGTGTTCAGAGGAACGGACTTCGCGCAAGCTGGTCGGCTCTTCTGGGGCTCCAAAGGTGTGAAACGGGAAGCTTCCGATTAGGGGATCTCCGCAGATGAGGTTTCTCGGGACACCTCTATTCTCAGGCCGGTTCCGGCCGATTCCGCTCACGTTCAGGTCCCGGTGAGATCCGGTTGACCTTCTCCCCGTATGCTCGAGCAGCTTGCTTGTTGCGGTGGCTTGCGCGTCTTACAATTGGTTCGGAATGTAAGACGTGTGTAGCCGTAGGCGGGTGATGAGCGTGAGAGTGAAGGTGTCGTCGAAGGGGCAGATCGTGTTGCCGGCAGAGATCCGCAGGCAGTTGGGAATCGAGATGGGCGCTGAGCTTGAGATCGTGGAGCTGGCCGGGGCACTGTACCTCGTACCGGTCGTGGAGGGCGATCCACTGGACGCGGTTCGGGGGCTGTTGGCGGGGACTGGCTATACGATGGACGATTTCTACGCCGAGCGCCGTCGCGACAAGGAGCGCGAGGAGGCGAAGTACAAGCAGTGGGGGCTGTAGTGGTCGACGCCGGTCCGCTCGTGTCGCTCCTTCTCGACGAGGCGACGGCACCTCGTGTGTCCGCTCGCCTGGAGGAGCTGCTGCCCATGAGTGACCTCTCGATATCGAGCGTCAACTGGTGCGAGGTGCTTTACACAGCGCGAACCAAGGCAGGCCCGTTCGTTGAGGCCCTGGCGGTCCGCGGTTTCCGTGCGTTTCCGATCTCGGTCATCGACGCCGACGAGCGCGTCGCCACCTACGCGGCCGACGTGAAGGCGCGCTTCGGGCTCGGCCTCGGCGACTCGTTCGCGGCCGGTCTCGCGCTCGCGCTCGACGCACCACTGCTCACCGGTGACGCGGATTTCCTGCCGCTCGCCGAGCACGGTCTGCGGATCGACTGGGTGGGCGAGGAGCGCCCGTAGTCGGGCGTGTCAGAGCCCCGCGCTACGATGCGTGCGGATGGGGAGATGATGCCGCATGGCGAGGACGCTTTCAAAGTCACGGTTCCAGAAAGGGCTGCAGTGCGAGAAGGCGCTGTGGCTCTCGGTGCACAGGCGCGATCTGGCCGCCCCCGTCAGCGAGAGTCAGCAGTGGGTGTTCGATCAGGGCACCGAGGTAGGGCGGCTCGCGCAGCAGCTGTTCCCCGGCGGCGTCGAGGTCGCCGATGACCACATGCATCAGGCCGACGCGCTCGCCACCACTGCGCGCCTGCTCGCCGAGGGCGCCACGGTGCTCTACGAGCCTGCCTTCAGCTTCGGCGGGGCGTTCGCGCGTGTCGACATCCTGGCGAGCGCCGGCGAGGGCGTCTGGGATCTCTATGAGGTGAAGTCGGCCGCGTCGCTCAAAGACGTGCACATCACCGACGCGGCGGTGCAGGCCTACGCCGTGGAAGGCTCCGGGCTTGCGCTGCGCACGATCAACGTGGTGCACCTGGATTCGACGTACGTCTACGAAGGCGGGGAGTACGACATCGCCGCACTCTTCACGGTCGAGAACGTCACAGGCATGGCGCGCGAGTACATGCGCACGGTGCCGGACGAGCTCGCCCGGCTCCAAGACGTCCTCGAGGGCGGCGAGCCGGAGGTGCGCGTGGGCGACCAGTGCGCCCATCCGTACGACTGCGAGTTCGCGGGCTACTGCCATGCGTTCTTGCCGTCCGAGTACCCGATAACCGAGTTGCCGCGGCTGCAGGAGCGCCAGTTGCACGCGCTCCTCGATGCCGGTCTCACCTGCATCCTTGAGGTGCCGGGCGACTTCCCGGGACTATCCGCGGCCCAGCGCGAGACGCTCGAGGCGGTGCAGGCGGGGGAGCCGCGGGTCGATACCGCGAACCTTGCGGCCGCGCTCTCGGGCCTCCGGTGGCCGGTCTATCATCTGGACTTCGAGACTGTGATGCCGGCGCTGCCGCTGTGGCCCGGCACGCGCCCGTACCAGACCGTCCCGTTCCAGTACTCGATCCACGTCCATCGGCAGGACGGCTCCACCGAGCACCGTGAGTACCTGCATGCGGGCGATGGTGATCCCCGTCGACTGCTCGCGACGCACATGCTCGCCGACCTCGGTCTCGAGGGCTCGATCGTGCACTATTCGGCATACGAGCGGACGCAGATCGACGGACTGGCCGCAGCGCTGCCCGAGCTCGCGCGACGGTTTGCCGCCGTGCGCACGCGGCTGTTCGACCTCGAGCCGATCATCCGCCGCAATACCCGACACCCGAAGGCCGCAGGGCGCTCGAGCATCAAGTACGTGCTGCCGGCGTGGTGCCCCGACCTCTCGTACGAGGGCATGGGCATCGCCGACGGTCAGACGGCGAGTGCGCGCTATCTGCGCATCGTCAAGGGGCTGGCCGACGAGGAGGAGGCCGATGCCACCATGCGTCACCTGATCGAGTACTGCGCGCTCGATACCTACGCCATGGTGCGGCTGCTCGAGGAGATGATGCAGCGGGCATCGGGGTAGTCCTGCACACTCGGACGCGCGGCATCTGTGTCTGCTACCGTTAGGTCAAGACAGCCCATCAACCGCGGGAGCGCCGAAGTGAGTCAGCCCTTGTGGCGCCAGAACCTCCCCGCCATCGGCGTCGGCCTCATCGATGTCTTCGCCATCGGACTCGGTACGGGTGTGCCGGTCTTCGCGATCCTGCTCGGCTTCGGCGTGGGCTGGTGGGTCGCGCGGTCCGCCCTCGATGAGTTGCCCCTGGAGGCGGACGTCCCCCGGGCGAAGCTCCGTTCGCTGACGCTTGCTGGCGTCGCACTCGCTAGTGCCAGCTTCGTCGTGCTGCTCGTCGTCTGGGGGCCCTCCGTGCCGATCGTCGTCGACCCGGCCGTGGATGCCGCCGCGTGGGGCATCCCGCTCATTCTCTATACGTCCCGGGCGTCGAAGATCGGCTGGCTCCTGCTCATGACCGTGGTCTCACCGGCGCTGCAGTTCATGGCGGTTGTGACCGGCGGCATGCTGCGGTTCGCTCTCCGCGCGAAGCGAAGCGGCGGTTCGCGGTGACTGCCGCGGGCACACCTCTGGGAGGCTTCGCCTCGGCCGCCGTGTTGATCGGCGCGTCCACGGGCGGACCGCCCGTGCTCGAGTGCATCGTGCGGGCGCTGCCGTCCGATTTCCCCGCGCCCGTTGCCATCTGCCAGCACATCTCGCCGGGCTTCGTGGAGCAGTGGGCCGAGCGGCTGGACCCTCTGTGCTGGCTCACCGTGAAGGAGGCGGAGAACGGCGAGGCGTTCCGGCGGGGGACCGTCTACATCGCGCAGGTCGGTCGCCACCTGCGGTTCTTCCGCGACAGCACTGGCACACGGATCCGGCTGGACCACGATGAGACCGACGCGCCGCACGTGCCCTGTATCGACATCACGTTCGCGTCAGCCGCGGAGGTGTTCGGTAGCCGGGCGCTCGGCGTGCTGCTCACTGGGCTCGGAAGCGACGGCGCGCTCGGCATGCAGGCGCTCCGGCGGGCGAGCGCCTACACCATCGTCGAGGATCCGGCCACGGCTGCGGCGCCCAGCATGCCGTCGTCCGCACTCGCGCTCGGCGCGGTGGTCGAGACGGTGCCGACCGCCGATCTTCCGAAGGTGATCATGGAGCGCGCGAACGGTCGGTACTAGCGGCCGCTTAGAGCGGCAGGTCCCAGATGCGCCAGGTCTTGTTGCGGTGGCCGCCCATCGACTCGGCCGCACGGAGGATCAGTTCGTTCACCTCGAGTAGCAGCGACACGTCACAGGTGGTGTAGCCCTTCGACTGTGTGTGTTCGTGGACCTCGTGGTAGAGCAGCGCGTCGGCGCCGTGGCGGCGATAGCCGGGCACGATGCCGAAGAAGATGAGCCGCACGCGCTTGATCTTCCTGCGCGTGGCGAACAGGCGCGCGAGACGTGTGTAGTCGGAGTCGCCGTACCACTTCCAGCGCGGCTGCAGTGCCTCGTTGGGGTCGGGGAACGCGCCGAGCACGGCGATCGGCTTCCCGTCGATGAAGGCGAATCGAACGAGGCCCGGATCGATGATCGGCTTGAGAGCCTCAACGAGCGCGTCCACCTCGTAGGGCTGGATGGGCAGGAAGCCCCAGTTCTCGGCCCATGCCTGGTTGTAGATGTCGATGACCATTGCGAGGTCTTCCTCGAAGCGCGACATCTCGAGCGCACGTGTCTCGATGTGACCGCGGTTCCGCACGGCTTGGGCCACCATACCCACGCGCTCCGGCTTGGGCTTGGTGAGGTCGATCACGTACGCGTGGTAGTCCATGACCTTCATGCATCCGTACCGCTCGATGAACTCCGCGTAGTACTTCGGGTTCCAGGTGTGCTCCACGAACACGTCCTGGTCGAAGCCGTCGATCAGGCAGGCCTGGCGCTCGTGCGTGACGTTTCCGTACTCGCCCGGGCCGCGCAGCACTTCGGCCCCATGCTCTTTCGCCCACGCTCGTGCCGCGTCGAGCAGCGCTTCGGCCACCGCGTACTCCTCGATGCACTCGAAGAAGCCGAAGAACGCGATCTTCGTGCTGTAGTAGTCGTTGAAACGCCGGTTGATCGACACCGAGATGCGCCCGACGGTCTCGCCGTCGATTGACGCCAGGAAGTGCGTCGTCTCGGCGGTCTCGTGATACGGGTGCTCCGGCGTGAGCAGCCCCTTCATGCCGAGCAGGCGGTTGCCGAGCAGGTCGGCGTTGAGCTGCGGCACCCAGTAGGGGTTGAGACGGTAGTGCTTCCAGTGGAACCCTACGAAGTCCTTGATCCGGGGATCGCCGAGCGGGACTTCGTCGATGTGTACGCTTACGGCTGCCTCGGTCACCGGTGTCTCCCTCGCATCTTTGTGCTTGCGCTCCGAGCGTAGCACTGCGGATGGTGCTGGTACACTGGAGCGATACTGGAAAGGAGCACGTCGCGATGCTCGATTCGCTCTCGAAGACTCGCACAGGGATGCGCATGGCGCTCGGGGCGGCCCGCGTGTTGCCACGGGGCGCCGCCGAGGTCGCCGTGCCGTTCGTCGCCTCCAGGATGATGGCCGACCCCGGCTCGGTGCTCTCTCGCGCCGCCCGCTCGAACCAGTACGTGGTCTCCGGCGGAACGCTCACCGGTGCGGCCCTCGACGAGGCCGCCCGGGAGAACGTCCGCAACATGGGGCGCTTCCTCTACGACCTCTACCACGTGCTCGGGAACGATGCCCGTGAGGAGGCCATCGTCATCCACGACGAGGTGTTCGAGGCGCTCGTGGAGCGCGAACGCGCGCGGGGGCCGTTCGTGTACGTGGGCGTGCACCTCGGCAACTTCGACCTCATCGGCCGCGCGCTCGGACGGGCCGGCTGGCGCATGCAGGTGCTGTCGGTGCCCGATCCCAACGGCGGGTACCAGTGGCAGAACGACGTGCGCGATGAGGTGGGCTTCCGTGTCACGCCGGTATCGCTGGAGTCGCTCAAGTCCGCGGCCCGGCGCCTTGAGGCGGGTGGATCGGTCCTCACCGGCCTCGATCGGCCGATGGAGGAGCCCGACAAGGTCCGTCCGCACTTCTTCGGCCACCCGTCGCCCCTGCCCCTGCTGCACGTTCGGCTCGCAATGCGTGCCGGCGTGCCGGTGATCCCGTTCACCGCACCGCGGATGCCCGACGGACGGTACCGGGTGCTCGCGTCGGACCCGATCCCGATGGAGCCCGGTCGCGCGACCCCCGAACTCCTGCTCACGAATGCCGAGCGCTGCCTGGCGCCGGCGGAGCGCTGGATCGCCGAGTACCCGCGGCAGTGGGCGATGCCGCACATCGTGTGGCCCGATGTGACCCTACCCGACTGACGAGGGGATCCGCATGTCCGAGATGAGTGACATCAAGCAGCACACGCGCGTGAACAAGATGCTCCTCGGGCCGCTCGAGCGGCCCGCGCTGCAGTGGATGGCCGCGCACTCGCCCGCGTGGGTCACGCCCGACGTCCTCACCGGCCTTGGCGTGGTGGGCTCGGCGATGTGCTTCGCGGGCTACTGGCTCTCCGGCGGCGGCAAGTGGTGGCTGCTGCTCGCGTGCGCCGGCTTCTTCGTGAACTGGGTGGGCGACTCGCTCGATGGCACGCTCGCGCGCTACCGCAAGATCGAGCGGCCCAGGTTCGGCTTCTACATCGACCACACGGTGGACGCGATCACCGAGTTCCTCACGATCATCGGCATCGGCATGTCGCCGTACCTGCGCCTCGATATCGCGGCCTTCGCGATGATCGGCTACCTGCTCATGTCCACGCACGTGTACATCCGCACCGCCGTGGACGGCGTGTTCAAGATCAGCTTCGGCACGTTCGGGCCCACCGAGATGCGCGTGATCATCGTAATCGTGAACATCGCCATCATGGCCGCCGAAGGCTGGTTCCTCACGCCGATCGCCGGCACGCTGCTGCCGTTCGACATCATCGGCATCGTGCTTGCCGTCGCGCTTTCAGGGGTATTCCTGGTGACGTCGATGCAGTACGCGTTCAAGCTGGCCAAGGTGGGCGAATAGCACGATGCCGTTCTTCGGTCCCAAGCGGATCGGTCTTGCGCTTGGCAGCGGCGCCGCTCGCGGCATCGCCCACATCGGCGTGCTTAAGGCCCTCGAGGCCGAAGGCCTGCTGCCGCACGCGGTCGCGGGCACGAGCATGGGCGCGATGGTGGGCGCGTTCTATGCGGCAGGCATTCCCGTGGCCGAGATCGAGCAGATCGCGCTCACCTTCGACGTCAAGTCGGTCACCGGTGTCGGCGAGATGGCGCTCACCAAAGGCGCGGTGTTCTCCGGCGAGAAGGTCCAGGCGTTCCTGCGCCAGCATCTGCCCGCCACTTTTGAGGAGTTGCTGCTGCCGTTCGGGTGCGTGGCGACCGATCTCACGCGGAACCGCCCGGTGCGCTTCACCTCCGGAGACCTCATCGCCGCCGTGCGTGCCAGCGTCTCGGTCCCGCTGGCGTTCCTGCCGGTGGTGATGGAAGACACCGTGCTCGTGGACGGCTACGTCTGCGAGCCGGTGCCCGTGTCGCTCGCACGGCATCTCGGCGGCGAGACGATCGTTGCTGTGGACGTGAGCGGCGATGGCACGGTGAGCCTGCCCGAAGGGGTCCTGCCGAAGCCCGGCGTGCGGGTCAGGGAGCTTCGCGACACGCTCAGGACGGGAACTGCTCAGCGCGGAAGCAGCGCGTTCGACGTGCTGAGCGCGGTCTCCGAGGCGTTGGAGGGCCGTCTCGCGCAGGAGGCGCTCAAGACCGCCGACGTCGTCATCTCGCCGGCGGTGCATCACCTTACCGGCATGGACTACGGGCAGGCGGCCGTCGCCGTCGAGGCGGGGGAGTCCGCCGCGTTCGCCTCGATCGAGGAGATCCGCCGCAAGGCGCGCCGCTAGGTCGGCACGTTCCGTGCAGACCGGGTCCTGGTAGAATCCTGTGAGCGCGCGCACCTGCGTGCGCAGGCCCCCGCGAAGGAGTCCCATGCCACTGCCGAAGAACGTCCGCATCGCGCTTGTCGCGCTGATCGCGCTCTCGGCCGTCACCTGCGTGGTCTCGGTCCTGAGCATCCCGCCGGACGAGCGCCTCGGGACGATGGTGCGTTTCGTGATGTTCCACGGCGCATCCACCTGGGTGAACATGGGCACGTTCACACTCGCCGGGCTTCTCGGCCTGGCGTTCACGTTCGGAGCGTCAAAGGTCGGGCGTTGGGGCGAGGCGTTTCGCTGGTTCTCGCTGCCATTGTGGACCGTCAACACGATCCTCGGCATCCTGTCGATGCAGCTCATCTGGGGCGGCATCCTGTGGACCGAGCCACGGCTGCTCATGACGTTCGGCCTGCTGGCGGCCTCGGTCGTCATCCTCGCCATCCAGCTGATCTTCGACCATCCCAAGGTCCCGGCGGTGCTCGACGCGGTGCTCGCCGCGGCACTGTGGTACCTCGTGCTGGCGCTGCCGAACCTCTTCCACCCGGACAGTCCTGTCTTCAGCTCGGAGAACCCCGCGTACATCTACGGCTTCTTCGGCATGGTGGGCTCGATCGCGGTGGCCGCGCTCGCCATCATCACGCTGGTGGCACGCCGGAAGCATCCCGAGTACCCGCACGCGCACGCGCTGCCGTAAGGCGCTACGCGTTCAGCACGCCGAGTTCGCGACCGATCCTGCCGAAGGCCTTCAGTACGAACTCCATCTGCGCGTCGGTGTGCGTGGCCATGTAGCTCGTGCGCAGGAGCGCGCGTCCGGCCGGCACCGCCGGAGGGCGCACCGGGTTCACGAACACGCCCGCGTCGCGCAGGCGCCGCCAGAACTCGAAGACGAGCATCTCGTCGCCTAAGATGATCGGGATCACCGGCGTCTCGCTCGTGCCGGTATCGAAGCCGAGCTCGTGATAGCCGGCCTGCATCCGGTCCACGATCTCCCAGAGGCGCTCACGGTGCTGCGGCTCGGTCTCCATCACGTCGAGCGCACCGAGGGCCGCGCCCACGCTCGCCGGAGCCATGGCCGCCGAGAAGATGAACGGCCGCGACGAGTGCTTGATGTAGTCGATCAGGAGTTCGTCGCCGGCGATGAAGCCGCCGAGTGAGGCGAAGCTCTTCGAGAACGTGCCCATGATGAGATCGACCTCGTCGGTCACGCCGAAGTGGGCGGCGGTGCCGTTGCCCTTCGGCCCGATCACGCCGGAGGCGTGCGCGTCATCCACCATCAGTCGGGCGCCGAACTCCTTGAGCACCGGCAGCATCTCGGGAAGCGGCGCGATGTCGCCCTCCATCGAGAAGATGCCGTCCACCACCACGAACGTCCCGCCGCTGCCGTTCGCGTTCTTCGAGGCTCGCTCGAGCGCGTCGCGCAGGCTCGCGACATCGTTGTGCTCGAAGCGCTCCACCTTGCCGTACGAGAGCTTGCAGCCATCGTAGATGCTCGCGTGATCGTCCTTGTCGATGACGGCCGTGTCGTGGCGCCCCACCACGGCCGAGATGGTGCCGATGTTCGCGCCGAAGCCGGTGGAGAAGACGAGGCACGCCTCCTTGCCGGTGAAACGCGCCAGGCGCTCTTCGAGTTCCATGTGGATGTCGAGGTTGCCGTTCAGGAGGCGCGACCCCGTGCAGGACGTGCCGTACTTCGCGAGGGCCTCGGCGGCCCGCTCGCGCACGTGCGGGTGCGTCGTGAGGCCGAGGTAGTTGTTCGAGCCGAGCATCACGAGGTCGCGGCCCTCCACGTTGACCTGCGAGTCCGATTCGGAGTTGATCACCTGGAAGTACGGGTAGTAGCCCGACTCGCGGGCGGTACGTGCTTCGGTGAAGTCGAACGCCTTCTGGAAGATATCCACGATGTCCCTTCTCGGAAGCCTACACGCTGCGCGTTCCCCGTTTCGGCGCGCGCTACCGCATTGTACCGCTTCGGCACCGCGGGGTCGTCGCCGGGGGGCATGCGCCGCCCGCTTCCCACCTCAGGCGGGGAGGGCTATGATGGCGCGGACAACCGAAGACGGTGCAGGTGCCCGAAGGAGACTTCGGGAGAATAGGGAAGCCGGTGTGACTCCGGCGCGGACCCGCCACTGTAACGAAGCGAGCGCGCTTCGAAGCCAGGAGACCTGCCTGCACCATCGCGACGCGGCCTTCGTGGTACGGGGCACACTCGCAGCGCTCGACCAAAGCGCTCCGAAACCAAGACCTCGAGCACGGAGACCCCGCCGGAACCGGCGAGGGTCTTTTTCGTGTTCGGGGCGCGTCATCTCTTCGGCCGGAGTGCAGGCATCGAGACGCAAGGAGGCACCATGTTCCACCTGTTCCGCACCACAACCGCCGGCACCGCACGCCGGACGGGGACGCTCGCCCTGGTCGCGGCGCTCGTACTCGCAGCGCTCGCGGGCTGCTCGGCACCCGAGGAGACCGCCGAAGACGCGACGGCAACCGCCGCCGCGTTCCCGGTCACGGTCATCGACGACGCCGGTCGTGACGTCACCATCCAGGCGAAGCCCGAGCGCATCGTGAGTCTCGCGCCGGCCAACACCGAGATCGTGGCGGCGCTCGGCGCGATCGACCGGCTCGTCGGCGTCACCACGTACTGCGACTACCCCGCCGAGGTGGCCGACATCGAGAAGGTGGGCGATTTCGTCGGCCCGAACCTCGAGTCGATCGCCGCGCTCGACCCCGACGTGGTGCTCGTCACCACCGGCGTGCAGGCCGAGGTGATCACGCAGCTCGAGGCGCTCGGCGCCGCTGTGGTGGCCATCGACCCGCAGACGGTCGACGCGCTCTACGACTCGATCCTCACCGTGGGCACCGCGATCGGCGAGTCCGATGCGGCCGACGACGTGGTCGGCTCGATGCAGATCCAGATCGACGCCATCGGCGAACAGGTCGAGAGTGCGCCGGTGCGGTGCTTCCTGGAGATCGCTCAGGATCCGCTCTTCACCGTGGGCTCGGGCACGCTGCTCGACGACGTCATCCAGCACGCCGGCGGCGAGAACGTGGTCACCGAGGAGGGCTACGTGGCCTACTCGGTGGAGCAGCTCGTGGCCGCCGACCCCGACGTGTACCTGGCCACCCTCGGCTCGATGAGCGCTCCGTCGGACATCACCGGCCGTCCCGGCTACGGGAACCTCACGGCTGTTGCCGGGGGTCGCGTCTATCTGCTCGACGACAACCTCGTGAGCCGCCCCGGACCGCGCATCGTCGACGGCATCCGCCAGGTCGCCGAGGCGCTGCACCCCGACGTGTTCGCCGAGTGACATGACGCCTTCCGCCGACAGGCGCAGGGTCGCGCTCACGCTCGCGGGACTCGCTGCAGCACTCGTGCTCGCGATGCTCGCCGGCGTGGCGCTGGGCGCCGTGCCGCTTTCGGCGGAGGAGGTCATCGGAGCCCTGTCCCGGGCGCTCACGGGGCACGGCTCTACCCTCGCCGACGCGCTCGTGATCGATCTGCGTCTGCCGAGGGTGCTGCTCGCGGCGCTCGTGGGCGCGTCGCTCGCGCTCGCGGGCGTGCTGTACCAGGCGCTCTTCAAGAACCCGCTCGCCGACCCGTACGTCCTCGGCGTGTCTTCAGGGGCGGGGCTGGGCGCCACGCTCGCGATCACGGCGTTCGGGAGCAGCTATGCGGCACGCGCCATCGGCGTGCCGGTCGGGGCGTTCGCTGGCGCGCTCGGGACCATGCTGCTAGTGGTGCGACTCGCATCGCGCCGGGGGCGACTCGACTCCACATCGCTGCTGCTCGCCGGCATCGCGATCAGCTACACACTCTCGGCGCTCACGTCGTTCGTCTTGGTGTTCGACCGCCAGTCGATGACGAGCGTCGTCTTCTGGATGATGGGCGGGCTCGCGAACCGCTCGTGGGGCCACGTGGCGATGCTTGCCGCGATGTTCGGCGCCGGCTCGATCGTGCCCGTGCTGTACAGCCGGGAGCTCGACCTCATGCTCCTCGGTGACGAGCGTGCGGGGCAGCTCGGCGTGCCCGTGGAGCGCTTCAAGATCCTCGCGCTCGGCGCGGCCTCGCTTGTGGTGGCGGGCGCGGTCTCGGTCTCGGGTCTCATCGGCTTCGTCGGGCTCATGATGCCGCACATGGTGCGACTCGTGGTGGGGCCGAGGCATCGGCTCCTGCTGCCCGCCTCGGTGCTTGCGGGTGCGATCGCGCTCGTGCTCGCCGACCTTGCCGCGCGCACCGTGCTCGCGCCGGTCGAGATCCCGGTCGGCATCGTGACGGCGCTCGCCGGTGGGCCGTTCTTCATCTGGCTCCTTGTCCGCAAGGAGCGTGGGCGATGACCGCTCCGTCGCTCGAGTTCAGAGGCGTGACGGTCGGCTACGGCGCGCGGACCGTCGTTCGCGACGCCGCCCTCGAGGTGCGGCCCGGGGAGTTCGTGGGGCTTGTCGGCCCCAACGGCGCGGGCAAGTCCACGCTTCTGCGCGCGGTCACCGGGGGCGCGGACGTGCTCAGCGGGGACATCGTGTGCGGCTCCTCGGTGTTGCGCCTGCCCGAGCGCGAGCGCGCGCAGCTCATCGGTGTGGTGCCGCAGTCGCAGCCGTCGGCCTTCGCGTTCACCGCGCGGGCCTTCGTGGAGATGGGGCGCCATCCGCACCTGGGAAGGCTCGCATCGCTCGGTCCGGACGACCACGCCGTCGTCGACGAGGTGATGGAGCGCACCGACACCGCCCGGCTCGCCGCCGAGCGTATCGACGAGCTCTCGGGCGGCGATCTCCAGCGCCTCACGCTGGCCCAGGCACTCGCGCAGCAGCCACGCGTGCTCCTGCTCGACGAGCCCACGAGCCATCTCGACCTCAACCATGCCCTCCAGGTGCTGGACCTCGTGCGCTCGCTGGCTGACGGCGGCATCGCCGTGCTCGGCGTCTTCCACGACCTCGGGATCGCGGCTCGGTATGCGGACCGCATGAGCATCGTGGCCGACGGCCGGCTGACTCCTTCGGCGCCGCCCGCCGAGGCGCTCAGCTCGCGCGTGATCTCCGACGTGTTCGGCGTGCGCGCGGTGGTGCGCACCGACCCGGTCACCGGAAGCGTCGCGGTCACGCCGGTGCTGCGCGGGGAGGACCTCACATCGGACGGCTCCCGCGGCACGGTGGGGCTGGTCTGCGGCTCGGGCACCGGCATCGCGCTCATGCGCGACCTCATGCGTACCGGCTACGACGTGGCCGCGGGCGCACTCAATCGTGGCGATGTCGATCAGGCGGTGGCCGAGGCCCTCGGCGTACGGCATGCTGCTCTGCCGCCGTTCGGCGAGATCGACGCCGATGCGCAGGAGGCCGTGCGGCGCGCGTACGCCGAGGCGCGGTGCGTCGTGGTATGCCCCACGCCGTTCGGCCGCTCGAACCTGCCGAACCTCCGCGCCGCGTTCGAGTCGGGGCGTCCGCTCGTGCTTGTGGGAGACATGACCCCCGACCGCGACTTCAGTGGCGGCGAAGCGACTGACTTGTGGCTCCGGGCGGTGGACGGGGGCGCGACGATCGTCGCCAGTGAGTCGGACGTACTCGCTATAGTCGAGTCGACCGATGACGAGGAGGAGGCGTAGATGACCACCATCGAGCGTGGACTCGTGCAGGTGTACACCGGCGACGGCAAGGGCAAGACCACCGCGGCCGTGGGGCTCGCCGTTCGCGCTGTCGGCGCCGGCCTGGACGTGGCGTTCGTGCAGTTCATCAAGGGTGGTGCGCGCTCGAGCGAGCTTGCGGTGCTCGAAGGTCTCGGCGTACGTGTCGAGCGGCCGGCACTTCGCTCGACCGGGCTCCTCGGTGCCGGCGTGAACGACGAGGACCGGCGAGCGGCGGTCGAGGCGTGGGAGATCGCGGCAGGCGTCCTCGCGGGCGCGGAGTACGGGGTGGTCATCCTCGACGAGATCAACGTCGCCATGCGCTACGGACTGGTGGCCGAGGCCGACGTGCTTGCGGCCATCGACACGCGCCTTCCGGCGACCGAGGTCGTCCTCACCGGACGCGGTGCCTCCGAGGCGCTGATCGACCGCGCCGACCTGGTGACCGAGATGGTGCCGATCAAGCACCCGTTCGATGCCGGGATCCCGGCGCGCCTCGGGATCGAATACTAGGGCTGCTAGAGCGCGCAGCCGCCGATCTCGTTGCGTGCGATCGTCTCAAGCGCGGCTGTGTCGCGCAGCGTGCGTGCAAGTGCGACCCGGGCCCGTTCCGGCGTGTTGTTCTGCTCCGATATGTGGAGCGCGAACACGTGGGAGAGGCCCTTCCATGCCAGATCATCGAGCGCTGACGCAGCCGCGGCGTTCGACAGGTGGCCGCGGTCGCCCGCGATCCGGCGCTTCAGGAAGGGCGGGTAGGGGCCAGCGGCGAGCATCCCATCATCGTGGTTGGACTCCATGCCCAGGGCGTGACAGCCACTGAGCGCGTCGATGATCTCCGGCGTCACCACGCCGGTGTCGGTGACCACGCCTATCCTGTGACCGCGGCGGCTCTCGAACACGTAGCCGCACGACTCAGACGCGTCATGAGCCGTACCGAACGAACTGATGCGCAGGCCGGCAGCCTGGAACTGGTCACGCCTGGCAACGGCGATCGTCTCGGGCACGTCTGCGAGCGCGTCGGCCGCAGCCTGGAGCGTGCCCGCCGTGGCCATCACCGGCACGCCAAGGCGCCGTGCGAGCACGCGGGCGCCACGCACGTGGTCCACGTGCTCGTGAGTGAGCAGGATCGCCTCGATGCGCGCGTCGCCTGCACCGGAGGCGGCGATGCGACGCAGGGTCTCACGGGTCGAGATGCCGGCGTCAAGCAGTACGGCGCGGCCGCCCGACTCGACGAGGGCGCAGTTGCCCGAGGACCCTGAGGCGAGGACGATCAGGCGCATGTGCGCCTCGCTGGTGTGGGGAGGAGTTGCATGCGATGATTGTATCGTGCTGCGATGACATGCGCCGAGATGCCGCGCGAATGCCGGGGAACATACTCCCGGATAGTGGCCCCGTATCCCAAGAATCAAGGAGTGCATCATGGCAAGCAGCCGCTGGCCGTTGCGCAACATCTGGCGCAAGATCGAAGCGGAGCATTTCGACAGGCCCGAGGTCCCGGCGACGCCAGCCGCGTAGTCTGGCAGCCCGGACATCCCGCACACACCCGAGGAGGAGCCGCATGACGGTCAAGGTCTTCGCACTCTCCACCTGTCCTTACTGCCGCATGACCAGGAAGTACCTGGACGAGAACGACGTGGAGTACGACGTCACAGAGGTCGACCTGCTGACGGGGCAGGAGCGGGAGGACGCGACCGCCGAGGTCAAGAGCATCTCCGGGGGCACATCGTTCCCCGTGATCGTCGTCGACGAGGAGGTCATCGTCGGCTTCAACAAGAAGCGCATCAAGGAGCTTCTGGACCTGTGAGCGATGCTGCGGAGCGCCCGAAGCGCCGGATGTTCGGTCCCGGCACCACGATCGAGGATTTGAAGGCGTACATGGGGCCGTTCGCGGCCACACTCGGCTACCGGTTCAATACGGAGAGCGAGTTCGTCGACGAGGTCCTCGCCTCGGAGCTGGAGATCCTCGAGGCGACGGGCGACGTGTACTGCCCGTGCCGCATCCGCACCGGCGATCCCAAGGAAGACGTCGCCATCGTCTGCCCGTGCATACCGTTCCACCGTGAGCAGTTCGCCGCCATCCGAAAGTGCTGGTGTGGTCTGTTCATCCGCGCGGACGTGGAGGATGGCGCCGAGCTGCTCGGTGTCATCGACGAGCCGGAGGCCGGAACGCCCATCGACATCCCGGTGTGCCGGGTGAGCGACCTGCCGCCGGGCTCGGTGCGCCACGTGAAGGTGGGGAAGAACGACCTCGCCATCGCGCGCGTGGGGGACGAGTTCTTCGCGGTCTCGAACATCTGCAGGCATGCGTTCGGCCCCCTCGGTGACGGCGTGTTGGAGGGTTACGATCTTGTATGCCCGTGGCACGGCTGGCGCTACGACGTGCGGGACGGAACGACCGACCATCCGGGCGCTGACGTGCGGGTTCAGCCCTTGTTAGTGGCTAACGAATTCGTCATGATACGTACCAGCGCGTAAGTCGCGTGCCGGTGGCTGGTCAGGCCGCGGGGCCAGCATGCGTAGGGGTGGATCAGTGTGAAGTCCAGTTCGTCCTCGGTACGCCGAGCGACCGCATGGGTCGTCATGTGTCTTGGCCTGGCCGGCCTTGTCATGCTGTCCACTCCCGCGCACGCCTTCCAGGAACCCAATGGGCTGCCGGGTCTCGTCAGCCCGGGCTGCGGCAGTTGTCACGACATGTACCTCGATGTGAACAACTACTATGTGTTCGCCGGTGACTGCACTAGTGTCGCGTAACCGACGCGTCTTGACGGTTAGCCTTGCGTAGGATTGTATCCGCATCCTTCGTCCAGCTGAAGGGTTCGCATCGTTCGTTCCAGCCATCGATGAAGCGCCGGATTGCGGCGATGAGATCGGCGACGCTCGGGAAGGTACCGCGGCGGATGGCCTGTCGCGTGATGATGCCGAAGAACACCTCCACCAGATTCATCCAGCTACCCGAGGTCGGGGTGAAGTGCAGCTGCACCCGGGGGTTCTTGTCTAGCCACTTCCTGACGTCGGCGTGCTTGTGGGTGGCGTAGTTGTCCACGACGACGTGGAGTTGCTGCTCCGGGTAGGTCTTGGCGACCTGCTTGAGGAACCTCAGGAACTCCTCGTGGCGATGGCGGGGATAGCAGGCGTCGGTGACCTTGCCGGTGGCGACCTCGAGTGCGGCGAACAGGGTCGTGGTGCCGTTGCGTTTGTAGTCGTGCGTGCGGCGCTCGGGCAGTCCCGGCCTGATCGGCAGCATCGGAGCGGTGCGGTCCAGCGCCTGTATCTGGGACTTCTCGTCGACACAGAGCACGACGGCACTCTCGGGTGGGTCGAGGTAGAGTCCGACGATGTCGTGCACCTTGGCGACGAGTTCGGGATCGGTGGAGAACTTGAAGGTCTGGCAGCGCCACGGCTGGAGCCCGTAATCGCGCCAGATGCGGGCGACGGTCATGTGGCTGACCCCCAGATGCGCCCCGAGCAGGCGGGAGGACCAGTGCGTGATGCCCAGGGATTCGGGTGGCGGTGCGAGCGTGACCGCCAGGACGTTTTCGCGGGTGGATGCGGGCAGACGTGGGGGAGCACCTGAACGCGGAGCGTCCGCGAGTGCCTCCAGCCCGCCCCGGTCGTAGCGCTGACGCCACAGCACCACCGTCGGTCGGGAGCAACCCACCCTCTCGGCGATGGTCTCGGCGGGCAAGCCCTCGGCCGCCAGCAACACGATCCGGGCACGTTCCATCTCCCTCGCAGGAAAGGACTTCGCCCGAACGCGTCGTCGAAGCACTTCAGCATCGTGCTTTGACACCATGAGTACTTTCGTGTGATTGGCCATAGTTCATTGTCTCAGACCAAAGCCCAACCGTACAGTGACTTCTGTTACGCGACACTAGGTTGAACGCGTTCAGTTGGCTGTCGTGATGCAGGCCGACCGCAGGGTAGAACCCATGCCCGACGGCAGCAGCAGCCTCCATACCTGACGCATCTCCCGACTGAACCGACATAGCGTAGCCTCGCAGCTTGTCCGAGCCATCCAGGCTAAGGGCATCCAGGCAGGCGGCCTGATTCTCGATCTTGGATCGCACGGTCAGTTGCCTGCTGAATTGGCAGTGTGGAAGAAGGAGACCACTGGGCATGTGCTTCCTGTCGCCAGACGGGGAGCACATGCCTGAAGCCGCACCAGTACTCCCATCAGGTTCGCATGTTCGATGTCGGCGGAGATCTCTCGTGGGCAGTCGCCGTGGGCCGCTTCCCAACGTGGCCTCCACTCACATAGACGAGCAAGCGTCCCATTTTGCTACACGGGCCGCGGGTCGAGTGCGGAGACGGAACGCTGGCGTGTCTACTTGTTCAGCACCTGGTCGATCGCATCGTGTAGCATGCGATACGTCATCGCGCCCGCCACCGGGCTTCCGTTGATGTAGACCGTGGGCAGCAGATTCACGCCGAGTTCCTCGCCGTCGCGCCGGTCGGCCTCGACGCGCTCTGCCACCTCGGCGGAGTGCATGTCGCGCTCAAAGCGCTGCACGTCCAGCCCGAGCTGTTCGGCGTACTCGCTGAAGAGCGCCCGATGGTCGTCTGCGGCTCGCCAGGTGTCCTGCTCGGCGAAGAGCAGGTCGTGCATCTCCCAGAAACGGCCCTGCAGAGCAGCGGCCTCAGATGCCGCTGCAGCGTCCATCGCCCTCGGGTGCGAACTCAAGGGCATGTGCTTGTGGACGATGGTGACCTGCCCGCTGAAGTCGTCGGTGAGCCGCTCGAACGAACCCGCGATGATCCCGCAGCCCTCGCACTCGAAGTCCGAGAAGACGACCAGCACGACATCGTCGCCCTCACCGAGCTGGGCATCGAACTCCCGTACCGGGACGTCGCCGGCGTCGACGGCGACGGCAGTCGAGTTCTCGGCGACAGGGCCCTGCACGAGCATGAGTGCGATGACGAGGCCGATCGCCACGAGCACCGAGCTCAGGAGCAGCGCACGCGCGGATCTAGACATTGCGAGACCTCCACATTGAGACGGAGAGCAGAGCGGTCAGTGCCGTGAAGGCGCACGCGGACATGAACGGGATGGTGACGAATCCGAGCACCATGAACTTCACCTCGGAGCAGGGCACGCCTTCAAGGCACATCGGTAGGGTATCGGGCACGAATCCCCACTGCAGGAGGCTGTGGTAGGTCGCGACGCCCATCCCAGCTATCGTGATCGGGAGCGCGTAAGCGGCGGCGAGCGCGGACCGGCGCAGCAAGCCGAGCGCGAGGGCGGCCGCGGCTGTCATGACGAGCCATCGCTGCACCAGACACAGACTGCACGGTGGCGAGTCGAGCAACGTCGGCAGGCTGAGCGAAACGCCGACCGTTGTCAGGCTCAAGGCGAGGGCCAGGACCGTGGGATCGATGGCAAGGCGGCTCACGCCGCGCCAACGGACCGCGCGTGAGACCCCCGTGGACTGCGGCTCCACCTGCACGCTGGCGGGGACGGGTGCCTCCATGGTTCTCCTCTCGCCGGCCGCGCACCCTCCAGGCGCGGGGCCGCTTGACCTGTTAGTCGCGCGCACGCTCTGCGCGACGCATCTCCTTGAGCGCGCGTAGGAAGCTCCTGCCATCGGACGCCCACGGGCTGAGCGTGATTAGGTGTGCGCACAGTGGCAACCCGCACACGACGAATGCGGGCGATCCAAGCACCACTCCAGCGAGCGCTATCACAACGCCGGTTGCCGATGCGGTCGCGGGCCCTGCCGCCGCGACGGTGGCGGTGTCCCGGGGCGACAGAGCCGGGCGTCTGATTCCGGCGCAGAGCACGCCGAGGCGCAGCCAGCCGACGTCGGCGATGCCTGTCACCCGTCTCAGGGCGTACAGATGCCCGGCCTCGTGTAGCGCGAGGCCGAGGATCACCAGTGCTGGCGGGACGACCGCGAGTGCGATGAGCCAGGGCAGTGCCTGCCGCATGAGCATCATCATGCCGAGGCCGAGAATCGCAAAAACCGCCAAGACCCAGGTGGCGTTGCGTGCCAGTGCCCACAGGGTGGTACCCGCGATCGAAGCGAAGGACGTTCCCCGGACCTCGACGCGCCTCGATCCGAACATCGCGAGCGCCGGATGGCTGTTCCGGCCGGTTCGCACGGCGTCCAGGGCAAGGCGCATCGCGGCTGCGAAGGGAACAGTGACATTCACGAGTCCCCTATCGTGCAGCTCGACCAGGTCCGGCCAACGCGGATCTCCCTCATCAAGCTGCGCCGAGCCTTCGGTTGCGATGAGTGCGATGAATCGGGATGCGTCGTCGGCAAGCTCGATGACGCGACGCATCGCCGGGTCCCTCAGCGCCCCGTGCTCGGGAAGCACGCCCGGCGCAAGCCGCACGCGAACGAGCATCAGCGATCCCTCCGGGTCCGTCGCTCGTCCGCAACGAAGGCAGCGCTCCAGGCGATCCATCCCACTGTCATCGTAATCAGCACCGTGGACATCGGCTCGTTGGGAAAACCGAGGCGGCTGAGGCCATAGAACACCGGTGCGGCGATCGCGAGGCTGCCGGCGCTCGACAGAGCTCCCGCCAGCGGCACATCGTCGGCGTACGGCACGATCACTCCCGAGCTGTACGCCCATAAGCACGCAGTCGTAAACAGGCACGCAAGGCTCACGCATTCGCGCGCGTCCGGCCGCCAGCCGCAGAGCAGAAGAGGGGCGAGCATCCCCGCAGAGATCGCCATCCCGTAGACGAGGCTCGCGCTCGCTGATGCGGCAAGCCATGTAGCAGGTCCGAGAGCGGTACGCGCCGTGACCCACCGGATCGGCTCTGTTCGCCCGTACGCGCTCAAGGCGAACGCCGACGGAAGCACCACGATCACGGATGCGGCGAGGCCGAGCCACCCGTTGTCTTGCGCGAACGCGACGGCAGCGGGTATGCCGACGGCCGAGGCAAGCACGAACATCGCAGAGAAGAGACGGTTCTCGGGATGCCGTGCGATGCTGCGGATCGCGAGTAAGAAGAACGCCGAACGCGGCCCCACGGGACGAACGAACGAGCGGAACAGCGGGCGCTGTGCGAGTTCGGCGGTCCTGATCGTGAGGCGAGACAGCCAGCGTGCGGCGTACCACAGCGTGCCGATGCCCGCGGCTGCAGCTGCCACACCGAGCGCGTATCCTACCGCCGCGTCAGACGGACCTGGCCCCATGCGCTCGGGGAGATCGAACAGCACGTCTACGATCGAAAGCGGGGAGGGGACTGGTTTCAGCGTACGGATCACCTGGGCGGAAACCGCGATGTACCAGGCGGTGATGCCGAGGCCGACCAGTACGAGCGTGGCCGGACGCGCCACCTCGTCGGGAATCGCGAGCAGACGCGTGAGCGCGATGCGGACGATGAGCGAGAGCACCTCGTACAGCAGCACCGCCCACACGAGATGGGCCGCCACCAGCAGCGCCATCCACACCGAGCGTGCTTCCCCGAGCGGCTCAGCGGTGATGAGCGCGGCTACCATCGGTGCGTAGAGCGCCACGAGGAATGCGAGCGCCGCGGCGACTGTGGGGAGTTGGTAGCCCAGATGGCGATCGCGGGCGCTGATCGGAAGCGGCGTCATCAAGCGGTCGAGCAGCGTCGCGTCGGGCGAGGCGGCGAGCAGTCCGCCCACCACGACAGTCGCGATGACCGTCATGCCCACCGTGACCGAGTTGAGCGCGATCCCCACTCCGCCGAAGCGCAGGGCGATGCCTTCGAAGAGCGGGCCGACGAATGCGGCAAGGCCCCACTGGAATGCGGCGATCGAGAGCACACTGACGATCACGGCGAGTGCTGCGGCTCCCTTCGAGCGTCCCAGTGCGCTCCATATCTGATTGCGCCAGGACTGGAACACGACACGTGACACCGCGGTGGCGTTCGATCCTCTGAGCCATTCCATCAGGCTGCGTCAGCTGGCAGTCGGCCGCGGTGCGCTGCGATGCCACATGACAGCGAGCGCCGCAGTGAACGCGACAACGAGTACCCCGAAACCGATGGCGTAGCCAGCACCGAACTGCAGGTAGAACCCCAGGTCAGGCTCGACCACCACGCGGTACGCGTCGGAGATGGCCACGGTCTGCTGCGTGCCGAGCGCGTAGAACATCAGCGCGGCAGTCGCCAACATGTAGATGATCAGCGATACGAGCACGCTCGCACCGAGGGCTCTTCCTATCGTCTTGCCCACCGTCTACCTCCCTGTCGTGGTGGTCGCTGACTCGGGGAATGCGGCGTCTAGCAGTCCGTCGACCGAGTCAATCCGCCCGCCGAGGCCCGAGGCCTTGAAGTACACGTCCTCGAGATCGGTGCTCCCATGTGCCGCCAGAACCGCGGCCACGGTCCCCTCGGCCACCAATCGTCCCCTGGCGATGATCCCGACTCTGTCGCAGATCCGCGTCGCGAACGGGAGGTCGTGCGTGGCGATGAGCGTGGCGCGTGCTTGCCCCCGCCGCATCTCGATTATGCGCCGGACCACATGCATGGCCTCGGGGTCGAGCCCGCCGAACGGCTCGTCCAGCACCAGCACGGATGGATCGTGTAGAAGCGCACCCACGAACTGCAGCTTCTTGTGCATACCGTGCGAGTACTCGCGGATGAGCCGATCGAGCACGTCCTTGAGTCCCATCATCGAGACGAGCGCCGTCGCGCGTGCGGGTTCGTTGATGCCGTACACCCTCTCGACGAACAATATGTACTCCCGCCCGGTGAGCGTGCCGGGAAGCCGCAGCTCGTCGGGAACGAATCCGAGCATCCCCTTACCCTCAGGTGTGGCCGCGTCCGCTTCGCCGAGCAGGATCGTCCCCTCAGACGGGATGGTGAGCCCCACGATGCTGTTCAGCGTGGTGCTCTTGCCCGCACCGTTTGGTCCGAGCAGCCCGTAGACCTCACCCGGCGCGACGTCGAACGTCAGGTCCGTGACCGCGTCTACGGTTCCGTATCGTTTGGTCAGCTGACGGACGCTCAGAAGCGTGTCTGGCACGTCGACTCCCTGCGGTCGTGCATCGAAGGACCGGGCCTCGCGCGATCGGAGGCGTCCCCGGGACCGCACGTGCGGCCCCGGGGACGCTCGCGCTGCTAGTTGCAGCCCACCTTGAAGTAGCCGGTCTTGTACTGGAAGATGGCGTAGAGTCCGGTCCGCGCGTGCATGAAGCACCACGCGAGCGCGCCGAGGATGAGCGTGGCGCCGATTGCGAGAAGAATCCAGACCGCCACCACATACCAAACCACTCGGTCTTCCTCGTCACGCAGCTTGAGTCCGTTGAGGTGAGTGAGGCAGTACTGAATCGCCGGATAGCAGGGTGCCATCACAGCTTGAGCGTACGCATTCAACGGTATCCCCCCGATGTGCGTGCCACGTGACCTAAGAATCCGCCGGCCCGGGCGCGGCACGCGTCAACCCCGGAGCAGGCGCCTCGCGCGGCGCGGGTGCGGCTCGGTTCCCCCTCCCCTCAATCGCCCACCTCCCGTGCGCGATTGAGCAATACGCATAAAGCATATCTCTCGACTCCTTTGGGCGCAAGGCTCAGGCGTAAGGCTCGCGACGAGCAGTCATTCAGGCAGCGAATATGCGTGTTGCCTCGTCAATCCTCCGTACTCCGCTTTAGCGCGCGCCTCGGCGCGCCCACGCCACCACGGCCTGGCCGAAGGCGATGCCGCCGTCGTTGGCCGGGAGGCGCAGGTGGGTGAGAGGCTCGAGCCCCGCCTCACGCAGGCCGAGTACGGCACCACGCACCACGAGGCGGTTCATGAACACTCCGCCTGCGAGCGCCACGCGCGTGAGACCGAGGGCGGGCGCGAGCTGTGCGCATACATCCACGACCGCCATCACGACCGCGCGGTGGAAGCGCGCGGAGATCACGGGTGCTCCCACGCCCGCCGCGACGTCGTCGAGGACTGCGCTCAGCACGGGCGCGCTGTCCACGACGAGCGCGCCGTCCGGGCCCTCGGCGACGCCGAACGCGTACGCGCCTTCAGCGGAAGGATCCGCCACCGCCTCGAGCTCGATCGCAGCCTGGCCCTCGTACAGCGCATCGTCGCGCACACCCGCGAGTGCGGCCACCGCGTCGAACAGGCGCCCCATCGAGCTCGTACGCGGCGTGTTGATGCCGTGTTCGATCATCGCGAGGATGGTGCGTTCCTCGCCTTCGGCCAGGCGCGCGCGGAGCGCGGACGCGCCGGGATGCTCGAGCAGCCCGCACTCGGTGAGCATGCCGAGCGCCATGCGTGCCGGCCGCCTGATGGCCGCCGCGCCGCCGGGCATGGGCAC
>JBASOJ010000002.1:0-4700 GCA_049658145.1 Coriobacteriia bacterium
GCTTGAGGCGTAGCGCGGCTCGTGCATGTCTAACCCGGGCGTCGAGCAGAAAGCGCGCCCATGTGCGGTAGACTCGGGCAGGGAAGTGGGGCGGGGCGCGCTTCAGCTCACGCCCAAGCACGTTAGACACACCATGAGCAGCGGGGGATACGTGACCGAAGGCGAGCTGACGGGGCACCGCGTTGTCCTGCGTCCGCTCATGGATGACGATCTCGACGTCCTGTCGGTGCTCGCATCAGGGCGGGGCTGCCAGCCGTGGTGGACGGACCCGAGCGTCGCAGGACTCCGTGGCAGCCTGCTCGAGGCGCCGGACACCTGGTCGTGGACGGTGCTCGTCGATGCGCAGACAGCCGGGGTCGTGTCGGCCTACGGCGTCGGCTGGCCTCCCGGCTCCGCGCTTGGCCTGGCGATCCTGCTCGGCGACTCGTGGCAGAACCAGGGGTTGGGTCCAGAGGCGCTTTCGGTGCTGATCGCCCACCTGATCGAAGCGCGAGGGGTACGCCGTTTCGTCGTTGACCCCGCTGCGGCCAACCTCCGCGCCATACGTGCCTACGAGTTCCTCGGCTTCAAGCGCATCGGTGTCGCGCGTCAAAGCGAGTCCGCGCCGGACGGATCGTGGCGTGACTGCCTGCTGATGGACTTGCTCGCAATCGAGTTTCGGGGCCGGTCGTGAGACCGATGGAGGGGTGTCTAACCCGCGCTTCCACACAGACGGCGCGCCTCGTGCGTTAGACTCGGGTCGCAAGCACTTGCCGGCGCGCCGCTGGTGAAGCGCCGAGACGTTAGACCCAACCCAGGGACGCTGGTGGACGCATACTGCACGACTCTCGTGGTCAAGTACAGCTGGCAACCTCCCCGGCGATGGTGCCACGGTACTTTCGAGTTGGGCTCCCTCACCGGAACCGAGCCTGGCGAGATCACTTTCCGCACGAACGACCTCATCCAGTGGGCGGACGCTCGCTACCCAATCAAGACGAGCATGCCGGTCATGGCTGAGGAGACTTGGCCACTGGTTCGCGCGCAGGCTCGCGAGGTCGAGAGTCTGGGGCGGATGCTCGGGGTTGTCCTCGGCGGGCCAACTCACCTGCACGAGGCATCCTATGAATGCGTCGGCCTGGGCGGCTGGAGCCCAATGCTTGCCAAACTGGAGTGGACGCTGTGGGACTATAGCGGATCGCCCAGCGACATGATCAAAGAAGAAGACATCGCACCACTCCTCGCGCAGTCTCCGCAGGAAGACGGCGGAGTTCTCAGAGCCCTCGGCGATGCGATGAATGTAGGCAACCCGGTGGCTCGGTACCTCTGCACCTGGCAGGCGCTAGCCTTCCATGTGGGGACTGATGTGCCCAGCCAGCTCGATTCCCTCTTCTTCGATCGTGTTCAGGTTCCGCGAGACTGCAGCGGCAGAAGCGGCCCAGAGTCGCGCTACACTCATTTCCGCAACATGCTCTCGCACCCGCAGGGGCGCGACATACCAACCTACGAGGCTCTTGATGCCCGGGCGCGCGAGCTCGTCGATGATCTAGCGCTGCTGCTATTGAGGGATCTCGTAGCTTCTTGGGGTGAATGAGGGTGCCTGGGTGGGTCTAACCCGCGCATGCACACAGACAGCGCGCCGGGTGGCGTAGACTCAAGTGCAAGCCGTCTCCGGCGCGCTGCTGGTGATGCGCAAGAACGTTAGCCAGCCACAACCGGGGGAGCATCTTGATTCGCGCTGTCGGGTTTGACTTGGGTGACACCCTCATCGAGTACGAGGGCATCCCCATGAACTGGCAGCAGGAATACTCCTCGGCGCTGACGGCGGTAGCGGGAACCTGGTCCACGGCAGCGTCGGAAAGCATCGCTGCCGGATCGACGATCCTCGAGCGCTTCAACACACGCCTGGCTCCCCGCGAGCAGGAGGTTGGACACGAGGCGGTCTTCAGTGAGTTGCTCCTTGCGATGGGCGTGCCGTCAGGGCGGGTCGACTCACTGATCGATCCGGCGGTTGACGCGTTCTTCGGTCACTTCAGGAGACACGTCCGGCCGATGCCCGCCGCGATCAAGGTCGTCGAGACGCTCTCGGCCGCAGAAATCCCCGCGGGTGTCCTCACCGATGTCCCCTACGGAATGCCGCGTCATCTCGCGCTTGCCGATCTCGAGGCATGCGGTCTCGGTGCACTCGCCCCGTCTGCTCTCACGTCTGTTGACGTCGGGTACCGTAAGCCGCATCGCAGCGGCTTTCTCGCGCTCGCCTCACTGCTGGGGTGCCAACCCGGCGACGTCCTCTTCATCGGGAACGAGCAGAAGGACGTCACGGGAGCGGTCCGGGCCGGCATGCGGTCCGCACTTCTGTGGCGCGATGGCTGCGACACTCCGGACTGGGGACAGGATGTGACGATCCTGGGACTGGATGCAGTGCCCGGACTCGTGCGTGAAAGTGCTGTCTAACCCGGGCGTCGAGCAGAAAGCGCGCCCGTGTGCGGTAGACTCGGGCAGGGGAATGGGGCGGGGCGCGCTTCAGCTCACGCCCAAAGACGTTAGACCGGAGGACGTAGGGGAGTCGGGCAGAGTACACATGGTTGGGGGGCCTGAGGAATCATGAGTCAGCAGGGGGATGCAGTCACCGACGTGTCTCTTGAGCGCATTCGGGAGCGGCTACGGCAGGATCGTGAAACGTTCGACCAGCACAAGGCCCACGAGGATCGATGGTTCACCCTGCGGCTGGTAATGGGCTACTCGTCGGCAGCGATGCTCGTCGTCTTCCTGGTTGCCTCCGCTCTGGTGATCTTCAATGCAGAGTCCTTCCCATCAGAGATCGTGAAGGCCGCGGGCGCGGCCTTCTTCGTGGACGCGCTCGGACTAGTCATCAGTATCTGGAAGATCGTCTTCAACCCTGACTTCATGACCAAGCTCGCACCAATCACGCAGTTGGCGGACGCAGAGCGTGATGCTCTCGCGAAGTCCCGGGCGACTCCCACAATTGCCGGTCAGAGCCTCCTGATTCTTGCTGCGAAGTACGGCGCGGGCGACAGTTGGATGGACGTCGCGCCGCTTCTCAGGACGAGGGTTCAGAACGATCAGCTCCGTGTGAAGGCGTCGAACGCGGAGTTGGGCGGAGATCCCGCGCCCAACGTGCTGAAGAATCTAGAACTGGTCTTCTCCCTGGCCGGGCGGACCTACTCGAGGACGATTCCGGAGAACGGCATGCTCGCCATTCCTAGTCCGTAGCCACACGCGTCCTCGGTCTAACCCGGGCGTCGAGCAGAAAGCGCGCCCGTGTGAGGTAGACTCGGGCAGGGAATCGGGCGGGGCGCGCTTCAGCTCACGCCCAAGGACGTTAGACAGGCTCAACGCGTCAAGGGGGGTTCATGTCGCGCAGAATGCTGTTGGCGAGCAACCTGCTCGGGTTCCGAGAGGTGTCAGGGGAGCATCCGGTCGCCAGCTCTCTGGACATCGATTGGCTGTTGAGTCATCCGAGCACCCTCCTTTGGGCGGATCCCCTCTTCATGGCTGAGTCGGACTTCCAGCATGTGCACGGACTGCCGGGCTCGGGTACGGAAGCTGAGACGGAATCGCTTAGGCTGTTCTTCGACTCGATGCGAGATGAGGGCGTGATTCAGCCAATCGACCCAGGAGCGATTCTTACGCCTGAGGCTGAAACCTTCGTCTCGCAACAGGTTGAGGCGGACGAGGCGACTTTCGGTGGGACGGGTGCGCGTGACGAGCAGCATGAGGGGCCGGTCGACTACGCGCGAATAGAACTCGCGGGCAACAGATACTGTGCGGTAATCATCCAGGGCATCTACGGAACGCTTGTGACCGCCCGGCTACTCGACGCCACCGCCATCATGGATTCGCCGCGTCTCATGTTCTGTCGTGACAGGTTCTCTGCGATGGCGGAGCGCCCCGATGTGGGACACGAAGTCGACGCCATCAACGCCGTATATGATGTGTTTCTGCCAGACGTTCCTACGATGGGCGACTATCGCGTGTTCTGCGGCGTTCGGGACACGTGTGTCCACGGATGTGAGTGTGACAAGGACGCGAAGGCCAACACACTTCGACTCGTGGATGACATCCTGAAGCTGCGCGATTCGCCAGACCTCAAGAGCCTCGCCCGCTACGTCGATCAGAAGCTGCCCGAGGTAGGATACGACGACACGGCCCTTCTCTCGGCGATGCGCGCGGACCTGAGGAAGATGCAGAAGAGGATCCTGGACGTCGTGCCCCGGGTCCAGTCCGTCTCTCGGCTCGCGCTTTATGCGTCTATCCCGGCCTATCTTGCGGCGATTGGCGGGAAACCCGGACTGCTCACGCTCGCGCCGCCGGCATTGGTGGCGTTCTCGAGAGCGCTTGGGTCCTACGGGGAGAAGATCGAAAAGGAGTACCGGTGGACCGCCGCGATTGGCGAGCACGTCGACTACGAAGCGTTAGCCTCCCGCATGCAGGGATGAGCTGTCTAACCCGTGCTTCCAGCCGACTCACGAACGCGCTAGGCTCGCCTGATGCCGCTCGTTCGCGGCTGAAGCCCAAAGACGTTAGGCGGGCCAGCTCCTCGGTACTCCTGCTCGCACACGCCTGCGGGCACGGAAGCGTCCACGTCACTTTCGGCGATCCGCACTCTCCTCGGCTCGGGCTCCTCACTCCTCGGCGTGCCCACATCCGCTCGCACTCGTCGCGGCCCGGCGGTCGGTCCGGAGGCGTGTGCTCCCCTCAAG
>JBASOJ010000003.1:0-2300 GCA_049658145.1 Coriobacteriia bacterium
GACGCTTGACTCAGCGCAGGCGAGACGGTAGCCTCCAACTCACTTACCGGTCGGTAAGTTCCTGATCCGATGAGTCCGGAGGTTGGTCGAGCAATGGAAGCAACGAGCGACCGGCAGATCGGCGCCTTTCGCGATACGCGGCAGCAGATCCTCGATGTAGCGCGACACCTCTTCTCTGATTGCAGCTACCTCGGCGTGTCCATGAAGGACATCGCGCAGCGTCTGGGGATCACGAAGGCCGCCCTCTACTACCACTTCTCCAGCAAGAGAGACATCTACGTGACGGTCCTCGACGAGGTCCTGGTGGACCTGCGCGCTCGCCTGTGTGCCGACCGCCCGGACGAGACGGCAGAGGAGCAGCTCCGGCGCATGGTCAAGGACTACCTGGAATTCGGGGTGCGCGAGCGGAACCTCGTCAACGCTCTGATGCTGAAGCTCTCCCCTCCCGAGACCGAGCTGCGTCAGTTCGTCGTCTCCTCGAGAGAGCAGTTGATCGAACTGTTCCGGCCGGCCATCGAGAACGTCTTCGCATTGAGACGTTCACTGCCGCGTGCCGATGGCCGACCCCTGGCGACGATGCTCATTGCGATGATGGATGGGCTCGTCTTGGAGCACTCCTTCTTCGAGAAGGCGCTCGATCCTGATCGCATTTCGGGCCAGATCGTCTCGGTTCTTGGACTCGATGCCGCCCCGTCGGTGAGCGCATAGCCCACCGGTTCAACGGCAGGTGCCTACGCAGGAGATGTGAGGGAACCCGATGACCGTACGACTCGGATTGGCACTTGGCAGCGGAAGCGCACGAGGCCTCGCACAGATCGGTGTGCTCAAGGTCCTGGACCGCGCCGGCATCGAAGTCGGCGCTATAGCCGGAACCAGCATCGGCGCACTCATCGGCGGCGCGTACGCCGCGGGGGTCTCACCCCTTGAGATGGAGGAACTCGCCCTGTCGGTGAACGTGAAGCGCCTCGTGTCGCTTGCAGACATCGCTCGGCCGACCACCGCCATCGTCAACGGAGCGCGCGTGGGGGAGTTCATCCGCGACCTGGTGGGCGGCATCAGTTTCGCCGATCTCAGTGTCCCCTTCGAATGCGTGGCCGTCGACGTGACCGACGGGCAGGCGGTCGTGCTGCGCGAGGGGGATCTCGCAAGCGCGATCAGAGCAAGCCTGTCGACACCCGTCATCTTCGCTCCCGTTGAGCGCGCCGGGCGCCTGCTCGTGGACGGCGCAGTGCTCAACCCCGTTCCCGTCGACGTTGCGTGGGACATGGGGGCGGACACCGTGGTTGCGGTCACCAATCTGGGGATTCCCAGAAGCGCGGTCCTGACCTTCTCAAACGACCTGCCCGAAGGCGCGATCGAAGTCGGCCGGATCAAGCGCGCAGACCTCCCGGAGATCGTCTACTCCCGGGTCTTCGCCGCGGTCATGGACACGCTGCGTTCGCCTTCCGTCTTCCAGCTGGCCACGGGCTCGATCGACCTGATGCAACGTGAGTTGTCCGAATCGCGGCTCGGGGCGGCGGACCTCGTTATCGCACCCCGGATCGACGACGTCGCCTACTACAGCTTCTACGAGGCCGAGAAGATGATCGCGGCAGGCGAGAAGGCCGCCGAGGCCGCTGTCGACGACATCAGAGCGCTGGTGTCGGCACGAGCGCCTTCGCCAGGTGATCGAGGACTTCACGCTCCTCGGCCGGCCCAGACTGACACACGTGGAGGTGCACCGTGTACGATGCCCTGCTGATCACCGATTCCGGTTGTGACTTGCCGCGCGAGACCCTTGAGGAAGCAGGCGTGGAGCTGCTGTACCTGCCCTACACCCTCGATGGCGAAGAGCAGTCTGGCGAGGCGGAGCAGGGTCTCTCGCTAGACGCTTTCTACGACGTACTCAGCACCGGTGTGCGGTCGACCACCTCACAAGTACGTTCACCGGACTGCGAGGCGGCCTTTCGACGAGCACATGACGCTGGCAAGCCGGCGATCCTGGTCACGCTCTCCTCTGGTCTCAGCTCCTCGTACGATACCGCGCTCGTGGCACGCGAGCGGTTCTTGCAGGAGTTCCCTGATGCTCGGATACACATCGTCGATTCTCTCTCCGTCTCTGCCGGGCAGGGTCTGCTCGTGATGGAGATGGCCAGGAGGCTGGCTGACGGCGCATCGGCCGACGCGGTGGTCGAATGGGCAGAAGACAACCGCCTGCGAGCCAACACGGTGTTCACGGTCGACTCCTACGAGTACCTGGTGCGCGGAGGAAGGATATCGCCCGCGGTCGCCGCTGCGGGCTCGGTGCTCAACGTGAAGCC
>JBASOJ010000004.1:0-14258 GCA_049658145.1 Coriobacteriia bacterium
GCGCCACACCACGGGGGCCCGCCACGACCACACCCGCCGGGGGCGCGATGCGCGGTGCGGGCTCGCGGTCCGAGATGAAGTCGGCGATCGATCCGGTGAAGGACGGCGTGGAGCCGCAGCACGAGCCGACGAGCGTGGCGCCGGCATCCACGAAGCGCGCCGCATACTCGCCCATCTCGAGCGCGGTGCCCGGGAAGACGGTCTTGCCATCCACGAGCTTCGGCAGCCCCGCGTTCGGCCGCACGATGATCGGCAGCGCCGTGGCGCGCGCCATGCGCTCCACGAGTGGCAGCATCTGCTCCGGGCCGAGGCCGCAGTTCATCCCCGCGGCCGAAGCGCCGGCGGCCTCGAGGATCACCGCAGCCTCCTCCGGGCCGGTGCCCGAGAGGTCCATGCGGCCGTTCAGGCCGAAGGTGCAGGTCACGAAGACGGGCAGGCCGGTGACCGAGCGCACCGCGAGCACGGCGCACCGCGCCTCGGCGATGTCGGTCATCGTGGCGATCTGGATGGCGTCCGGATGCTCGAGCGCGAGCGCTGCGGCCTGCTCGGCGAACACGTCGAACAGCTCGTCGAAATGCGCGCTGCCCAGCGGCTCGAGCACATGCCCGGTCGGGCCCAGCTCGCCCAGGATATGCGTCGCCCCGCTCGCCCGCGCCACGCGTACGGCCGCACGGTTGAGATCCTCCACCTGGTCGCCGAGGCCGTACGCCTCGAGCTTCAGGCGCGACCCGCCGAAGGAGTTCGCGGTGGCGCAGTCCGCACCCGCCAGGTTGTACAGGCGGTGGATCTCGACCACGAGGTCGGGCGCCGTGACATTGAGCTGCACGAACGACTGCTCGGCCGGCAGGTTGTGCTTCTGCAGCATGGTTCCCATGGCCCCGTCGAGCACGAGTATGTCGCGGCCGAGCCGCAGCGCGATGTCAGGCATCGAGGGCCTCCTTCAGCTTGTCCGCCACGTACGCGGACACGAACCGGTAGCCGGTGAAGTACACGATTGTGAAGAACGCGCCCATCTGGAGCCAGGCGTCCCAGCCCATCCGCGCGTTGAACCGCGCGAGGTCGCCCGTCGACGCACCCCAGACGAAGCAGCCGACGATCGCGAGCAGCACACCTGCGAGACTCGCGCGCAGCAGCGCGCGCCCCGCCCGCGGACTCACCTTCGCCGCCAGAGGCATGGACACCACGAGAGCGAGGATCGCAACCAGGGCTGAGACAGCCATGACCTGCACGAATGCGTACTGTGGCATCGTGTCTCCTGTCTAGAACGTGAGCGTTATCGCCCTGCGCGGACAGGCTATCACGCACGCTTCGCAGTACACGCACTTGTCCTTGTCGAACCGCAGGGTCTGCGTCTCGGGATCGAGCGTGAGTGCGCCGGGCTTGCACACCGCGGTGCACAGGCCGCAGTCGACGCATCGTTCCTCATCGAGCACGATGTCGCTCGCGGCCTCGTTCACCGTGAGGCCCTGCGCCTCCAGGAACGCGACGCCGGCGGCGTAGTTCTCCTTGCTGCCCGTGACCTCGAGCACCATGCGGCCCTCCTGCGCCGGATGGATCTGCGCCCGGAGGATGTTCGGCACGAGATCGTAGTCCCGCACCAGGTGATAGATGACCGGCTTCAGTGACTGCCGGGGCGGAAAGGTCAGATCGAGTCGTTTGCGCGCCATGGCTAGATCGCCTCCCTTGTGGTGATCTCGAGCGGCTTCTGTGTCTGGCTTCCGGGCTGAGGCAGCAGCTCAACGGGCTCGGCGATCGCGAACCGCTCCTCGGTGATCCAGCGCTTCAGCTCGGCGGCGATCCGCCGCGCTCTGGGAAGCGAGCTGATCGGGCCGGTCGGCACCTTCTTGCCCTCGATCTCGATCGAACCGCTGCGGAGCTCGGCGTAGCTGACCGTGCCGAGCGACGGGCGCGAGCGAGCGGCCACGCCGTAGTCGTAGATGGTAGCGGTGAGATCGGCGTCAGTGAGCGCGAGCGTCGCCGCGATGTCCTCGTCGAGGACCGGCACCGGAACACCGATGCCCACGAAGCTCGACACGCCGTAGCCGGTGAGGGTCGCCGCCGAATAGAACTCGGGGCTGGCCGCCTTGAGGTCGGCGATCACCGCGAGCGTTCCGGCCGGACGCACGGGCACGCCGTGCTCGTCACGGTCAAGGTGCGGGTTGTGCTGGGTGCCCTGCCACGCCACGAAGCCGGGCGCGCCGGCAACGAATATGCGCGACCCGACACCGATCGTGCGGTACGTCGGGTCGTTGAGCAGCGGCGAGAGCGCCCCTGCCGAGCAGTACGTGGCATTCCCGAGCCTCGGCAGCAGCGTGCCGAGATACGTATGGAGCACCGAGTCTGTGCTGTTCACCGCCACCGAGTAGTTCTGGTAGGCGTTCCGCGGGTTGAAGAAGTACGCCTGGTTGAGGTCCTCGAGGGTCACCCACGTGTCGATCTCGGTCCGCGGGTAGCAGTCGGTACCGGGGCTCGTCGCGCGCAGGCGCACGGCCTTGCCGCGCAACAGGTCCTCGATGACGTGCGCGCCACCGTACTCGATGCCGCGCGTGCTGCTTGGCTGCGTCACGCCGAGGTACGTGTCCACCGCCGCCAGGCCGCCGTAGGCGGCCACGTCGTTCAGCCAGATCTCTGCCATGCGGATCGGCGGGTCAGAATGCCCGAAGTTGAGGATCACCCCCGTGGAGCACATCGGGCCGAACGTTCCGGTCGTCACCACGTCCACGCGCCTGGCGGCGGCCTTGACCCCCTCGTCAGCGGCGAGTGTTGCGAACTCCTCGGCGGTGAACACCACCGCCTCGCCGTTCGCGATGCGCGCGTTGATCTCTTCCCAGCTCTTGGCCATGCGATCTACCTCCGAACATGAAAAAACACCTCCCGCCCGGACTGTTCGTCAGGGCGAAAGGCGCATCTGCGCTTCCGCGGTACCACCCGACTTCGTCACGAGTTCTCGTGACCTCTTCTCGAGCACGGGACGGTGGTGGTTGCCGGCGGGCGGGAGATCTTCGCCGACATGTCCGATGCTCTCAAGCCTCAGATAACGGGGGCGTCCGTCCGGCATTACTCCGCTAGAATCGCGTTTCCTCCGGAAGCCTCGGGGGCCATGTTCCGCGTTCTTTCAGGCGCCGGTTCTCAGCTACCCCGGCTCTCTGGGGCCTTACTCGAGTGCGCGTACTCATCCCCTTCACAGGCACTGTGAAGTTGTCGCACCAGGGTAGGGGGCGAGTGGTGGGGGTGTCAAGGCGGGCCACCCCCACACATCGATGCGAACAGCGGGGAGGATTGCGCTCGGTAAGCGCGAAGACCCACGTCGGCGGGACTCTCGCTAGAGGCACGCTCTCACCATTCATACTCATGGGGACGGAGCCACACGTTGAAGTCAACCTCACGCTTGGTTTGCCTGCTCACGCTCGCCGCACTCGCTCACCCGGCGACCGCCCTCGCGGTGCAGGTCGGCGAACACACCGCAGCCGGGGCGGCCACATCGGTCACGTCGGAGGTCTCCGAGGATCTGATCTCGCGCCTGTCGCGCCCGGCAGCAATGGTCGACCGCGCACCCGACGATATCGGGTCGTCCTCGGTGTCAGCATCGGAGATCCGGGAGACGATTCCTGCAAACCCTGAGGATGCGTGCTTCGACTGGTACTCGTACTCTCAGCCACTCAACTTGAGCCTCACCCATAAGGTCGATCCGGATACGTACTTCATCGAGGATCATGTGTTCGCGATATGGCTGGAGCCGGGAGAAGATGCGGCATTCATCATCGACGGCCCGGATGACCCGGCAGTCGACCTCGACCTCTACGTGTACCCGCCGGGATCGGACGACTTCTCAGATGACCACTGGGTGGACGGCAACGAGACCCCCGATGAGGGCATCGTGATCTACGACGTGCTTGAGGAGGGCTACTGGTTCGTCCGGGTCAACTCGTACGCCGGCACGGGCGCCCAGGACACGTACGGCCTGTACTGGGGCTTCGAGTCGCCCGATGACGACATTCCCGGTGTCCCCTGGAGCGGATCGATCTTGAACACGCGGTTGGACGAGTACAGCGACTCAGATGATGTCGTCTCCCTATGGCTCACAGCCGGCGAGACAGTCGACCTCCGACTCGACTACCCGATACGCGCAGACTGGACCCTCTCGCTCGAACCGGAGCTGCATCTTTACGGTCCGGGGTCGACCAGCATCTGGGACGACGCTCCCGTGGCGTCATCGACCATCGGCGACTCGTACCTGCATCGAAGCATCCAGTACACGGTGCCGGTCACCGGACTGTATTACGTCGACATGTACCAGCCGCACATGCCGACCACCATCTACCATCACGATATCGTGACGCTCACCTGTACGCGTTCCGCGCCTGTCCACCGCTTCTACAACTGGCGTCTGGGTACGCACTTCTACACGGCGAGTGACGACGAACGGGAACGCGTGCAGGCCACGCTGAGCGACATCTACGCCTACGAGGGGATTGCCTACCGGCTCAATCCGGCGGCCAACAGCGTCCCGCTCCACAGGTTCTACAGGCCATCAACGGGAACGCACTTCTACACGGCTGATCCCGCCGAGAAGAACCGCGTACAGGCGACGCTCTCGAGCATCTACACATACGAGGGCCCGGCGTATAACGTTTCCGCAGACTCGGGTGGCATATCTCGACCCACGGTCTACCGCTTCTACAACCGGCACAACGGGACCCACTTCTACACGGCCGACCGCGGCGAGCGTGACCGGGTGATCAGCACGCTCGGCACCATCTACAACTACGACGGCCCCGCCTTCTGGCTCGGCCAGTAAGCGGACTCGCTTGAATGAAGAAGGCCCGTCGGACTCCCGGCGGGCCTTCTCTCCGCCCCGCCGTCCGTCACCCCGCTGCGTCACGCGCCCCAACGACCGTCTATCGTGACGAAAGGCCCCGTTTGGGCGTCCGTTCATCAGGATTCTCTCGATAAGCGGTCGCATTCTCCCGATCAGTGGCGTACGCGCTGAAAGGGGCACAGCGGACGTTCCGTGAAGGAGAGGAAGGCTCTCACAATGCGCGCGTCTCGTGTGACCCAGCTGCTCATCTGTACCGCCATCATCTGCACGATCTTTGCCACCGCTCTGCCCTGCGTCGCCACGGCCTGTGTGTCACCCACCGTCGTCTACCGGCTCTACAACACAGTGAGCGGCGTGCACTTCTACACCACCGACGTGGCCGAGAAGCACGCGGTCCTCGATGCCGAGCCCGGCGTGTGGAAGTTCGAGGGCGTCAGCTACGAGTACGACGGCGCCTTCACGACCAATCCGCTGTACCGCTTCTACAACAAGAAGAACGGGACGCACTTCTACACCGCCGACCCTGCGGAAAAGGAGCGCGTGAAGAACACACTCGCCGCCACCTACACGTTCGACGGTGTCGCGTTCTACGTAGGCACAGGCTACTAGGCGACTATCGCACGTCGGTGTGCGCAAGGCCCGCCGGGGACCACCCGGCGGGCCTTGCGAGTAGGCCACCATTCGTGCGGGAATAACACACGTGAGGAACAGCGGGGCCGATAGGTGAGCGCGGCCCCGCTCCCATTCCGACTGAGGAGGGCCCCAGGGATGCGAACGCCGACGATGCTCCGGGTTGCGGTGTGTGCTGCTCTACTGTGCTCCGTCGTGGTCGTGAGCCCGCCCGGGGTTGCCGTGGCCACCGGCTCGAGTTGGCGATGGCTCAGCCCGCTGCCCTGGGGCGAGACCCTGAATGCGGTAGACCTCGTCACCGCCGACATCGGCTATGCGGTGGGCAACATGGGCTGCCTGATGAAGACGTACGACGGTGGCGCAAACTGGATCAACAAGAGCTCCGGAACGACCGAGGATCTGGAGTCGGTGTTCTTCATCGATTCGGACACCGGCTGGGCCGGCGGCGACAACGGCGTGATCCTTAAGACCGACGGAACGAGCGGCGCCACCTGGATCAAGCAGACGACCAATGTGACCGACGGCTCGATCACGGACCTCCTCTTCCTCGACGCGAACCGAGGGTGGGCGGCCGATCAGGCCGGCCGCATCCTGCGGACCACCGACGGCGGCACCACCTGGCAGTCCTCTTCGGTCGCGGGTGCCGACTTCACCTCCGTGTACTTCGTGAGCGACACGGTGGGGTTCGCCACGACCCAGATGCAGCACAAGCTCTACAAGTCGATCGACGGCGGCATCATCTGGAACGAAGTGCATGACTTCGGCGTGCCGATCACCGGAGTCGTGTTCAAGCCCGGTAGCACGCAGATCGGCTGGATCACGGTGTGGCAGAGCGGCGCGGTCGCCTCGGCGTATCGCACCACCGACGGTGGCACCACATGGGCGCCCCAGAACATCGGCGGCCCGAACGCCCATCTCCAGGCCGCAAGCTACACGGCCGACGGTACCACGCTGTGGATGGTCGGGGGCGCCTCCCCGCCGCGAAGCATCTACAAGGTGATCGACTCGGCAACACCCACTGTGACCGAGCGGCAATACGCCCCCGACTACCAGGACCTGATGCTGAGTGATGTGGACTGCGTCACACCCGAGCGAGTGCTCGCGGTCGGCGCGCACAGCACCATCACGCACAGCACCGATGGCGTGACCTTCACCGACCGTGCGCGCGTGCTGCCGGCCACCGAGATCAACGCCATCCAGTTCCTCGATCTGCGCACCGGCTATCTCGCCGGCGGCAACGGGAGCGTGTACAAGTCGACGAGCGCGGGCAAGAGCTGGACCGCCACGCATACAGGCACGACCGGCTCGATGTACGGCGTGTGCTTCCTCGACCGGAACACCGGCTGGGCGGTGGGTGATGGCGGGCGGATCCTGAAGACGGTCAACGGCGGCACGTCGTGGACGGTGCAGACGTCGGGCACGACTGCCATGCTGCGCTCCGTGTGTTTCGTCGACGCCAACAACGGCTGGGCGGCGGGCGGAGGGGGCACGATGCTCGCCACCGCCGATGGCGGCGCCACGTGGACGCCGCAGGGCGTGGGCACCTTCACGACGTCCGATCTTTACGACGTCGATTTCTACAACGCCTCCGAGGGTGCGGCGGTGGGCTACGACCGCGTCATCTACACCACGGCCAACGGTGGCACCACCTGGACGCCGCGAGTCTACGGCGCGGCCGCCGGGTACGCATGGTACGACGTGGAGTACGTCGCACCGCAGACGTTCTTCGTCGCGGGAGACTGGTACCAGCTCCCCACGATTGGCTTCTCGATGCTCAAGACCACCAATGGTGGCGGAGGCTTCGCTCTGGCACCGCTCGACCAGGCAGGTGGCTCTGAGTGGCAGAACCACGCCAACATCTACGACATGGAGTTCCTCGACGCGGCCAACGGCTGGGTGTCGTTCATGGACGGGACCCTGGCGCGGACCACGAACGGCGGAACGACCTGGACGTACGAGCAGGTCGCCGACGAGCTGATCAGGACGATCGACGTGCTGAACGCGAACGCGATCTGGGCCGGGGGCATCATGGGTCGCCTGCAGGGCAACTACACGTACTCCCCCACCACCGTGTACCGCTTCTACCGGCCGTCCACCGGCACGCACTTCTACACCGCGGATGAAAGCGAGAAGCACTACATCATCAACAACCTGTCGGCGATCTACGTGTACGAGGGCACAGGGTACGAGTACGACAGCTACTACGCTGACCGGCCGCTCTACCGGTTCTTCAGACCGTCGACCGGCACGCACTTCTTCACCGCCGACGAGGCCGAGAAGAACAACGTGATCGCGACCCTCGGCGGGCTGTTCACCTACGAGGGCCCGGTGTACAGCATCTCGGGCACGCCACCGACAGGTGTGCCGTACAGCACCGTCTATCGCTTCTACCGGCCGAAGAGCGGCACGCACTTTTACACAGCCGACCCGGCGGAACGCGACAACGTGAGGTTCAACCTGGCCAATGTCTACACCTACGAAGGACCCGTGTACTACCTGCCGCAGTAGGTTCGCCGAGATTCGCCGAGATACGCCCGCATCCCGACGGGGTGCGGGCGTATCTGTGCCCGAGGGTATGATGGAGGAACGCCACACAGGGACGTCCCGCCCCAACCGTAAGGCCGAGGAGATGACGATGAGCCGCATGAAGTCGGCCGCTATCAGCACAGCGGCACTGGCACTCACACTCGCTGTGACGCCGGCGGCGGCTCGGCCCGCGCGAACGGTCGGCACTCCGGCAACGCCTCCGACCGCGACGGCGGCCTCAGCCATCGTCGCATCGGCAGACGACACCTTCCCGGGCACAGCGGTCCAGTGGGTGGCTCCCTACTACTCGAGCGGTGCGCCGATACCGGGCGAGGTGGATGCGGCAGGCAGTCCCTACGACTTCTACTCCGTCTACCTGGAGGCCGGCGAGGACGTGCTGTTCGAGCTCTTCGGCCCCGAGAGTGGCGCGGACCTCGACCTGTACCTCTGCGACCCTGCAGGCGCACCGGCACCCGATGACGACGGTAACCAGGTGGGCGTCTCGTACGAGTCCATATCGCGCATCGCCAACGTCGAGGGCGTCTGGAGCGTCGAGGTCCGGGCGACGTCTGGCGCGGGAAGCTACGAGCTCTACGGCACCTTCGCCTCGGCTGACGACAACGTCCCCGCGCTCCCGATCACGCCCACCCCGGTGAGCGCGCACCTCGACGCGTTCAGTGAGTGGGACGACGTGTACCGCATCAGGCTGAACGCAGGCGACGTCCTCACGCTCACGCTCACGCGGACCGGCACGTACACCCCCGGCTTCAATCCCGCGATCTACCTCTACGCGCCCGGGACCACCGACATCTTGAACGCCGCGGCACTCGCTGCCGCCGAAGGAAACGCCTTCCCGAAGACGCTCACCTTCACTGCGCCCCCGGCAGGTTCGTACTACGTGGATCTGTGCGCATTCACCGTAGAACCCACAACGCACGAGTACGGCGATGTGCAGCTCACGTGGCGGATCAGCTCACCCGTCTACCGCTTCTTCAACTTCACCAACAACACCCACTTCTTCACGCCGACGCTCGATGAGCGAAACCTCGTGATCAATTCATGGGGGCACATCTACCAGTACGAGGGCGTGGCGTACACGACGAACCCGGCGAACAACACGCGGCCACTCTACCGGTTCTACAACGTGCGCAGCCGGAGCCACTTCTACACGGCGGACACCACCGAGCGGGACCGCGTGATCACCACGCTCGGCTACATCTTCACCTACGACGGCCCCACGTACTCGGTGAACCCCTCACGCGTGGCTGATAGCGCGCCCGTCTACCGGTTCTACAACGTGCGCAACGGGAGCCACTTCTACACGGCGGACACCACCGAGCGAGACCGCGTGATCGCCACCCTCGGCTACATCTACCATTACGAGGGGCCGGCCTTCTGGATCGGCCAGTAGCGCCGGGCACGTCGCGCGTGGGTGTTTGCCCAGACCGCAGTGACACCCTACGATAACCGCAGCGGCGCATCCGCACGCCGCCGAGCCCACCCGGACGAAAGGCATGCCGATGACACGCAGGGCACCGTGGACCGCAGCGCTTCTCACACTCGCGTTCGTGCTCGCAGCGGCCCCGGCGGCCAGCGCCGCCACCGACGACACCATCCCGGGCGACGACCTGGCATCGGCAGGCACCCCCGTGGCCGGTTCGCTCGATGCGCAGGCCGCCGACGCGCAGGACATCTACAGCGTCACCGTGGGCGCCGGCGAGACCCTGTCGCTCAGCCTGTCGTCGGACCCCGCGCTGCTGAACGACTTCGACCTGTTCGTGTACGGCCCGGGCACTGTCATCGCCGAGCACAGCTCGGCGATCGCATCGGCCGTACTGCCCCTGTACTATCCCGAGACGATCAACTACACGGTCGCCACCGGTGGCACCTACTACGTGGAAGCATTCGCGAGTGAGGGAGCGGGCCCGTACACCCTCGCATGGTCCGTGCTGCCCGAGCCGCAGCTGCCCGTCTACCGCTTCTACAACGTGCGCACCGGCACCCACTTCTACACGCCGTCGGATGCCGAGCGCAACACCGTCGTCAACACCCTCGGCGATACCTATCGCTACGAGGGAGTGGCCTACACGACGCGCGCGACGAGGAACACGCAGCCGCTCTATCGCTTCTACAACCGCCGCGCCGGAAGCCACTTCTACACGGCCGACCCCACCGAGCGCGACCGCGTGATCAACACGCTCGGCTACATCTACACGTACGATGGCCCAACGTACAAGGTTTCGCCGGCCAATGACGGCACGAAAGCGCCGGTATGGCGCTTCTACGACCGCCGCACCGGAAGCCACTTCTACACGGCGGATGCCACCGAGCGCGACCGCGTGATCACCACGCTCGGCTACATCTACACATTCGAGGGCGCGGCATTCTACCTCGGGCAGTAGCGGGAGCGACGCGGCCAGCCTCCGGAGCTAGAGCAGCCCGCGCGCCACAGCGATGACCTCGTCGTGGTCGAACGCCACGGGCGGCAGCGCGTCGATCGGGAACCAGCGCGCATCGGCGGCATCGTCGCCGGCCCGCACCTGCACATCGTCGTCCGCAAGGCGCGCCAGGAACGCCGTGGCAACCGTCCAACCCCGTGGGTCGCGCCCGCGCTTGCCGAAGACGCCGAGCAGTGTGAGGTCGCCCGTCCAGGTGATACCGGTCTCCTCGGCGAGCTCCCGCCGCGCCGCGCCCTCGGCCTGCTCGTACTCGTCGACGAAGCCACCGGGGAGCGCCCACTGGCCCTTGAAGGGCCCGTGCCCCCGCTCGATGAGCAACACCTCGTACGCCCCGGCGCCGCCGCGAACAGCGACCACATCGGCAGTGAGTGCGGGGCGTGGGAACGGGTAGGTGTACATGCCCGAAGTGTACCGCACGCTGCCATCGGGAACCCGCGGTGAGCCTCCATCACATCTCCACGGGTAGCGCACCGCACCCGCACACCGACCGGAGATACTCATCTCGAGCCCCACGGAAAGGAGACTCGCAATGGGAACGCAATTCGGTAACGGCGTGATGATGGGCGGCCAGCAGTTCCTGCCGCACAGCGCGCTCGGTTTCGGCGGATTCAGCATCTTCGCGCACGTCGGCTTCTTCATCCTGGCAGCCATCGTCGTCGCGATCGTGATCTGGGCGATCACCCGCAAGCACGGCCACACCTCGACCTCCGGCACACCGGCGACAGCACAGGCCGCCTCGGCTGAAGACGCGGCACTGGCCATCGCACGCGAGCGCCTCGCGCGCGGTGAGATCGAGCCCGAGCAGTACACGGCGATCGTCGCCGCACTCAGCGGCCAGCCGCTCACGACACCCCCCGCAGGGTAGACCCCCCCTTCCTACCCTCCCTCCCTCGCAAGCGGGACGGGGCCGGACATCGGCTCCGTCCCGCACCCTTTTCTAGCGGCCGAGGAAGAACGCCGGTCCGTCGTAGGAGCAGATGCCCGAAAAGCCGGTAGACCGCCTGCTTGGAACCACTCGCACCGCGTTCGTGTGACTCCTGCGGCACGTGCATGCATCGAAGGTGATGGCCTACGCGTACGTGAACCCCGTGATCGCGGTGTTCCTGGGCTGGGCGGCCGGCACGATCGGACTCGTGAGGCCGCGACGCACGAGCGTCGCGGCTAGCGCGCGAGCGCCACGTAGTACGCGACACCCTCGTAGGTGTACTTCCAGCCAAGCTGCCTGATGACCCAGTCACGCTCGGCGGGGTCGATCGTGTAGAAGTGGCTGTTGCCCTGCCGGTTGTAGAAGCGGTAGACCGGCGTGCGGCTGATCGGATCGACCGACACCATGTACGCCGCGCCCTCGAACGTGTACGTCCCGCGGAGGTTGCGAATGGTGGCGTCGCGCTCCGCCTCGGAGACCGTATAGAAGTGCGAACCGTTGCGCTTGTTGTAGAAGCGGAACAACGGCTGTCCGTTGGCGCCTGACGTGGTGTCCAGCGAGTACGCCGGCCCCTCGAACGTGTAGATCGCCGAGAGGTTCCGCGCGACGTTCTGCGCCTCGGTTGCCGACGCCGTGTAGAAGTGACTCCCGTTGACCCGGTTGTAGAAGCGGTGGATGCGCCCTGCCACCGCATCGATGCGCGGATCGCCGAAGAACTTGTTGTACTGCGTCCAGACGCTGATCTGCGGGAAGTACGGCGTGTACGCATAGAAGTTCCAGGTGGGCTGGTTCATCGGCACGATCTGTACCGAAGCGGCGCTCGGATAGCTGTAGACCGTCTTCACCCTGCCGGGCACCCAGTAATAGGCACTCGACGGATCGGTCGGAGCGGAGCCCAGCTTCTGCGTTCCCGTCCACACCTGATCGCCGAAGCCGGGATGCGTGTCGGTGGAGCCGGGGTAGCAGCCCACACCCATCGCGTTGATGAGGTGGTAGCCGGTGCCGTGGATGGCTCCGGTCGGCCACGGATACACGTACGGCCCGTTGTAGGTGCCTTCATGCCACACCTGCGTGATGAGCGACTGCTCCTTCTCGAGCGTGGCAAGGATCAGCTTCGGATTGACGTTCCAGTACGCGGCCGCCTCGGCGATGATCACCGACGCCGGCTTGATGACGGTGCTGTGCAGGCCGTTCGGCCCGCCCTCTTCGCACGAGTAGTTGGTCAGCACACTGTTCTTCGACGCGAGGAACGCCTGGATCTCCGCCTGCGACATCGATGTGCTGTCGCGCCAGTTGAAGTCGGAGATGATGAGGTAGGGATTGTAGTTCGCGGGGTAGGTCGCGGGATCATAGCCGGGAGGATAGTAGCCCGCGTCTCCCGGGTAGGCGGCGAGGGCCGCCGAGGGCGCGCAGAGGGCGAATGTCAGCGCGAGTGCGAGTGCCGCTGCCAGGCGACGGGATGCCGGCCGTGCGGTCCCTCTATCGGTCAGCTTCGGCATACGGCGAAGGCCTCCAAGGGCGGACACGATTCGAACCACGGCCTAACAGCATAGCAGGCTGGTCATACCCGGCGCGAACACCGCAGGTCAGCGGCACCGTATTGGGGCACCGCGATCAGTTGCCGATGTAGTACGCCACGCCTTCGAACACATACGTGGACGCGAGGTTGGCGATCAGCCGATCACGCTCGACCGGATCGATCGTGTAGAAGTGGCTGTTGGTCTTCTTGTTGTAGAAGCGGTACATCGGCGTCGCGTTATCGGGAACGTTGGAGACCCCGTAGACCGGCCCCTCGAACGTGTACGTGGCCGCGAGCGTCGCCTTCACGTTGGCGGCTTCGGCCTCGGAAGCCGTGTAGAAGTGGGTGCCGGTCTTCTTGTTGTAGAAGCGGTAGAGCGACACCGAGTTCGCGGGGTTGGCGGTGTTCACCCAGTAGCCCGGTCCCTCGTAGGTGTAGGTGGCCGCGAGCGTGCGCAGGACCGTGTACCGCTCGGCCTCGGAGGCCGTATAGAAGTGCGTGCCGGTCTTCTTGTTGTAGAAGCGGTAGACGGGCTTGACCGCCGGGCTCGCCAGCGGGCCTTCGTCGAAGTACTTCCAGTACACCGTCCAGAACAGGTAGTTGCCGCCGTAGATGTCCGAGGTCGGGCCGTGCGAATGCGGTGTGTACACGTAGAGCTTGTAGGTGGCGAGGTTCGCCGCCACGAACTCCGTGTTCGGCGTGTATGCCTGCGTGACACAGTTGGTGCAGATTGTGCGCTTCTGGCCCGGCACCCACGACGTCTCGGCATAGCTGTTGAGGGCTTGTGCCGCATACCAGATCTGATTGCCGAGTCCCTTGTACTTCTGGTCACGCGTCTCTGGTGTGGACCCGTCGTAGCACCCGAAGCCGAGTGCCCAGTCGAGGGTGTTCTGCGAGGGAGCGGTCTTGGTGAGCAGGCTCTGCTCCTTCTGGAGCATCACGAGCAGCACTTTGGGGTTGACGTTGAACTCCTGGGAGACCTCCCAGATGAGCAGTGAGACCGGCTGCATCGTCCCGTCGGCGTGACGCGGCGCGAGCGTGGTGTCGAGCACACCGGTCTGCTTCTCGAGGAACGCCTGGATGTCGGCGGCCGACAGCGAACTCGAGGCGCGGAAGACGTCGTCGCTGATCACAAGCTCGGCCACGAAGGGAGGTGCGGTGGCGGCCGAGGCGATTCCGGGGGCCAGCAGCGCACACACGAGTACAAGTGCGGCGGCGAAACGGGAGAAGCGCGAAACGCGCACGACAGACCCCGCTGGAGACGGCTGCGACATGGCTACGAATACCTCCAGGGCAGTTGGCAGAACAACTCAATTTCGGAGTATAGCAGCTACGGGCCGCCGCCGCTTCGGCGGCCGACGGACGGCACCCGGGCGAGCG
>JBASOJ010000005.1:0-35422 GCA_049658145.1 Coriobacteriia bacterium
GCGGGCCGGGAGGTAGTAAAGGGCGGTCGCGACGTCGTGGTAGTAGCCGCGGTACCGAAGCGGGTTGCGCGCGCCGATGCCGGATGCGGGCTGGGATGTCGGCGCGCCCCACGGGTCGTAGGCGTAGGTGGCGACGACGGCGCCGTTCGAGTCGGTGAGCGCGATCACCGAGCCCGCGCCGTCGCAGAGGTAGGCGAAAGAGACGGGCTGCTGGCTCGGTGCCGTCACGATCGTCTCGAGCGGGAGCGAGCCGGGGCCATAGACGTAGCGGTAGGTGGACACGCCCGTGGCGTCGGTCACCCGCTCGGCGGCAAGACGCCCGCCCTCCCACACCGACTCGGTGGTGCTCGTGACGGCACCGCTCGCCAGTGAGGTCACGGTGACTCGCTGATCAGGAAAGCCAGGCGTATGTCAGTGGGCTCATCACTCTCTCGGTGGTGGCGCAGATGAATCTCCGCGACCCGACCGCCTCCACCTCATCTCGAGCCAGGCGAAGACACAGCTGGTCACCGCCCCACCCAACACAAGGAAGACGGTGAACTCGATCAACAGCGAGACCACCTGTGCCGACCCGTATTCCCTACGAACAAGGGCGTACTCAGCAGCATAGGTTGGAAGGAACACGAGCGGGAGCAGCATGCCTGTCCCGAAGGACCATCTCCACACCCGGCGCGCCTCGATCACCTGACCGACTCCTCGTGTCCGTCGCCGGAGGGCAGCGACCGATCGCCAAACGTAGACCCAGTACGCGACGAACAGCACTGCGGAGAGTATTGATTCCAATCCAGACACATCGACCCCGCCTTTCAGTAGTTGGGTTCGGCCCAGGGAATGAAGTCGTACCCGATGAACGTGCAAGCGGATATCGTCGAGCCGAGGAATGGTACAGCACTCCATCGCGTAACCAACACATCACCGTACGGTGCCTCACCCCGCTCCCTGCGCGGCTTGTAGTAGAGCTCCGAGTAACACAGGTCCACCGCTGAGCCGACGGCTGCTGGAATGGGCCAGAACGGCCCAAAGAACGGCGTAATCCCATCTGTCAGTGCGCTGACTCCGACGAGCATCCAGGTGGTATTGTCGGGCCTTGATGGCCACATCTCCCGGTTGTTGCGCCCAAACGGCGTCCCATCCCCCATCGGGACCTGTGATCCGGAGGCGAACTCCTCGAACCCGGGCCATCCCGTGAGGTCGTACAGGTCCGCCTGGGCGCCGATCAGCTGCTGCGGAGTGCCGTGTGCAGCGTAGATCGCAACGTTCATCTTCGCACGTCGTATCGCCTTCAGGGGGCTGTCGCTCGGGGTGTGGACGTAGCTCTCGCTGATCGTGTCCTCGCTGTCGGTCCTTCCGTCCCCGTCCGTGTCCATGATGGCACCTGTCGGGTCGCTCGCGTTCACCGGATCCCCACGCAGTACGCATAGCGGTTGAGGGAGAGCGGATCGCCCGCACTCGGAGCTGCCGGGTCCGGGCTCAGGAACCGCGCGACGACCGGGTCCAAGTAGCGGGCTGGGAGGTGGTAAAGGGCGGTCGCGACGTCGTAGTAGTAGCCGCGGTACCGAAGCGGGTTGCGCGCACCGATGCCGGATGCGGGCTGGGCCCGTCGGCGCGCCCCACGGGTCGTAGCGGTAGGTGGCGACGACGGCGCCGTTCGAGTCGGTGAGGGCGACCACCGAGCCCGCGCGGTCGCAGAGGTAGGCGTAGGAGGTCGTGCCCTGGGCGGTCGTCACTATGAGTTCGAGCGGGAGCGAGCCGGGGCCGTAGACGAAAGCGTAGGTGGAAACGCCCGTGCTGTCGGTCACCCGCTCGAGTGCGAGACGCCCGCCCTCCCACACCGACTCGGTGGTAGTGACAGCACCGCTCGCCAGTGAGGTCACGGTGACCTTCTCCCGGATACTGCCTCCCCCGGACAGTCCTACATCACTCTCTCAGCCTGCGCGCGTTCCGGGTCCGGTAGAAGTACACGGCGACCGCAACAGGAACTGCAAGTACGCCCCACAACACGAATGCCGAAGCGTACCCCAGCAACCATGCAGAATCTCGGTCGACAAGGTACAGAGCAATGTGAGCGATGACCACGGCTCCCGTCGCGATGATTGGTGCGATAAAGCGTACGGGCTGCCTGGCGGGGTAATGCCTCTCAGTGAGAAGGAGTCCCACGACCAACGCCCCGGAGGCCCCACCTGCGATCGATATAGCCAGCCTGAGCAATTCCACAGTTCACTCCCTCAGTTGCCGTATGCCCAGTCTATGAGCAGACCGTCGGCCTTCTTGTCGCCGGCGTCAATCATGCATGCACCCGCCGCCATCAATGAAGGGCCCACAGGCAGAAGTGCCACTCCAGCGGCCACGAAGTACCCCGAGGTAGTGGATGGGCTCCGGGTAGGCTTCGTAGGTGAAGGTCCCGTCACCGTTGTCCATGATCTTCGAGCGTGCACCGCGCATCGAGACGATCTCTGAGGGCGCCGGTTTGGCCACAGCAACAGGCGGCGCGATGGTGATCAGCTGCGTGATCAGTGTGAGTGAAACGACCGCCGACGCTACGCGCCGGACCCCCCCGGAAGCCTCCGATGCATGTTGCCCCCCGTGTGTCGGCACGGAACGAACGTAGATGCACTATCCCCCTGCTCCATGCGCTATTCCACATAGCCTGTGGGTTTCCTGCAAGAAGATTCCAGTCACTTGGGCGCGCCTCCCCCTGTGCCCCGGACGGGTATCATGTGACTATCGACAACCTACGGAGGTGGCCCCTTGGCACACGTGCTGATGGTGATCGCGCCCGCGGTCTTCCGCGACGAGGAGTACGACCACCCCAAGACCGTGCTCGAGGGCCGTGGCGCCCGGGTGACCACCGCGAGCCGGAGCGTCGGACCGTGCACGGGCAAGCTTGGCATGGTGGCCGAGGCCACCGTCGCGCTCTCGGATGCACGCGCTTCGGACTATGACGCCATCGTCTTCGTCGGCGGTGGCGGCGCCGAGACGTACTTCGACGATCCCGTGGCCCACGCACTTGCCCGCGACGCGCACGACGCCGATCGCGTCCTCGGCGCCATCTGCATCGCTCCTTCGATCCTCGCCCGAGCGGGGCTGCTCCGCGGGGTGCGCGCCACCGCTTTCCCGAGCCAGCGAGACGACCTCATCGCACACGGCGCTCACTGGTCTGACGGTCCGGTTGAGGTCGACGGTGCCATCGTCACCGCCAACGGACCCGACGCCGCGCGCGCCTTCGGCTTCGCTGTGGCCGATGCGCTTGGCCTGCCTTAGATCCGCTTCGACGAAAGGACGCGATCATGCAGCTCAAGATCTACCGGTGCCGGATCTGCGGCGAGGTCTACCTCGGCTACGGGGCGCCCGAGAACTGCCCGTTCTGCGGTGCGACGATGGAGTTCCTGGAGGCGCCCGAGAAGTACCCAGCGGGCATCAACGACATCGACATCACCGAGACCGAGCGCGCCGACCTCGAGACGTCGATCGAACTCGAGCATGCCAACACCCGCTTCTACCTCGGCATGGCGGAGCGCAAGGACAACGACACGTTGCGCGCCACCTACAAGCGCCTCGCGACGGTCGAGGCGGAGCACTGCTCGGTGTTCTGCAAGCTCGCCAAGCTGGCCAAACCAGCCGACCTCATGACCCCCGGCGAGACCACGGGCTCGTGGGCGAGTGACATCGAGGAGTCGCTCACACGCGAGAACCGCGCCACCACGCTCTACGCGCGCTTTGCCGAACGCGCCACCAACCCGCGCCTCAAGGAGGTCTGGAGCGCGATCTCGGCGGTGGAGGCTGATCACATCACGCTCGACGACCTGGCGAAGACGTACCTCTAGAGCTCCCGCCGCTTGAACACGAGCACAGCGCCCGCGACGAAGAACGCGGTGAGCGCCAGCGTGACCGCGATCGGCCAGCCGAGGGCGGCGCTCTGGCCCATCGCGATGGTGGTGGGCGCACCCACGAGGCCCGCCGGCGTGTAATCGAGCATCGGTGCCCACAGCGTTGCCACGCTGAGCAGGATGTACGCCCCGAACCCGACGCCTGCGGCCCCGGCCTGCGAGTCGAGCGCGGCCGAGAGCAGCTCCATGAGCGCGACGAACATGAGCGCGAACAGGAGCCACGCGCCCGTGGCCTCGGCAAGCGGCCCCAGCGGCGCCTCGGCGAAGATCACGTACGTGATACCCCAGGTGGCGAGCGCGCCGAGGATGGTCGGCACGACCACGAGCGCAGCCTGCGACACGAACTTGGCGAGCACGAACGCCGTGCGCGACAGCGGCTTGGTGAGCACGAGCGCGGCCGTGCCCGACTTCTTCTCGGCGGAGATGATGCCGCCGAACATGATGATCACCGCGAAGAGCACCATCTGTGAGAGGTTCTTGGTCCACTGCAGGTACGCGTCCACGTACGTAGGATCCGGGAGCTGGATCACCACGCCCGGCTGCTGCTCGCCCATGAGCGAGCCGAGCAGCTCGGGGGTGATCTTGGCGAGCGGCGGGCCGGAGACGGCGAAGAAGAGCACGATGCCGGGCAGCACCCAGATGCGCCACGTGCGGAGGATCTCGCGGAGCTCCTTGCCGAGGAAGGCCGTGAAGCCGTTCATCACGACTCACCTCCCACCAGGTCGACGAAGACCTCTTCGAGCGAGACCTCGCCGGCCTCGAGCCGCACGAGCCCCACGCCGCGCTCGGCCACCGCAACCGGGATGGCGATGCGCGCGGCGTCCAGGTCGCTCACCGTGATCGAGAGCGTGGCGCCGTTCACGCGCACGACCTCAGTCGCCCACGGCTCGGCGGCGAAGTGCTCAGCGAAGGCGCCCGCACCCTCGGTGACTTCCACGGTGAGCCGCGACGCGCCGTAGCGGCCCTTGAGCTCGGTTATCGGCGCCTGGGTGAGCACGCGCCCGTCGTGCAGGATCGCCACGGTGTCGCACACGCGCTCCACGTCGGCGAGGATGTGTGTGGAGAAGAACACGGTAGTGCGTCCGCCGAGCGACGCGATCATGTCGAGCACCTCTTTGCGCCCGATCGGATCGAGCGCAGACGTGGGCTCGTCGAGCATCAGCAGCTTGGGCGCGTTGATGAGCGCCTGCGCCACGCCGAGCCGCTGCTTCATGCCGCGCGAGTAGCCGCCCACCTTCGTGTCAACACCCGTGAGGCCGGCCAGATCGAGCAGCGCCTCCACGCGCGCGTCGAGGGTCTTCCCGCCGAGACCGAAGAGCTTCCCCGCGAACCGCAAGAACTCGGAAGCGGTCATCCAGCCGTAGTAGCCGGGCACGTCGGGCAGGAAGCCGATGTCGGCACGCACGGCGTTGGTGGCGCTCACCACGTCACGGCCGAACACGCGCGCCGTACCCGACGTGGGCCGCGCAAGCCCGGTGAGGATGCGGAGCGTGGTGGTCTTGCCCGCACCGTTGGGGCCGAGGAACCCGAAGACCGAGCCCTCGGCCACCCTGAGGTCCACCTCATCGAGCGCGCGCTTGGTGCCGTAGACTTTGGTGAGGCCGCGGATCTCGATCGCTGGGGTCACTGCGCGTCATCCTTCGCGCCGTACAGGACGTCGACCGCGCGTGCGGCGCGGTCACCGGCAGCCGGGGCATCAGACACGGACGCTGCCAGCGGGTCGACCGCCTCGGCTGGCTTGCGGCCCGCCGCGATGAACACGAGCGCACCCACGAGGCTGACGAACAGGATGATGAGCAGCCACGGCCACTTCTTGCCGAACACGAGACGGTCGTCCGGCGTCTTGAGCAGCTTCACGATCGCATAGATCTCGACCCCGATCTGCACCACCACGAGCACGCCGAGCAGCGCGAGGGTCCAGGCGGGCATCTCCGAGAGCGGTATGTTCGACTCCATCACTCACGACCTCATCTGGTCTTGTACACGGGATTCGCGCCACTCGGCACGCAGGCCGAAGCGCAGCGGGACGTACAGCATCAGGAACGGCAGAACGAGCGCCGCGAGCACTATGAACCACGCCCAGTTGCCCGAGGAGCCGCCGTCGGCGTCCGCGATCGTCATCACGACGATGCCGAGGGAGAGCACAGCCGGCAGCGCGAGCGCCACTGCCGAAAGCACCCGCGAGCGCGGGGGGACGCCGTGGCGCAGGATGCGCGGGTAGGTGATCGCGATCGGTACGACGCCGAGCGCGAGCAGCAGCCCGAGGGCGAGCGCTTTCGGCGCCCAGTCGTCCGGTGCGCCTGACACGCCCCAGTGGAACGGAACCTCGGCGGGAAGCTGCGCCCACGCGAGCGCCACGAGCACCACGGCCACGAGTGCGATCACGAGCGGCAGGGCGAGTAGCACGCCGATCGTTGCCGCCGGGATGCGCTCGAACGACTCGTCGCCGGTGTCGTCCGGCCGGATGAGGTGGAGCTTCACGGCAAGCGCGCCGAAGTTGACCGTCCAGCCCAGACCGAAGAGCCGTGGCATGAAGATGCGCGGATCCCCGGGGTTCCAGAGGCGGTTGCCGATGCGGTCCACCGACGCGCCGCGGAAGTCGTACGGCATGCCGAGCAGGCGGCCCTGCGGCTGCGGGCCGGCCTCGGCCTCGCTCGGACTGGCGCCGTTGCCCAGTGCCTCACGGATTCCCGCGGCGTACGCGGCGGGATCGCCGAGCGCGGCCACGGCTGCGGACTCACCTGCGCGCTCGGCATCGGCATGCAGCAGCGACTCGAGCTCGGCGAGCGCGTCGTCGCGGTCGGACGCGCGCAGACCGGTGAGCCCGGCCCGCACCGCAGCGACATAGGCGTCGATAGTGGCGATGGAGCTCATCGGCCGGTCCTTCCGGGAAGCAGGCTGTCGAGGGTTGCCGACAGGTCCCGCCATGAGCGTGTCATCTCGGCGAGCTCTCTGTGGCCCGCCTCGGAGAGCCGGTAGTACTTGCGCGGCGGCCCCACGGGCGACTCGCGCCAGGTGGTGTCAACCACGCCCGCCTTCTTGAGGCGCGAGAGCAGCGGGTAGATGGTGCCGGCGCTCGCCTCGAGGCCGCTGTGCGCCGCGAGCAGGTCGACGATCTCGACGCCGTAGAGCTCACCGCGGTCGAGAAGCGCCAGGATGCCGAGTTCGAGCGCGCCCTTGCGGAACTGCGAGACGCGACTGTCGTTGTCCGGCGCCATGACACTCCCTTCGGCGGCTGCAGTGGTTGTTTGCACGGCCTGCTACCTTGTACCACATGCTAGTTGGCGATGCAAGATAGCGAAATCGGATGGAGCTCGGGATTGCAGGCCTCGGTTCGCAGATCTGCGAACTCCCTCAACGCTGGTCCCCGCTGACGCCTAGCTGCGGCCGGCGATCTCCTCGAGCGCAGCGGCGTACGCGGCGAATGTGGCCTCATCGAAGAGCACGAACGTCACCTCGGCCACCGTCCGTGCCTCGTCGCGCAGGAAACGCGCGACCTCGGCAAGTGCCACGCTCGCGGCCTCGGTGATCGGATACCCGTATACGCCCGTAGAGATCGACGGGAACGCCACCGTGCGCAGGCTGTAGCGCTCGGCCACGCGCAGGCTCTCGCGATACGCACTCGCGAGCGTCGCGGCCTCCCCTGCCCCGCCGCCGTGCCAGACGGGGCCCACGGTGTGGATGACGTGCTTGGCGGGCAACTGACCGCCACCCGTCCTGACGGCCTGTCCGGGTGGCAGCGGGCCGCGCTGTGCGACGATCGCCTTGCACTCGTTGTAGATCGCCCTGCCGCCGGCGCGGTGGATCGCGCCGTCCACACCGCCGCCGCCGAGCAGCCCGGAGTTCGCGGCGTTCACGATGGCGTCCACCCGCAGGCGGGTGATGTCATCGAGTGCGAGGCGGACCGTGCGGGTTCCGATGGTGAGTTCGTCCATGTGCGGGTTTCTACCCGGCAATCAGGCTCGACACACGAATGATCGGCACACTCTCATATTCGCCCAGGTCAAGCAGGTGATGGTCGCCCGAGACGATGATCTCGGCGCGACCCTCGACCGCGCACTCGAGTACGCGATTGCCGGCCTCATCGGCGATGACGTGCAGCGTGGTCTCGGGACGGACGATCTCAGCGAGCCGCGCGACCTGCGCCAGAACCGCGCGCACGTGATCGTCATCGCAACCAAGCACGTCGTACAGCTTGCCCGCCAACTCAGTGAGCAGCGCAGGCGAGGTGATCAGAAGGTGCTCCCCGCCGATGATCACCCGCATCAACTCGGCCGGCTTACCGCCGAATCCGTACGCCGAAATGAGCACGTTGGTGTCGAGAACGACTCTAGACACCTCGAGCCTCGTGGATCAACCGCTCCACGTCGTCTTCGGTACGCACCGCCCGCACGCGTGCGCGTTCGCGCCCGTACGCGCTGAGATCCTCGAAAGCCACAAGCTCCCGGTCGCGCTTGTACACGCGCACCATCTCGCGAAAGAGTTCGCTACGCGTGCGCCCTTCGGCATTGGCGATTCGCTCGACATCCTCGATGACCTCAGGCGGAACGGAGAACCCGATCGTCTTTGCGACACGCGGCATGGTCACTCCGTTTCTAACCGTTTACAACCGTGTCGGTTGTAAGACGTGCCGGGGGGCGGGGTCAAGCCGAAAGCTGGGTCACCTGGCTGCATCCCTACCCCGCGCGACGGCCTCGAACACCTCGGCATACCGCGGCACGAGCGCGTCGAAGGTGAACGGCTCCGCGAGCCCGCGATACGCCCCGGGCGCGGGCCGATCGACGACGTGTGCCCGCAGGCGTGCCACGAGCTCTTCAGGCGACCCGTAGCGGCACTCGGCGGGGTAGAGCTCCGGATACGCCAGCCGGTCGGGCACGAGCGGTGTGGCACCCGCGTAGCACGCCTCGAGCATCGCGAGGCCGAAGAACTCGTTGTCCGCGGTGGAGACTGCCACATCCGCGCTCGCGAGCAGCCGCGCGTACGCCTCGCGGGACTCCGGTTCGCCGAGGTGCACGAGCCGATCGCCGAGCACGCCGGCGGTCTCAGCCATGGGCCCCTCGGTCTCCAGAAACGACTGACCGGCGACGGCGACCTCGAAGTCGAGACCTTCGGCGGCCAGTGCGCCGACCGCGGCGAAGAACGCCTCGGGCGCCTTGTCGTGCTCCCACCGGTGCGGCCACACGATACGGGGACGCAGACCGCGCGTGACAGGCGCAGCGGCGAACGGCGCCGGGTCGAACGGCGGCGGGAGCACACGTGAGCGCGCGGCGATACGCTCGGGCACACCCGCAGGGCGGTGGTCCGGGAACTCGCGCAGGAAGCCGGGAATCTCGGCGAGGAAGCCCTCAAGATTGTAGCGCGTGTTGAAGAGGCACACGTCAGCCGCAAGCGCGCTCGTGATGTTGGTGAGCGCGAACTGATAGTCCCACCCGGCAGTATGGCGGTTGGGGTAGAGCAGCTGGTTCTCGTGGAAGTAGACGATCCGCGGTACGCCGGCGACCGCGTCGGCCGCCAGCGCCACGAACTCCGCGAGGTTCACGAACGTGGATGCGTACACGAGATCCCATCGCGCACCACCGGCGTGAAGCGCCCGCGCCTCCTCGGCCATGGTGATCGCCGAGCCGCGCATCCGCCACTTCCACTTCCGCGCGGGCAGCGTGAGCAGGTCGAACGCGTAGCCGAGCGGATCGAGGCGCTCGACGAGCCCGTCGAGCACGGCGCGATGCGAGCCGCCGTAGTAGGGCTCGAGCGCGAGCACGCGCAGCTGCGGCGCGCTCACCGCCGTGCCTTGCGCGGCGGCCGGTATGACGCCGACGGGAAGTCGATGTGCGTGATGCCCGCAAACGCCTGCGCGACGAGCGCCGGGATGTCGAGGCCTGACTCACCCTCGGCGATCTCCTCGTGCCGGGCGTGCGTCTGCGGGCGCCGAGGCATGAACAGCGTGCAGCAGTCGTCATCATCGGCGATCGACAGCTCGTAGGTGCCGAGCGCCCGCGCCTCGGCAACGATCTCCTGTTTGTCGCTGCCGATGAGCGGGCGGAACACCGGCAGCGTGGCCACCTCGTCCACCACCGCGATGTTCTCGAGCGTCTGCGAGGCCACCTGGCCGAGGCTCTCCCCCGTCACCAGGGCGCGGGCATGCTCCCGGCGCGCGATCTCCTCGGCGACCCTCACCATGAACCTGCGGTAGAGGAGCACCCTGAGGTCGGGCGGAGCGTCAAGCGAGATCGTGCGCTGCACCTCGCCGAAGGGCACCACGTACAGGCGACCCATGCCCCCGCCGGCCGCAAGAACCCCGCACAGCTCCGCGGCGTAGTGCTCCGAGGTGCCCGCTGTCTGCGGACGGCCCGAGAAGTGCACGCCCACCACGGTGGCACCGCGCCGCATGATCCGCCAGGCAGCCACCGGCGAGTCGATCCCCGCCGACAGCAGCGCCACGACCTTGCCCGACGTTCCCACCGGCAGCCCACCCGGTCCCTCCACGCGTTGCGCGTACACGTACGCCGAGCCCTGCACCACGGTGATGCGCACCAGAAGGTCAGGCGCCGAGAGGTCGACCGTGAGCCCGGTACCCCTGCGGATGATGTCCCCGACCCTCTTGTTGATGTCGAGACTCGACTCGGGGTACTCGGTGGCGGATCGCCGCGACTCGATGCCGAATGTGGCGATCGCGGCTCCGCGTCGCGCGATCTCCTCGCGCGCCACGCCGAGCGCCGCCTCAGCGATCGCGTCGGGGTCCGCGGGCACGTCGACGCCCATCGCGGCGTACGAGACGCCCGGAATGCACGAGAGCGCTTCGGCCACCCGAGGGACTGCGGCGTCGTCCGCGATGCGTACCAGCACGCGGCTGGCGATCCTCAGGACCTCGGTGTCGGGTACCTCACGGAGCGCCCAGACGATGTTGGACTGCAGTCGGCGCTCGAAGGAGCCCTTGTTGCGCCCCTTCAGACCGATCTCGTGGTAGTGCACGAGGGCGACACGCACCGGCTTCACCTCCAACCATCGAAAATGCCCCGGCACCGCTCGCGCGGCCGGGGCATCATCTTCGCGGAGCGGCGGGTAGTGCGGCTACTTGTAGCTCTCCTTGACCCGCTCGTAGCTCACATCGCCCGACGCGATCTCATCGAGCGCGAGGGTGAGCGGCTTCGTGCTGGTGATCTGCGCGATCTGCGGAGCCTGCATGGTGAGCAGCGCCTGGTCGCGAACGCCGTGGATCATATCGTTGATCTGGCGCGCGCGCTTGGCGGCGATGATGCACAGCGTGTACTTGGAGTCGACCTTCTCGAGCAGCAAGTCGATCTCAGGCTTGATGACCATGTTTTATAAACATCCTTCATCGCTTCGGAGGGATTCGATGATGCCGACCAGCTCGTCGGTGGCCCGGGCAACATCATCGTTTTCTACCACATGATCGTATGTTTCCACAAGCTGAAGCTCGCGAACGGCGGTCGCAAGACGCGTCTTGATCTGCTCGTCGGTCTCGGCCCCGCGAGCGCGTATGCGCAACTCGAGCTCGGCCATCGACGGCGCCAGGATGAACACCAGCACCGCATCGGGCATGAGTTCCTTCACCTGCAGCGCACCCTGCGGATCGATCTCGAGGATCACGTCAATCCCCCGCTCAAGGCGCGATGCCACGGTCGATGCGAGCGTGCCGTACCGGTTGCCGTGCACCTCGGCCCACTCGAGGAAGTCGCCCGCCTCGATGCGGGAGGCGAACTCCTCCGGAGTGAGGAAGAAGTAGTCCTCGCCCTCGACCTCGTGCGGCCTCGGAGGGCGCGTGGTGGCCGAGATGGACACCCACACGTCAGGAACCCTGGCGACCAGACGGTCCACCAGGGTCCCTTTTCCGGCGCCCGAGGGCCCGGAGATGATGATGAGCGAACCCGTAGGCTTCAACGAAGTCAGCGGCTCTAGCCGAGACGCTGCATGAGCAGCTCGCGCTGACGGGCGCCGAGGCCCTGGACGCGGCGGCTCTCGGAGATCTCGAACTCCGCCATGATCTTGGCGGCCTTGGCCTTGCCGAAGCCCGGGAGGCTCTCGAGCAGGGTCGCGACCTTCATGCGCGCGACGATCGGGTCATCCGCCTTCTTCATGACGTCCGCGAACGAGACAGTGCCGCTCTTGATCCTATGGCGCAGATCGGCTCGCGCCTGACGCGCCTGGGCGGCCTTCTCGAGGGCCTTCTTGCGATCCTCAGGGGACAGGTTCGGCAGTGCCATTGTTCCTCCTCGCGGGTACGTGCACAGGTCATCCGATCAAGATCTCATGCGCCGCAGCGCACGGTCGTCGTTGCGTCACAGCGGCTTGATGATACCCCTGACCTGCGAGGATGCAAACCCCTAGTTACGACAGACGGCGGCTTCCGGGCGAATCGATGGCCGAACCGGAGGCACACTGGGGGCAGTCATGCGGTTCCATAGACTCGACCTCGAGTTGAAGGAGAGGCAGATACTCTGCGTCGAACGCCTTCTTCCCGCCGCGATCGATGATCGATGTCACGGCTTCCACCACGCCGCCTCCCGCGCGGACGAGCTCGATGACCTCGGCCACACTGCCGCCGGTCGTGACCACGTCTTCGACCACCAGTACGCGCTCGCCGGGCTCGACGGTGAAACTCCGCCGGAACGTCATCGTGCCCTGCTGGCGTTCGCTGAAGATGAACTTGACCCCGAGCGCCTGTGCCACGGCGAAGCCGATGATGATCCCGCCCACGGCCGGAGCTGCCACGACATCGATCTTCCGGCCAGCCACGGACGCGGCCATCGCCTCGGCGAGGCGAGTGGTGAGCGCCGGGTCCTCGAGAATGCGCGCGCACTGCACATAGGTGTCCGAATGACGTCCACTCGTGAGCCGGAAGTGGCCATGGAGGATCGCGCCCGCATCGCGAAGCGCCTCCAGAACGTCCGCGTCCGTCATCGTCATACTGACATCTCCTTCAGAATCGACTTCGCGGCCTCGGCAGGATCGTCCGCCCCGGTCACCGGACGGCCGATCACCAGGTGTGACGCGCCCGCCTCGAGCGCCGAGACAGCGGTGGCCGTGCGCGCCTGGTCGTCCGCGTCCTCGCCCGCCGGACGGATGCCGGGTGTGACCACGAGCGCGTCGGGGCCGAGGAGCGCCCGCATCGCGGTCGCCTCGTTCGGCGAGCACACCACGCCGTCACAGCCGGCCGCCTTCGCCACCTTCGCGAGTGTGGCCACCTGATCGGCGGCGCTGGCAGCCACGCCGATGTCTGCGAGCGCGGCATCATCGAGGCTCGTGAGTACCGTGACCGCGATCACCAGTGGGCGTGGGATGCGGAACTTCTCTGCTGCTGCCGCGGTGGCAGAGACCGCCGCTTCGAGCATCGCACGACCGCCCGAGGCGTGGACCGTGAACATGTCCGCACCGATGCGCGTGAGAGTGCGGCATGCGCCCTCGACCTGATGCGGGATGTCATGCAGCTTGAGGTCGACGAAGACCTTGAGGCCCATCGCCCGGAGCTCGCGCACGATCTGCGGACCTTCGGCGTAATAGAGCGTCATGCCCACCTTCACCCAGCCCACCTGACTGCGGAGCGTTCGCGCCATCTCGAGTGCGCGTGCGCCGTCAGGCAGGTCGAGCGCGATGATCAGCTTGTCTCTCATGATGTCCTTCCCGTCGTTCCCGGACGCCCGGTGCTCACGCCTGGCGCTCCGGCCAGGCGGCGCCCACAAGATCGGTCACGGCCGCGATGCCGCGGTCGGCACAGAAGCGCTCGAGGCCATCGGCTATGACAACGGTCGTGGTCGGATCCACGAAGTTCGCCGTCCCCACCGCCACGGCCGAGGCGCCTGCCAACATGAACTCCACCGCGTCGGCCGTGTGCATGATGCCGCCCATGCCGATCACGGGCACATCCACCGCGTGCGCGACCTGCCAGACCATCCGCACGGCCACGGGCCGCACCGCCGGCCCTGAGAGACCGCCGACGCCCCGCGCAAGCGCGGGCCTGAACGTGGTTGTGTCGATCACCATGCCAAGTAGTGTGTTGATGAGACTCACGGCGTCGGCACCCTCAGCCTCCACTGCACGTGCGATCTCAGCGATGTCGGTCACGTTCGGGCTCAACTTCACGATGAGGGTCTTCGCGGTAGCGACGCGCACTGCGCGCACGACCTCGACCGCTGCCGGACACGACGTGCCGAACGCCATCCCGCCTGCATCCACGTTCGGACAGGAGATGTTGAGCTCGAAGGCCGCGATGCTCGCCTCGGTGTCAAGCCGTTCGGTCACGGCCCGGTACTCCTCCACACTGTGGCCGACCAGGTTCACGATCACCGGCACGTCCTGCGTGGCGAGCCACGTGAGGTCGCCGTCACAGAACGCCCCGGCACCGGGGTTCTGCAGGCCGATCGAGTTCAGCATGCCCGAGGGCGTCTCGGCGATGCGCGGGCTGTCGTTGCCTGCCCAGGGCTCAAGCGATACGCCCTTGGTCACGATCGCGCCGAGACGCGAGAGGTCCACGAAGTCGGCGTACTCGCGCCCCGAGCCGAATGTCCCCGAGGCCGTCATCACCGGGTTGCGGAACTCGAGCTCCCCGATGCGCACCCGCATGTCCACCGCGGCGCTCACTCCCCTGCCTCCGAATCCTCGCACGGGTCCCATACAACCTCGGCGGCGTCGAAGACCGGGCCGTCGACACACGCGCGCTTCCGGCCGATCACGGTCGACACCACACACGAGAGACAGGCGCCCACGCCGCACGCCATGAGCCGCTCGAGCGAGACCTGGCACGGCACGCCGGCTGCGGCGGCTTGGGCCGCGACGATGCGCTGCATCGACTCCGGTCCGCACACGTAGACGATGTCGGGCCTGTCGGCGGCGATGAGACCGTCGGTGAACTCGGTGACGAACCCGCAGAGTCCGGCCGAGCCGTCGTCTGTGGCGACCTCGGTGCGTCGGCACGTGGCCTCGAACAGATCGCGCGCGAGCAGACGCGCCTCGCTCGGCGCGCCCTGCGCGAGCGTCGTGGCCACACCGCGCTGCGCGAGTTCCTCCACGAGCATCCCCATCGGTGCCGCACCGAGACCACCGGCCACCACGAGCGCGTGGGCAACACCCTCGGGCACCTGCCAGCCATGTCCGAGCGGTCCGATGAGATCCATCACGGCGCCGGGTGCGGCCTGCGCGAGCACGCGCGTCCCGCGGCCGACGACCTGGTAGAGGATCTCGAGCCGACCGGCCGCCGCACGATACACCGAGAACGGACGCCGCAGGATGAAGTCGACGCCCTCGGCGATACGCAGGTGCACGAACTGGCCGGGCCTGATCGCTGCCGCCGTGCGCGGCGCCTCGAAGACGGCCAGTCCCACCCCCTCGGCCACCCGCTCGTTGGCGACGAGCGTTGCCCGCTCGACCTCCGGGCGATGCTCCGCCCCGGTCACGACAGCCCCCCGTTGAAGTCCTGCAGCGCGGTGACCTCGAGGTTGCCGCGGATGATCGCCTCGATGGCCGCAACACTCGCCTGTGCCGCCGCAAGTGTGGTGATGTTGCTCACGCCATGCTGTACCGCCGCGGTCCGGATGTGATACCCGTCCGAGCGTGTCTCACGGCCGAACGGCGTGTTGATCACCAGGTGGACGTCGCCGTTGACGATGCGGTCCACGACGTTCGGACGGCCCTCATGCACCTTGCGGACCTGCTCCACCGGTATCCCGGAGGCCTGCAGCAGCTTCGCCGTACCCTTGGTGGACATGATGCGAAAGCCGAGCGCCACGAGCTGCCGGGCCACCGGCACCACCGCGCGCTTGTCGCGGTCGCACACCGAGATGAACGCGGTTCCTTCGCGCGGGAGCGAGTAGTCGATCGCAAGCTGCGACTTCGCGTACGCCGAGGGGAAGTCGGGCGCCACACCCATGACCTCGCCGGTGGACTTCATCTCCGGCCCGAGCACGCTGTCCGAGCCGGGGAAGCGCCCGAACGGCATGACCGCCTCCTTCACGCAGAAACGGCCGAGTTCGCGACCCTCCTCGGGCAGGCCCATCGCGGCGAGCCTCTCGCCCGCCATCACGCGCGCGGCCACCTTGGCGAGCGGCACACCGGTCGCCTTGCTCACGAAGGGCACCGTGCGGCTTGCCCGCGGGTTCACCTCGAGCACGTACACGGCCTCGTCCTTCACCGCGAACTGCACGTTCATCAACCCGCGCACGCCGAGGGCGAGCGCGAGTGACCGGGTGTGACCGGCGATCCGCTCGATGGTCGCCTCGCCGAGAGAGAACGGCGGGATGCAGCACGCCGAGTCGCCCGAGTGGATGCCGGCCTCCTCGATATGCTCCATGATGCCTCCGATGTAGACCGTCTCGCCGTCACAGACGGCGTCCACGTCGACCTCGATCGCACCCTCGAGGAAGCGGTCGAGCAGCACCGGGTGGTCCGGTGAGACCTCGGTAGCCTTCTGCACGTAGCGGAGCAGGTACTCCTCGTTGTACGCGATCACCATGCCCCGGCCGCCGAGCACGTAGCTCGGGCGTACCAGCAGCGGATAGCCGATGCGCGCAGCGACCTCGACGGCCTCATCAAGCGTGCGCGCGGTGCCGGCGGCGGGGTATGCGATCCCGAGCCGGTCGAGCACTTCGGCGAACCGCTGCCGGTCCTCAGCGAGATCGATCGCCTCCGGAGACGTGCCGAGGATGGGCACGCCCGCCTGCTCGAGGGCATGCGCAAGCTTGAGCGGCGTCTGTCCGCCGAAGGTGACAAGCACGCCATCGGGGCGCTCCACCTCGATGATGTCCATGACGTCCTCGAACGTGAGCGGCTCGAAGTAGAGCTTGTCGGATGTGTCGTAGTCGGTGGAGACGGTCTCGGGGTTGCAGTTCACCATTATGGTCTCGTGGCCGGCTTCGGAAAGCGCATAGGCGGCGTGCACGCAGCAGTAGTCGAACTCGATCCCTTGCCCGATGCGATTCGGACCGGCGCCGAGGATCATCGCCTTCTTCCGGTCCGAGGGGTGGGCCTCGTTCTCCTCCTCATACGTCTTGTAGTAGTACGGCGTGGCCGCGAAGAACTCCGCCGCGCAGGTATCAACCGCCTTGAAGGTAGCCCTCACCCCGAGGTCGAGCCTACGCGCACGTACATCAGCCTCAAGTGAGCCTGTAAGGTATGCGATCTGGACGTCAGAGAGGCCGTGCTGCTTCGCTTTCCGCAGCTCAGAAGCGGTTATCGTCTCGAGCACGCGCCCCGCCATCGAGCGCTCTACCTCCACCATGCGGCTCAGTTGCGTACAGAACCACGGGTCCACCTGGGTGATCTCGGCCACGTCCTCCACGGTCCGTCCGCGCCGGAACGCCTCGGCCATGTAGAAGATGCGGTGCTCGTTGGGAACCGCGAGGCGCTCGTCGAAGTGCTGGTCGTCGAAGACGTCCTTCCCGTCGGCCCCAAGCCCGCCGCGCCCATTCTCGAGCGAGCGCATCGCCTTACCGAGCGCCTCGGGGAACGTGCGGCCGATCGCCATCACCTCGCCCACGCTCTTCATGCGTGTGGTGAGCGTGGTATCGGTGCCCGGGAACTTCTCGAACGCCCAGCGTGGGACCTTCACGACCGTGTAGTCGATCGAGGGCTCGAAGCTTGCGGGTGTGGCCTTCGTGATGTCGTTCGGGATCTCGTCGAGCGTGTAGCCCACCGCGAGCTTGGCCGCGATCTTGGCGATCGGGAAGCCGGTTGCCTTGGAGGCGAGTGCCGAAGAGCGGGACACGCGCGGGTTCATCTCGATCACAACGAGCCGGCCGTCGGCGGGGTTCACCGCGAACTGCACATTCGAACCGCCGGTCTCCACGCCGATCTCGCGCATGATGGCGAAGGATGCGTCACGCAGCACCTGGTACTCGCGATCGGTGAGCGTGAGTGCCGGCGCCACGGTTATGCTGTCGCCGGTATGGACGCCCATCGCATCCACGTTCTCGATGGAGCACACGATCACGCAGTTGTCCTTGCGGTCGCGCATGACCTCCATCTCGTACTCTTTCCAGCCCACCACGCTCTCCTCGACGAGCACTTCACCCACGGGAGAGAGGGCGATCCCGCTCGCACAGATCTCGCGAAGCTCGTCGACGTTGTACGCGATACCGCCGCCGGCGCCGCCGAGCGTGAAGCTCGGCCGGATGACCACCGGCCACCCGGCGCTCGCGGCGAAGGCCTCGGCATCGGCGATCGCATGCGCGTAGGCGGATCGCGGGGTGTCCAGTCCGATGTGCCGCATCGCCTCGCTGAACAGCCGCCGGTCCTCCCCCTTCTTGATGACCGGTAAGGTGGCGCCGATGAGCTCCACGCCGTACTTCTCGAGCACGCCAGCCTCGGCGAGCGCCACCGCGCAGTTCAGCCCGGTCTGCCCCCCGAGCGTGGGGAGCAGCGCGTCGGGACGCTCTATCGCGATCACCTTCTCCACGAACCCTACCGTGATCGGCTCGACGTAGGTGCGGTCGGCGTAATCCGGGTCGGTCATGATCGTGGCGGGGTTCGAGTTCACGAGCACGACTCTGTAGCCGTCCTCGCGCAGGACCTTGCACGCCTGTGCTCCGGAGTAGTCGAACTCACAGGCCTGGCCGATGACGATCGGCCCGGAGCCGATGATCAGGATCGTGGAGATGTCGTCTCTGCGGGGCATCCGTTCCCTGTCGGTCGCGGCGGGTACTTACGGGACGATGAGCAGCGGGCAGCTCGCCTGACGCAGGAGCGTCATCGAGACACTCCCGAGAAGCACCTCCTGCACGGCGTTGCGCCCGCGGGTGCCCACGATCACGCCGGTGGCGCGGCGGTCCTCGATCTCCCGCAGCACTGCGGGGATGGGCGCCTCCTGCCTGAGCGTCGGGCTCGACGGCACGCCTTGCTGAGCGCACATCGCCTGCAGGTTCTTCAACTGGAATTCGGCGCCCTCCTCGGCCCGGCGCAGCTTCTCACCGGTGAACGTGGGGTCGAGCGCGTGGAGCAGGAACACATGCTTGATGATGCCCTTCGGGAAGTCGATCGCCCGGCTGAACGCGCGTGCCGCCGAGAGTGAGAAGTCCGTGGGCAGCACGACCTTCTCGCCGAAGTGCGTGAGGAGCGCCGCGGGGTCCTTCTGGTTGCGCAGCAGGTCGAACCGCACCGCCAGGTGCGGGATGGTGGCGTCGCGCAGCAGCCGTTCGGATATCGAGCCTGCGAGCAACTGGTCCATCACCGTCTTGGCGTGCGATCCGTACACCACGCCGTCCACCTGACTCTCCTGCGCGAGCGCGCCGATCTGCTCCACCGTATCGCCCGTGCCAACGCGCACTTCCACGCCAAGGCCGGCGGCTTCGAGGCCGGGAGCGAACCCGCGGATACGCTCGAGGGCGTCGTCGACCCGCCTGGCGATCAGATGGCCCTCCACACCCGAGACCTCGACCACGTGTGCGAGCACGACCCTGCGGACGCCGATGGCGGGAAGCCCCCGGGCGAACGCCAGTATCAGCGCGTTGTCATCAGTGAAATCTACCGGGAGCATCACCGTGCGCAGCATCGTCACTCTCCGTCCTTCCCGCCGAAGATCTCCGATCGGCCCTGCATGAGCCGTGCGAACGCCCCGAACAGATACCGGGCATCGTGCGGTCCGGGTGCTGCCTCGGGGTGGTACTGCACGGAGAACGCCGGCAGGTCGAGCCCCCGTATGCCGGCTGCAGTCATGTCGTTGAGGTTCACGTGCGTGAGCTGGACGCGTCCGTGCTCCGCCGAGCGTACCACCGGAGCCACGCCCGCGTGCACCCAGCCCGCGAGATCGTTCGCATCCAGATCGAGCCCGGCGCTGTCGTCGGCCACGAGCGGGCCGATCGAGCCGAAGTCGACGCAGAAGCCATGGTTCTGGGCGGTCACCTCGACCACGCCGGTCACCAGGTTCTTCACCGGCTGGTTGCCGCCCCGGTGCCCGTACTTGAGCTTGTACGTTTCGGCGCCGAGCGCGAGCGCGAGCATCTGATGGCCGAGGCAGATGCCGAAGATCGGCTTCACGCCAAGCACCTCGCGAAGAGTGGCGTACAGGTACGCGACCGCGGACGGGTCCCCGGGGCCGTTGGCGAAGAACACGCCGTCCGGCTCGAGGGCCAGCACTTCGGCGGCGCTCGTATCGGGCGGCACGACGGTGACCTCGCAACCGGCCTCGGCGAGCCGGCGCATGATGTTGTACTTGGCGCCGGAGTCCAACGCCGCCACCCGGAAGCGCGGAATGCCTGCGAGCACGCCCGTGTCGACGGGTATCTCGCACTCGGGCGGCGCCTCGGCACCCCACACGTAGCGCTCCCGCACGCCCACGGCGCTCACCAGGTCGCGGCCCTCGAGTGACGGCGACCGCCGCACCTTCGCCAGCAATGAGTCCACGTCGGCATCCTCGGTGGAGAGCACCGCCCGCATCGCACCGGCCTCGCGCACGTGGCGTGTGAGACGCCGCGTGTCGACGCCCTCGATCGCTGCCACGCCCTGGCGCTTCAGATACGCACCCAGCGTCTCCTCGGCACGCCAGTTCGACGCGGTCTCGGAGAGCTCGCGCACCACCAACCCCGAGGCGAAGATGCCGCGCGATTCGGCGTCGGCCGCGTTCACGCCGTAGATGCCGATGTGCGGGAAGGTCATCGTCACGATCTGGCCGCTGTAGGACGGGTCGGTGAGGACCTCCTGGTAGCCGGTCATCGACGTGTTGAAGACGATCTCGCCGAACGACTCCCCCCGCGCGCCACAGCTGCGGCCCTCGAAGACCGTACCGTCTTCGAGCACCAGCAACGCGCGCGACACGCCCTCGTTCAGCAGCGCCACCTAGACGACCACCTTCCCGTTGCGCAGCACCCATGCGCCGCCGACGAGCACATCGCTCGCCTTGCCGAGCAGGCTACGGCCCAGGAATGCGGAATTACGTGACCTGGAAGCGAACCAGTCCGCCGAGACTTCCACGCGCGCCTCGGGATCGACGATCGTGATGTCGGCCGGGAAGCCCGCCTCGAGGCGCACCTCCGGCAGTCCGAGCGCGGCACGCGGGCCGTGGCACATCACGTTCGTCACCTCGACCCACCCGAGCACCCCCGGCGCCACCAGGTTGGTGATCACGAGCGGGAGTGCGGTCTCGAGCCCGGTCGTGCCGAAGGGTGCGAGTTCGAACTCGAGGTCCTTCTCGTGCGGCGCATGGGGTGCGTGATCGGTCGCGATACAGTCGACGGTGCCGTCGAGCAGCCCGGCAACGAGCGCTTCGCGGTCGGACGCCGAGCGCAGCGGCGGGTTCATCTTCAGGTTCGTGTCGTAGGTGACGACCGCGTCCTCGTCGAGGAAGAGGTGGTGCGGTGTCACCTCACACGTCACGCGCACCCCGCGCGCCTTCGCGTCGCGCACGAGCGTGATCGACCCGACGGTCGAGAGATGTGCGAGATGCAGGCGGCAGCCCGTGAGTTCGGCGAGCGCGATATCACGTGCGACATGCGTCTCCTCGGCGGCGGCCGGGATCCCGGGCAGCCCCATGCGAGTGGAGATGACGCCCTCGTTCACCACCCCGTGACCGGCGAGCGACTCGTCCTCGCAGTGCGCAACGAGCGTGGCGCCGAAGCGCTTGATGTAGTCCATCGCGACACGCGTCATTCCCGCGCTCTGGATGCCCTTGCCGTCGTCTGAGAACGCGATGGCGCCTTCGGTGAGCATGTCGCCGATCTCGGCCAACTGCTCGCCGGCCTGACCTGCCGTGATCGCACCGATCGGATACACCCGCACCGCACCTGTGGCAGCGGCGCGCTCCACGATGAAGCGGACCTTCGAGCCGCTGTCGCACACCGGCTCGGTGTTGGGCATGCACGCCACCGCGGTGAACCCACCGTGCGCGGCTGCGCGCGTTCCGCTCGCGATCGTCTCCTTGTACTCGCGGCCGGGCTCGCGCAGGTGCACGTGCACGTCAGCAAGACCGGGCAGCACGACCTTCTCGGCGCAATCGATGGTCTCGCCCTTGCCGATGGTCAGGTCTTCTCCCACCCCGACGATCAGACCATCTTCCACGACCACGTCGAGCACGGCATCGAGTCCCGCCGCCGCGTCGACGACGCGCCCTCCCCTAAGCAGCAGCGCCACTGTCGGCACCTCCCAGCAGCAGGTACATGACGGCCATGCGGACCGCCACTCCGGACTCCACCTGATCGAGGATCACGCTGCGGGATGAGTCGGCCACATCGGCCGAGATCTCCACGCCGCGGTTCATCGGACCGGGATGCATCACGATCGCGTGTGAGGGCAGCTTGGCCATCCGGTCGAGGTTCATCCCGTACAGCGTCGCGTACTCGCGATTGCTGGGGAAGGGCATCCGCTCGGCACGCTCGAACTGCACGCGCAGCAGGTAGCAGACGTCGAGCGTGGGCAGCGCCTTATCGAGGTCCCACATCACCTCGGCGCCGAGCACGTCCGGCCGGGCGGGCAGGAGCGTCGGCGGCGCGATCACAACCGGGGTGGCGCCCACCTTCTTGAGCGCGGGCACGAGCGAGCCCGCTACGCGCGAATGGCAGATGTCGCCGACGATGCCCACACGCAGTCCCTCGAGCTTCCCGAGCGACTGGCGCATCGTGTAGAGGTCGAGCAGCGCCTGCGTGGGGTGCTCGTGCACGCCGTCGCCACCGTTGACGATGGAGCAGTCCATCGCACCGGCGAGCATCTGCGGCGCGCCCGCGTACTTGTGGCGGACGACCACCAGGTCGCAGCTCATCGCCGCGAGCGTACGCGCGGTGTCGAGCAGCGTCTCGCCCTTCACGGTGGCCGAGGACGATGCGGTGAAGTTCACTCCGTCGGCTGAGAGACGCTTGGAGGCGATCTCGAACGACATGCGGGTGCGGGTGGAGGGCTCGAAGAAGAGGTTGACGATCGTGCGACCACGAAGCGTCGGGAGCTTCTTGATGCGGCGCTGGTTCACTTCGGCGAAGGATTCAGCGGTATCGAGGATGAACGCGATCTCCTCGGCTGTGACGTCGCCCATCGTCATGATGTGCTTGCTTGCGAGCACGCTACTCCCCCTTCCCGTCATCCTCGAGGATGACGACCGCCTCGCGGCCGTCATGCTCCCGGAGCAGGACCTTCACGCGCTCGCGGCGCGACGTAGGCACGTTCTTTCCGACGAAGTCCGCGCGAATGGGCAGCTCCCGATGGCCGCGGTCGACGAGCACCGCGAGCTGGATGTTCGCCGGGCGACCGTAGTCCATGATCGCGTCCATGGCCGCTCGGATCGTGCGGCCGGTGTACAGGACATCATCCACGAGCACGATGGTGCGGCCCTCCACCGGATACGGGATATCGGTGGTGTGCACCTCCGGCGACAGGCGGATCGCCACGTCGTCGCGGTAGAACGAGATGTCGAGGCTACCCACCGGCACGGTCGTGCCCTCGATCGAAGCGATCCGCTCGGCGAGGCGGTTCGCCATGTCCACGCCGCGGGTCAGGATGCCCGCCAGCGCGATGGTGTCGGCCCCCTTGTTCGCCTCGAGGATCTCGTGCGCGATACGCGTCAGCGCACGGTCCATGGCCTCGGCATCCATCACCTCGGCCTTCTCGCGATAGCCCACTCTTCCGCACCTCCCCTGCCCTGCGTCGACTTAGTCCCGGGCGCAGAAAACGCCCTCTTGCGGCAGGGCAAGAAGGCGTCGGCGTCGGCTTGCGCGCGTCCCGAGACAGCGGAACGGGGCTCATCTATGCGGTTTGCTCCTTGCCGGCCTCACGGGACCGGTGTTAAAGGTCTGCCCGAGGGTACCAGGATGCGGCGCGTGCGACAACCCGGACGCGCACCCGGGTGACGAGCGGTCGGCCCGAGGCGTGCTACGTGAGGGGTAGTCTGATGACGAACGCCGCACCGCCGAGGTCGGAGGGGTGCACGCCCACCTTTCCGCCGTGCCGTTCGACGATCTCGCGCACCACCGCGAGCCCGATCCCCACGCCACCGCTCGTTCGCGTCCGTGCGGGATCGCCGCGCCAGAAACGCGTAAAGACGCGGTCGCGGTCCTCTTCGGCCACCCCGGGACCGGAGTCGGCCACTTCGATGACTGCATCACTGCCGTCCCGGAGGAGGCGCAGACGCACGGTGCCGCCTTCAGGCGTATAGCGCGCCGCGTTCGACAGCAGGTTGCCCACCGCCTGCGTGAGGCGGTCGCCATCGCCGCGGACCACGAGACCCTCGCCCACGATCGGCTCGAAGACGTGGCCGGTGGACTCCATGAGCGCGCGCGAGCTCTCGACCGCCACCGCCACCGGCGCGGCGAGGTCGATCGGCACCGATGCGAACTGCGCCGAACCTGTCTCCAACCGGGAGAGGTCCAAGATCGACTGCGTGAGCCGCCCGAGCCGCACCGTCTCGTCGTGGATCAGCGCAAGGCGTTCCTCGTCAGTGGGAAGCACGCCGTCTTGCATCGCCTCGACGGTCGCCTGGATGGCCTGGAGCGGCGTGCGAAGCTCGTGCGCCACATCGGCGGTAAGCTGCTGCTCGAATACGCGCTCGGCTTCCACAGCATCCGCCATCTGGTCGAAGGTCACGCCGAGGTCGGCGATCGGGTCGCCGCCGGTCATGCCCGTGCGCGCCGAACGGTCGCCACGCCGAAGCGCCTCGGCAGCACGGGTCACGGCGGCGATAGGCTTGACGATGCCACGCGAGTACAGCATGCCCGCAAGCGAGGCGAGCACGACCGCGATCATCGCGGCCAGTGCGAGGCCCCGCAGCGATGTCGCCTGGAACCCTCGGTCGCGCTCCGTGAAGAGACCACCCATGGCGGTCTGCACCACGAGGGCCTCTCCCACGACCTCATCACCGACGACGATGTCGCTGCGCGCCGTGACCGCGTTCGCATCGGGCGGCGTCCCATCGGTCATCATGCCGCCCATACGGCCCTGGGAATACGCGACGACCTGACCGTCGGTGTCGAGCACGAGCAGGCGGTACTCGCCCGTGATGCCGAGATGGGCGAGGTTCACGAACGTGACCGCCTCCCAGCTCCCGGCATCGGCGTACACCTGGGAGAGCACGGCCGCCACGTCATCGGCGCGCTCCTGCACGCCACGCTGTACGTACACCTCGAACTGCCGCTGCCACGTCACGCTGATGACCACCGCCGCGATCACGGCCGTTGCGATAGCAACGAACGCGAAGGCGACTGCAAGCCGGAAGGTGAGGTCTGTGCGCCTCACGAGGCCGCCTGGGGCGATTCGAAGCGGTAGCCGACCCCGAACACCGTATGGATGAACCGCGGCTCCCTGGGATCGTCTCCGAGCTTCGCGCGAAGGTTCTTCACGTGCGAGTCGATCGCGCGCTCGTAGCCCTCGAAGTCGTAGCCGAGCACCTTCTCGACGAGTTCCATGCGCGAGTAGGCCCGCCCGGGGTAGCGCGAGAGCGTGGTGAGCAGTTTGTACTCACTGGCCGTGAGCTCGGCCTCGGCGCCGTCCACGAAGACCCTGTGACCGGCGAGGTCGATCTCGAGCGGTCCATACTCCACCCGGGACCGCTGCGGTTCGGACTCGGTGCGCGCGCGGCGGAGCAGCGCACGGATGCGTGCGACGAGCTCGCGGGGCGAGAACGGCTTGACCAGATAGTCATCGGCACCGAGATCGAGGCCCGCTATGCGCTCCTCTTCGGCACCCTTGGCCGTGAGCATGATGATCGGGATGTCGGAGGTATCGCGGATGCGGCGGCACACCTCTTCGCCGCGTACGTTCGGCAGATTGAGGTCGAGGACGACCGCGTCGTACTTGTGCGCGCCGAAGGCCTCAAGCGCACGCGCGCCATCGCCGACCGCCGTGACCCAGTAACCGTCGCGCTCCAGGTACGCCTCGACCACCGAGCGCGTCTGCTCCTCGTCTTCCACCAGCAGGATCCTGCGTGTGTCCACTTGCCCGTCCTCTCTCATGCCTCCTGCCGAGGATAGTACCGCCGTCTGGCGGCCTCGCGCACGAGTTATGGAGGTCGTGTGGAGCGGCCCGCCTACGAGTGCGCGTCGGCGCCCTCCGGATCGGTCGACACCGATGGCAGCGTCAGGCGGAACGTCGAACCCTCGCTCGACGCCGCCGTGAGCTCGAGCGTCCCGCCAAGCAGGCGCGCGAGTCGCACTGCGATGGCAAGACCGAGCCCGGACCCCTCGGCGGCCGACGTCTCCGCCTCAGCGCACGAAGTCCTCGAAGATCCGCTCACGCGCCTCCTCGGCGATGCCCGGACCGGTGTCGGAGACATCGAACGTGACCTGACGCGGACCCGCCACCACCGTGAGACCGACCGTGCCTGTCTCGGTGTACTTCACCGCGTTGCCCAGCAGGTTCAGAAGGATCTGCAGCACCTTGCGCGCGTCGGTCCTCATGACGGCGTCGGGGACCGGGGCGAGTCGCCACGCGAGCCCCTTGGCGGTCGCAAGCGCGCCAACCGTGCCGTCGAGGGCACCCACGATCTCCGCCAGCGACACGTCGGCAAGATGGATCTCCATCCTCCCCGATTCGATCCGCGAGATGTCGAGCACGTCGCCGATCAGCGCGTGCAGGTGTTCCGCGGACGTGCGCAGGAAGCCCATCTGGCGCTGCTGCTCGTCGTTGAGCGGACCGGCCTTCCCGTCGGCGAGGATCTTCGAGAACCCGAGAATCGAATTGAGCGGCGTGCGCAGTTCATGGCTCATGGTCGCAAGGAAGGCACTCTTGGCATCCGTGGCGGCCTTCAACTCGATGTTCGCCCGCTCCAACTGCGCGGTGCGCTCCGAGACCAGTCGCTCGAGGTCCGCCTGGTAGCGGAGCAGCTCTTCTCGCGCCTCACGCGCCTCGGTCACATCGCGTACGAGCACGACCTCCGCCGACCGGCCGTCCACCGTCGTCAGATGCGACGTGATGTCGACCCACAACACGGTGCCGTCCTTCGTGCGATGGCGCCACACACCGGCCTGATCGACCTTCCCCGGCACACCGCCGCGGGTCGCCTCGATGTTGGCCATCAGGCGGTCGTAGTCCTCGCTCGGCCGGATGTCGGCGATGGTCATCTTGAGGAACGCTTCGCGGGAGTAGCCATACTTGCGCACCGCCGCGTCGTTGACCTTCAGGAACGCGAGTGTCTCCAGGTCGTAGAACCACATCGGGTTCGGGCTCTCATCGAACAACTCCCGGTACATGCGGTCGTGCTCGGCATCCCGAGACGCGAAACGGCTCACGAGGAGGTAGAGGGCGAAGCCGGTCACGAGTACGAATGCCAGGCCTTTGATGAACGAGTACCGCGTGATCATCTCGGCGCTCAGGCCGAACCAGGCGAGCACGCCATCGGAGAGTGCGATCCACACGACCGCGAACACGGCGTACATGACCGCCACGTGGGCCGCACGCTCCCTGGCCACTGCACTCTCCCTTCACGACCCTACGAACGTACCCGTTACCGCGAAGCTACCGTTCCACCGGCTATGCGCGCGGGGGGAGCACGATCGGCAACACCTCATCGCCGGCGACCGTCCGGCCAAGCGATTCGGGCTCGAGTGAACGCAGTCGCTCGGCCAGGTCTTCGGGCAGCGGATCCGTGAGATCGATCCGCTCGCCGGTGATCGGGTGATCGAACGCGATCCGGTACGCGTGCAGGAACTGCCTGCCGAGGCCGAGGTCGGCCTTCGGGTGATTCCGGCCGTAGAGCGGATCGCCCACGACCGGATGCTTGATGTACTGCATGTGCACGCGGATCTGGTGCGTGCGTCCCGTGTACAGCTTGCACTCGACGAGTGTGTAGCCATCGTCGTAACGCCCGGCATTGAACCGCTCGAGCACGCGAAGCGTGGATACGGCCTGCTTGGCATCGGGATGGTCGGAGATCGCCATGCGCAGCCGGTCCTTCGGATGGCGCGCGAGCGGCGCATCTATGATGCTCGTGTCAGGCGCGATGTAGCCATGGACCAACGTCACATATCGCCGCTCCACCGTGCGGATCTTGAGCGCCTCCGAAAGGGCGATCTGGGTCTCGTCGTCCTTGGCGACCATCATCAGGCCCGACGTGTCCTTGTCGAGCCGGTGCACGATCCCCGGCCGCTCGTCGCCCTGCTGTGTGCCGAGATCGCCGGTGTGACCCAGGAGCGCGTGCACAAGCGTACCCGTCGAGTGCCCGCGGGCCGGATGCACGACAAGACCCGGCTGCTTCGACAGGACGATCAGGTGCGCGTCTTCGAAACGGATGTCGAGCGGGATGTCTTCAGGCTCGAGCGTGCACTCCTCCGAAGGTGCCGGGTACACGTCGATCCGCTCGCCTGCACGTGTGATGTGCCGCTTCTGGGCGATCTCACCGTTGACGCGCACGTACCCACCCGCGAGCAGCCTCTGGGCAGCGGAACGGCTCGGTAGGCCGTCGAGCTGGCCGAGAAGGATGTCGAGCCGCGTCCCGGCCTCATCCGCGCGCACGTTGTGTGTGATGCGCTCATCCATCGGCGGAGCGCGTCCCCATCGTGCTCTGGCCCGGCTCCGCGGCGTCCGCTGTGTGATGTTCCGGGCTGAAGAGCAGCCACCACACCAGCAGCGCGACGCCGACGTCGAGGAAGATGTCCGCAACGTTGAACACCGGGAACCAGCCGAGGTCCAGGAAGTCCGTGACGACCCCGAAGACAACGCGGTCGATCAGGTTTCCGCACGTCCCTGCCGCGACCATCGCGAGCGCGGTCCGTGCGAGCAGACTCTCCGGGCTGAATCGGTACACCACGTAGGCGATCGCGACCAGCACGATGGCAGCTACCGCGATGAGGAGCCACTGCTGGCCCCGGAACATGCCAAAGGCGGCACCTGTGTTGTTGACATGGGTGAGCCACAGCACGCCCGCTACGATCGGATGAGACTCCCCGACCGCGAAGGCGTCTCGCACGAGCCACTTGGTGATCTGGTCGGCTGCGAGGACCGCGACGATCGTCGATGCGAAGAGCGCCAGGCGCTGCTTCGTCACTAGATGTTCTCCTCGTGCTCTTTGCACGACACGCACAGTTCGGCCTCAGGCATCGCCTCGAGCCGCTCGGCGGGGATGGCCTCACTGCAGCGCGCACACGTGCCGTACGTGCCGTCATCCATCCGGCGGAGCGCGCGCTCGATCTGTTCGAGGCTCTCGCGCGCCTGCCCCTCAAGCGTCATGTCGAGCTCGCGCGAGAAGGTCGCCGACCCCTGGTCGGCCATGTGATCGCGGTAGTTGTTCTCGCCGGAGACATCGGACAGCGTCTCCTGGTCCTCGCGCTCGTACTCTTCGATCTCGCCAACCAAGCGGTCGCGCTCGCTCTCGAGCGCGGTCCGCAGCGCGTCCAGTGTCGATGACTTCATCGATGGTCCTCCCAGCTGCGCGGGGGATGTATGGCAAAGCGCCCCGCCGAGGGGGCGCCGATGCTACGTGCTCGTTTGAGTATACCACCCGCCCGCCGCTCGCACGGCGGACGGGTGTGAGGCCCTCAGCCCAGGTGCGCTACCACTGACGAGCACCGCGCGCACAGCCCGCCACTGCCGAGCGCGCGCCAGTTCCAGCATCGTGGGCACTTCTCGCCATCGGCCCGAGCGACCTCCACCGACACCTCGTCCGTCGCACCGGCCTGCAACTCGACGGCGGACACGATGAACATCTCGGCCAGCGACGCGCGGCCCCTCGCCTCGAGGACCGCACGTGACGTTTCGGGAACGGTGATCGACAGCAGTGCCTCCTGGCTCTTGCCCACCGTACCGACGGTGCGCGCCTCCTCGATAGCCTTCGTGACGTCCTCACGCACGGCGAGCACGACGGCGTACGCCTCGCAAAGGCGAGCCGCCTCGCCGGCAGCCACCTCCACGTGCGGCCAGCCCGCGAGGTGCACGCTCACCGCGTCGCCCCGGATGCCGGCGGGCATGAACTGCCAGACCTCCTCGGTGGTGAACGAGAGCACCGGGGCGGTCAGACGCACCAGCGCGAGCAGGATCTGCGCGAGCACCGTCTGGGCGCTGCGGCGCTCCGCCGAAGACGCGCCGTCGGCGTACAGGCGGTCCTTCAACACGTCGAGATAGAACGACGAAAGCTCCGTGACGCAGTATCCGTGCACCGCGTGGAAGACCTGATGGAAACGCCACGCGTCGTACGACGTCGTGACGCGGTCCACGAGGTCCGAAAGCTGCACCAGCGCGAAGCGGTCGAGCTCGGGCATGTCGTCCCAGGCCACCGCGTCCGCCGGGTCGAAGTCAGACAGGTTGGATAGCAGGAAGCGGAACGTGTTACGGATACGACGATACGCCTCGCCCATCCGATCGAGGATCTCATCCGAGACCGAGACGTCCTGGGAGTAGTCGGATGCGGCCACCCACAGGCGGATGATGTCCGCCCCCGACTTCGCGATCACGTCGAGCGGCGAGATCACGTTGCCGAGCGACTTCGACATCTTGCGGCCATCACCGTCGACGATGAATCCATGCGTAAGCACACCCTTGAAGGGCGCTGCATCGTAGGCACCCACGCTCGTGAGCAGGCTCGACTGGAACCAGCCCCGGTGCTGATCCGAACCCTCAAGGTAGAGTTCAGCTGGACGGTGTAGCTCTTCCCGCTCCTCGAGCACGCTCGTGTGCGAGACACCCGACTCCCACCACACATCCACGATGTCGTCCTCGGGCATCAGGTCGGCCACGCCCGCGCCACAGCGCGAGCAGGCCGTATCGGCCGGCAGATACTCATCGGGACGACGCGTGAACCACGCATCCGCTCCCTCGGTCCTGAACAGCTCGATGACCGCGTCGAACGTAGCCTCGGTGGCGACCGTCTCCCCGCACTTGGCGCAGGTGAACACGGGCACGGGAACGCCCCAGGCGCGCTGCCGGCTGATGCACCAGTCCGGCCGATCGGCCACCATGGCCGAAATCCGGTTGACGCTCCACCCAGGGATCCACTCCACCTCACCGATCGCGCGCATCGCATGGTCGCGCAAGCCGGTCTTCTCCATGCTCACGAACCACTGTTCGGTGGCGCGGAAGATGACCGGCTGCTTGCAGCGCCAGCAGTGCGGGTAGCTGTGGTCGATCGCGGTGGACGCGACGAGCGTCCCCCGCTCGCGGAGCCACTCGACGATACGGGGGTTGGCATCCCACACGTTCATGCCGGCGAAGGGCCCACCGCCCGCGTCGAACGTCCCGTCATCGAGCACGGGCATCGGCATCGGTAGACCGAACTGCAGACCGACGACGTAGTCCTCGTCACCGTGTCCCGGAGCGGTGTGGACGGCACCAGTCCCGGTCGAGAGGTCCACATGCGCGCCCGTGATGATCACGCCCTGCACGTCCTCGTGGACCGGCTGCGCGTAGTGCAGACCCGCAAGCGCGCTTCCCTTCACGCGCGGCGCGAGGACGGTCGCGCCATCCCACCCGGCAACCGCACCGACGGGCTCCACCAGCTCCTCGGCCATCACGAGCACGCGACCGTCGGCGAGCTTCACGCCCACGTAGTCGGCGTCTTCAGCCAGCGTGACCGCCACGTTGGCCGGCAGTGTCCAGGGTGTGGTCGTCCAGATGAGCACCGAGACCGGACCCTCGGCATCCCATGGCGTGGTGTCGGTGAACGCGAACGCGACGTAGATGGAGTCCGAACGCTCGTCGCCGTACTCGATCTCGGCCTCGGCGAGAGCAGTGTGACAGCGGATGCACCAGTGGATCGGCTTTGCGCCCTTGTAGATCGCCCCGTCCAGGTACATCTTCTTGAAGATCTCGACGTTGCCGGCCTCGTACGCGGGTTTCAGCGTGAGATACGGGTCGTCCCAGTCACCCTGCACGCCGAGCCGCTTGAACTCCTCGCGCTGCACGTCCACGAACTCGAGCGCGTACTCGCGGCACAGTTCCCGCAGCTTGGCCTGGCCTATCTTGGCCATCTTCTCGGGGCCGAGATTCTTCTCCACCTGGTGCTCGATGGGCTGGCCGTGGCAGTCCCAGCCCGGCACGTACGGCGCATAGTGGCCGCGCATCGACTTGTACTTCACGATGAGGTCTTTCAGCACCTTGTTGTACGCGGTGCCCATGTGGATGTGCCCGTTGGCGTACGGGGGACCATCGTGCAGGACGAAGGGTTCACCATCCGCGTTGGCCTCGAGACCACGCGCGTAGACGTCGATCTCCTCCCAGAACTTCAACCACTCCGGCTCACGTGCGGCGAGGTTCGCCCGCATCGGGAAGTCGGTCTCGGGCAGGTTCATGGTGCCCTTGTAGTCATTCTTCTCGGCCATCACGCCAGTCCTCTCACTTCCTGGAGTCCCGCTCCCACAGAACAGCAAAGCGCGCCCGTCCGCATCTGGGACGAAGCGCGCCTCATCGAGGTCGTACTCCGCGGTACCACCCAGCTTGCGGGCACACAGCGCCCGCCACTCGGTCGCCCTGTAACGGGGGCTACCGTCGACGTCTACTAGACCCTTCGCGGTCGTTCGGGCCGAGGCTCGGGGGTGATCTTCCGGATCCGTCGCTCCACGCGGGCTCGCACTATCCCCGCTCGCTGCTGTGGCCGTATGCGGTCGTACTCTTCCCCGTCATCGCCTGCGTACGCGCGGCCCGCAGGCCACGTAGCTGCGATGGTAACGTCAGCGCACCCCGGGGTCAACGCGATGAGCCTCACTGGCTCACGACAACGTGCGTGGTCCGAGCTACTACGCCTGAACACGAAGATCGAAGGAGAGCGACATGAACACCGCACAGACCGTCGAGCGACTCTACGACATGCGGCTCGGGCCCATGGCAGAAGCGTTCACCACCGAACTCACACGCACGGGTGATCCCGGCTTAGGTTTCGCGGAGCGCTTCGGCATCGTGGTCGAACACCAGTGGAGCGCCCGGGAGCAGGGGCGGCTCGCCAGGCGCCTGAAGAACGCGCGTCTCAAGATCGACGCCTCCATCGAGGAGATCGACTTCACCACGGCCCGCGGGCTCGACCGGGCCGTGGTGGCCGACCTGGGAGAGATGTCGTTTCTGAAGGCGGCCGGCAACGTGATCGTCACCGGGGCCACGGGACTCGACAAGACCTATCTCGCCTGCGCCATCGCGGACCGCGCCTGCCGCCGCGGTCACACCGCGCTCTACAAGAGGGTCGGCCCCCTCGTCTTCGAACTCAAGGTCGCCCGCGCCGACGGCAGCTACCTCAAGATGCTCGAGAAACTCGCGAAGGTGCATCTGCTCGTGCTCGACGACTGGGGGCTCTCCGCGCTCGAGCCCCAGGCCGCCAACGACCTCATGGACGTGGTCGACGACCGGTCCGGCAGGTCATCGACCATCGTCGGAAGCCAACTGCCCGTGTCCGAGTGGCACCACCTGATCGCGGATCCCTCGGTCGCCGATGCGCTGCTCGATCGACTGGTGCACAGAGCCGTCAGGATCGAACTGAAAGGAGGATCGATGCGAAAGCAGGCCCCGAAACGCACCAAGGAGTTGACCTGAAGCCGAACACTCCATCATCTTGAGGAGGACGACCGCGTCGCTTCGCTCCGACCCGTTCGGCTTGGACCGTGACGGTGTTCGGCTTGGAGCGGAATCCGCATCTGATTGATCAGATCAACGGCGTCATGGCCGACGCCGAATCCGAGCCCGATTCGCCGTAACCTCGCTCGCACTGGGTAACAAGGCCCGTCCACCATGGATGGGATGTTCCGTTTCAGGTGTGGGCGCAACAGCTACAACGGCTTTGCGCCCCAGGTAGTGTCGACGTGCTCGGACATGAGGTAATCCATGCGGCGTCCGAGCGTGCATGCGAGCAGGTCGACCGCCGGCGCGATGGTCTCTCGAGTGTAGTCTCCCGGTGCGAGGGTTTCGAAGGCCCTCACGTCTTCGGGCGCCATCCCGGCGCTTCGGAGCATGTCCAGAAGCTCGTCGCGTGACAACGTGTCCCGAGACTCGAAAAGCAGCGATATGATGCCCGCAGGCGCGGATGGTGCCGGACTGCTCACTCCGTCGCCAGGACCGAGCCGTCGGCGGTGGTCCACGCGCGGTCCGCAATGCCCTTGTACTCCGCAGCATAGGCGTCCAGGCCCTCGGCCAGTGTGGAGAGCAGCAGCTCTGCGTCCCGGTGCGTGGGATGAGCGCCGGTTTCATGGACGACTTCTCGCACCACGCTTGTGTTGTCGATGAGCATGCACGGGCGCAGGAGGTTCTCGCTGTACGGCTGACGGTCGCGAATGGCGGTAAAGAAGGGCGATCCGAGTGCGTCGGACAAGCTCTTGTCGTTGATGTTGTCGACTGCAAAGTGCGTGAAGATGCACGGTTCGACGTCGCCGTTCGAGTTGATATGCAGGTACTCCCGACCCGCGGCGATGCAGCCGCCCACGTAGGGAGCGTCGTTCCAGAAGTCCATCACGAAGAGGGGCTTCCTCGTCCGGATACTCGCTGCGCCGTTGGTCCGCAGGTACTCACGCTGCTCCGGTGTGGGCATGAGACTGAGGTCGGGGTTCTCGCCTACCGGCATGTACAGGAAGTGCCAGCCCCACAAGCAGCCCTGTTCGATAAGGTAGTCGGTGAACTCGTCACTCGTTACGTCGAGGTAGTTCCTGCTTGTGACCATCGTGGAGAAGCCGAACGGAACGCCCGCCGTTCGCAGGGCCTCCATCCCACGCTCGGCGTTCCGGAGAGAACCTGCCCCGCGACGGGCGTCGTGGTCCTTTTCGAAACCGTCCACACTGAAGCAGACAAGGACGTTGCCCGCGTTCGCGAGACGCGCTGCCACGTTGTTGGTGATCAAGCCACCGTTCGTGAAGACCTGGAAGGTCATGTCCGAAAAGCGATCGAACAGATCGAGGATGTCGGGTCGGATGAAGGGCTCTCCACCCAGTATCGTGATCGCGTACGTTCCAATGGCCCGCGCCTCAGTGACGACCCGTTCAATGACCTCCATCGGCAGATCATCGTCTCGATCGTACTCGGCCGCATAGCATCCGGTACAACGGAGGTTGCAGCGCATCGACGGACTCAGTAGAAGAACCATCGGCGAAGTCCCGATCTTCGCCTGCGCTGCGATGCGCCGGGGTACTCCCTCCCGCATCCACAAGACCAGATTGGTGATGAGTCTGGTTCGGCAGGTCGGTGACGTCGCTTCGATGACGCGATGCAGCATCTGCATGGGCATCGGTTGAGGATCGGCGTGCACTGACTCCTCGAAGTAGTGCTGCAGCTTCGCGGCGCGTGCCTGGTCATCTTCTGTTGCGGCCAGCATCCTGGCGATTCCGGCGATTCGAGGCAGGTGCGATTCCGGGGCGCCGGCTACGAGCTTGCCGAGAGCAGCCACGCTTCGTGCCACGGCCCTATCGGTTGTGCGGTGCTTGAGTACTCTCAGGTTGTCCATTCAGCGTTCCTCCGTTGTCGTGGGCCCACGCCTCATCGCCGCAGCCGAGGTGCCCCGTGGCCTGTCTTGACAGTCGTCCGGTAGCCGTCGCTCCGGAACTCGCGACGTGACTCATGCGTGGCTGGTCCGAGGCTTCCCCCAGAAGGCCAGGAACAGTCCGCTTGGACCGACGTGCGTGCCGATGATGACTCCAATGCGGCCGATCCTCACCGCTTGTACGATGACGCGTTCCTGCACCATGTGGATGAGCGCGTCTGCATCCTCAGGGCACTGTGCGTGG
>JBASOJ010000006.1:0-5669 GCA_049658145.1 Coriobacteriia bacterium
CTAGAGGTCAGCGGGCAATCAATGTTCTCTGCCGCGCTGATTCTCCTGCTCGTCTCTGCCGCCTCCGCAGTCGTCCCTGCCATTCAGACGGTGAGGATGCGCATTCTCGACGCGATTTGGGGGTAGGTGCCCGGTCGCCTATTGCTGTGGTATCGGGTCCCTAGACAATGCTGAGATTGGGACTCACCGCAGCTCCGCTGTACCAACGAGTCCCAACGAGTACCAATAGTCACAAGCACAGCCAGGATTCGAATTCCCTTGGGGGCACCACGTTTCCGCAGGTCACGGGCCTGCAATCCCCTGTTGCGTGCGTGAAATCGGGCACCAAGTCGTGCCCTTCTGCCGGCCCTGCAGTGGACAAAGCCGCAGCTCAGAGGCCCTTTCGACCTCATATCGGCGCCCGGAATCCGGAATCGGTCATCGAGATCGATTTGTCGCCCGATTTGTCGCCCAAACCGCCCCAAACATGCCCGAGGATGAAGAGCGGCTGTCCCCAGGAACGCACGAATAGTGCCATTTGCCTCGAAGGTTTCCAAAGAGTATTGTGTTTCCTGGGTGGGAAACAGATATGTCGGAGGAAACATGGATGCTGCCAGTATGGATGACGGGTATCGAGGTCTGGAGCGCGCGCTTCGGGAGATCTTTCCTGGCGCGGCCGTCGAGGTGAGCCCGAGCCGATCGCGAGGCCATGCACCGGCGGCCCGGGCTGACGTGCACCTCGCCAGCGGGCATCTTCATCTCCGGGTCGAGCTGCGCCATGCCTTCAGCCGGGCGCAGCTGATCGACGCTGTCGAGCTGGCGCGCCTCGCTCCGGCGGACGAAGGATCTTCGATTCCGGTCATCGCCTCGCCGTACTTCAGCCCGGCCAGCCAGCAGTTGCTGCGCGACGCGAGCGCGGCGTTCATCGACTACGCGGGCAACGCGTGGCTCGTGGTGCCGGGGATCCATATCGATCGCCGCGGCTTCGCCAACCCCGGCAAGGAAGAGCGCGGTCAACGCGACCTGTTCTCCGACAAGGCGTCGCTCGTACTTCGCACCCTCCTCGTCGCGCGCTCCCCGATGGGCGTGCGTGAGATAGCGAACACCGTCAGCTCGAAAGACGAGCGGATCCGGCTCACCCCGGGCTATGTGTCCAAGATGGTCGGGGAGCTCGAGAGGCGCGGCTACGTGTCCAGGAGCGATGAGAAGATCGTGCTTCGCCATGCCGACGAGCTGCTGCGCGACTGGACCTCGGCGTATCGAGGCCGCCGCCGGCCGGTCCCGGCAAGCTATTTCATCCTCGCGCCGAGCGCTGAAGACCTCCTGCCGCGCATCGCCGAGGCGTTCGATGCCAAGGGTGCCGACTACGTCCTCACGGGTCACGCCGGTGCGAGTCTCGTTGACCGCTACACTGCGTTCGACGTCGCAGACATCTACGTCAGCGAACTCGAAGACGTGGTGCCGGCGCTTGCAGACCTCGGCGCACGGCGAGTCGAGCGCGGCGGCAACGTCAACATATCGGTGCCCTACTACCGGGAGTCGGCGTTCTACGACCGGCAGATGTCGAAAGGCGGGATCAAAGTGGCCGCCGACCTCCAGCTCTATCTGGACCTCTACGACTATCCCGTCCGTGGCCGGGAGCAGGCCGAGCACCTCTACGAACGACGCCTTCGCTCGCTCGTCGAGCGGGATGATCGACCGTGAACCGGCTCGACCCGGTCCTTGCGCGCGGCCTTGCCGCCATCGAGCCCTACCTCGACGTGGTCGTCGTTGCCGGGGGATGGGTGCCGCACATCTACGAACTCCTCTACGATGCCGGCGCCGCCAGTCGATCACCTCGAACACGCGACATCGATCTGGCCGTGCCCCGTTCGGTGCCGGTCAGGAGCAGGAGCATCGATGAATTGCTCAAGGGAGCCGACTTCCGCTGTGAGTTCCACTCGCTGGATTCGCCGCCAGTCACGAAGTACGTCGCGAGCCAGGGCGATGGCGACATAGAGATCGAGTTCATCACCGACGCGCCGGGCGCGTCCGAGGCCGCGATCATGGTGCAGCCGGATCTCACGGCTCAGGCTACGTCTTCTTTGCGCTGGACGCGTTTCCGGAGTGGCGAGAGGCGATCGACGCGGAACTGGAGCGCCTCGCCGCGCACAAGCCGGCATGGTTCAAGAAGAGCCTGAAGAATCTGAACGCGGTCTTCGACGGTCCGGAGTCGAGCGGTGTCGATGCACTTCTCAACCAACCCTCCCGCGGCCTTTCCGGGCCTCGGCGACACGCAGTTCAGGCAGTATGCCTTCTCGGTGATGTCTGGGTTGATCGAGACGATGGAGTCGTTACTCGGCGCGAAGTAGGACGACTATCGTGTGTGCCTTCGTGATGCTGCCGACGACTCGTGAGGCTTCACGTCTTCACGTCTCCAGGTCGTCAGGGATCTCCTCCCCGGTCCAAAGCATGCGAAGCAGCGACGACGTCACCTCGGCGCTGAAAGCCGCCGGATCGAACTCGCCGCCGTACCAGGCACTCATTGCCTCGTGCTCGGGGTGGCGGGGGTCTGCCATCACCTCGACGAACTCAGCGAAGCCGGGAATGCCCCCGCAGTCCTCGGGCGGACAGGCACGCTCTCCGGCGGTGCACCGTGGATAACTGACGCCGGAGATGGACTCGCCGACAGACTCGATCACGATCTCGTGTTGCCAGCCGTCGCCGAAGTCGTACTCGTAGATGAACCGATCCACACCGATGCCGACCAGATCGGCCAGCACGATCTCCTCTTCAGGCAAGGTGTCGTCGAAATCGAAGGAATCGTCGGGCACTCCGTAGCGGCGTCCGTCGATCTCGAATGCGTGCAGGTGGTAGTCGAGCCACCCCATCGCGGTGACGAGGATCTCGTGGAGCCGGTCGAGTGTCAGCGACGACGGCACCTCGAGCCTTCGCCACACAGGCGGCTCGGTACCCAGCAGCGTCACCGTGAGCGTGACGACAGTCTCGCCCGAAGACGCTGCCGCAGCGCTCGGAACGCCGAGCTCGAAGCGGATCGCGGCGTCGAACAGGGGGATGACTCGCCACAGCGGCAGCCTTTCGTCCGCGTCCTCGCGTGCGAGCAGCCCGAAGTCCCAGAGCGGTTCCAGCAGGCGTCGCCGCACCGCCGTCCGCAGGCTGTCGGGTCCCCCGGGCCAGGGTCGGCCCTCCAGCCAGATCGTGTCGCTCACGGCCAGGCGCGACGCGATCTCGTCGGCTGTGGCACCCTTCTCGGCGAGCTGGCGGATCGTCCACAGCGCATGCACGCAGTAGCGCTGCATCTCGCGATCCTCGGGGCCGAGGTCGACGAACGCCCAGTTCAGACGGCCGAGATAGGTGCGCAGCAGCAGGTCGAACAGCTCTCCGGCGCGTTCCGGAACCAGGAAGCGCTTGCCGAGCCGGGTCGCGTGGAATGCGCCCTTGCGGCGGTTCACCAGTCCTGCGATCTCCATGAGGTGGCGCAGGATGAACAGGCGCGGCACATCCGTCTCGTCGAGCACCCGGTTGTAGCGCCAGCCCTGCTCGACGTATCCAGGAGGCCACGACATCTTCTCCGTCATGCGCTTCACGAAGGCCCGGTTGAGGTTCTTTAGCTCGCTCGTCGCCTTCTCGGGCTGCTCGACGAGCGCGGCCAGCAGCGTGCGCGCGTTGACGAGCGTGCGGGACTCCGCCAGGGCATCGAGCCCCAGAGAGGTGTCGGTGCGGAGAATCCCTTCAGGGTCGCGTGGATCCGCGGCGAAGAGGCGCTGTTCGAGTGCGGGGGGAATGGATGGCGACATGTCGTACTCCTGAGGTAGCAGCGGAATCTGGTCGCTCGCATTCTACCCCTGAAGCCGGTTGGAACTGAGGCCGGCCGATACCCACCCTTGGAGGAGCCAAGTTCGCCAGTCCGTCGCCGCCGGGGCGGCCTGGGCGATCTGAGCTGCAATGTACGACCCACTGCCTTTGGCCATCGGGTGTGATGGGCGCCCGGTCGATCGACCCGATGACAAGGAGGCTATGCTTTCGACGACATCCTTACGTGAGGCAACGAATCTGTTTGGGCGACATTTCTGGTGAGGCAACGCGCGCTTGACATGCCCGTTTTCATATCATACTGTCCACAAATGCGGTTATGAGGCCGGCAAGTCCCGGACCGCACACTTGAGGGTTCCAAGGACGGAACCTCACACGATGAAAGGGGTAAGGCGATGGGACGAGTCAGCGGTAAGGTCGCTCTGGTTACCGGTGGGGCGCAGGGAATGGGCAAAGCGCATTCCCTTCTGCTCGCACGAGAGGGCGCGAAGGTGGTAGTGACGGATGTCTCCGAGGCCGCTGGTCAGGCCACCGTCGACGAGATCAACGCCGCCGGAGGCGAAGCGTTGTTCCTGGCTCACAACGTAACGAGCGAGGGCGACTGGAAGCGCGTGGTGGATGCTGCGGTCGCGCGCTTCGGCAAGATCGACATCCTGGTCAACAACGCCGGCATCCTGATCATGAAGCCGGTTCAGGACACCACCGAAGAAGAGTGGGATCGCATCATGGCGATCAACGCGAAGGGCGCCTTCCTCGGATGCAAGACCGTGGTGTCGGCGATGAAGGGCTCCGGTAAGGGCTCGATAGTGAACATCTCATCCATCTATGGACTCATCGGAGCGCCTAGCGCAGCCGCCTACCAGGCCTCTAAGGGAGCGGTGCGGCTGCTGACCAAGGCGGCGGCGGTCGATCTTGCCCAGTTCGGTATCCGCGTCAACTCTGTCCATCCCGGCGTCATCGCGACTCCGATGACCGTGGATCTCTTGGTGGACCCTGAGGTCGCGAAGGCCATGTTGGGAACCACCATACTGGGCCGCCCAGCGCAGCCGGAAGAGGTATCGGCGGGTGTGCTGTTCCTCGCCTCCGATGAGGCGTCGTTCATCACGGGCGCTGAGCTCGTCATTGACGGCGGCTACACCACACAGTAGTCGCGAGAATGGCGCGTCTGCACGTCGTGGTGGGCACGAGCTCCAAGAAGGAGCCGCCAGTTAGCTCGTACTGATTCAAGGATGTGCCGACACATCGGGTCTGCTAGTTTTGAATCTTAGCCTCACCGAGAACCACAGCGGGCGTCCGACCTCTGGTCAGGCGTCCGTTGTGCGTCCGGTCGCAGTTGCACTCCCACTGGTAGCGCTTCAGCTGCCGTCGGGCCGAACCAAAAGCCAGCGTGTGACACTGGGCAGGGCATGGGATGGCCGCCTGGACTGGACGCGGGCTGGTGGCCCGAGGTTACGCTACTTCCGCTCTCGTGCCGCGGCTCTCTGGGTGCGGTGATCGGACCAGCAATAGGTGTCCATCGTGTACGCCGACGAATGGTGACCGGCAACCTCTTGGACGACCTTCGTGCTGTTGCCCTGCCTGGGCAGGAGCGATAGCGCAGTGTGGCGCAGGTCGTGAACCCGCAGGGCAACTTCGGATGATTTCCTGAACTCCTGCCAAGTTGGCAGTCCCTTTGGCATTTCGCCCGCTCCGGAACTCGCGACGTGACTCATGCGTGGCTGGTCCGAGGTCTCCCCCAGAAGGCCAGAGCCAGTCCGCTTGGACCGACGTGCGTGCCGATGATGACTCCAATGCGGCCGATCCTCACCGCTTGTACGATGACGCGTTCCTGCACCATGTGGATGAGCGCGTCTGCATCCTCAGGGCACTGTGCGTGG
>JBASOJ010000007.1:0-24560 GCA_049658145.1 Coriobacteriia bacterium
CCTCGAACCGCTCGGACTTCGGCATCGCGTCGGTGGCCGCCGAGCACCTCGGCCGGTCGCTCGAGCCGGGCGACCTGGCGGCAGAAGCGCAAGCGGCGGCCGAACTGGCCCCCGTGCTGCGTGAGAAGCTCGAGTCGTGGGGTGCCGCGCGGTGCTTCGACGAGATCGAGATGCCGCTCGTTCCGGTGCTCGTGCGCATGGAAGAGCTCGGTGTGGGCCTCGACCGCGCCGTCCTCGACGAGCTTTCGGCCGAGACGCACGGTGAGATCGATGCGCTCACGGCCGAGATCTGCGAGCTGGCGGGGACCGAGTTCGTCATCGACTCGCCGAAGCAGCTGGGCGAAGTGCTGTTCGACAAGTTGCGGCTCCCCACTCAGAAGAAGACGAAGACCGGGTACTCCACCGATGCCAGCGTGCTCGCCGCCCTGGCCCCGCTGCACCCGATAGCCGGGAAGGTCGTTGCGTACCGCGAGCTCACCAAGCTCACGAGCACGTATATCGATGCACTGCCGCGGCTCCTCGGCGAGGACGGGCGGCTGCACACAACCTTCAACCAGACAGTGGCGGCCACCGGGCGGCTGTCGTCCTCGAGCCCCAACCTGCAGAACATCCCGGTGCGCACGGAGCTCGGGCGGCGTATCCGCGCGGCGTTCGTGCCCGCACGAGCGGGCGACCTCATGGTGGGGGCGGACTACTCGCAGATCGAGCTGCGTATCCTCGCGCATCTGTCGGGGGACGCCGGCCTCATCGATGCGTTCACCTCAGGCGCGGACTTCCATGCGGCCACCGCGTCGCGCGTGTTCGGCGTGGAGCCTGAAGAGGTTGATGCCGAGATGCGCCGCAAGGCGAAGGCTGTGAACTTCGGCATCGTGTATGGCATCTCGGCGCACGGACTGGGGGACTCGCTCGGTATCGGCTACGCCGAGGCGCAGGCGACGATCGACCGCTACTTCGCCGCGTATCCGCGCGTGCGGGTATACCTCGACGACACGATCGCCGAAGCGCACAGATGGGGCTACGCGGAGACGCTCTACGGGCGCCGCCGCCCGATTCCCGAACTCAGGAGCAGCAACTACAATCTGCGCTCGTTCGGTGAGCGCACGGCGATGAACCACCCGATGCAGGGCACCGCGGCGGACCTGATGAAGCTTGCGATGATCGAGGTCGACCGCCGGTTGCGCGAGGATGGCTTCGAGGCGCGCATGGTGTTGCAGGTACACGACGAACTCGTCTTCGAGGCGCCGCCCGCCGAGCTCGAGCGCCTCTCGGCGATGGTGCGGGAGGCGATGGCGGGGGTGGCCGATCTGCGCGTGCCGCTCGAGGTGAGCGTGGGGTCGGGGCCGAACTGGGCGCAGGCCAAGTAGCGACAGCGCCGGCGATCCGTGAGGGTCGGCCTGATCCACCTCGGTGCCGAGGGGTTGCGCTTCTCACAGGTGTGGCGCGCGCTCACAGCCGAGGTCGCGAAGCTCAAGCGGGCGACTGCGGAGCAGACTGGGGGGGGCCGAGCGGATATCCTGACCGGACTTCTTCAGGCTCGGCGCGTGGGCAGGGGAGGCTCACGCCGCCACGCCGCCCGTCAGCCTTGTCTATCCAGCACACGGCTCCGGGTGGTATCATCCTGGGGCTTCCGCGCGGGCGCGCGGAGCGCACAGTCCTGTAGGCCCCCGAGAGCATGACCGACCGGAAAGCAAAGCGACCGAGACGTTGGCACCCGGGGCCCCCGAAGTACGAAAGGGGCCACCACAGTGGTAGACGAGAAGAACGACAGCTACATCGAGCACGACGAGCACGAGTACACCGACGAAGAGATGCACGCTCTCATCGACGGTACCATCACCGACTTCGACGACGGTGACCTGGTGACCGGTACCGTGGTCCAGGTCGAGCGGGACGAGGTCCTCCTCGACATCGGCTACAAGTCCGAAGGCGTCATCCCGGCGCGCGAGCTCTCGATCCGCAAGGACGCCAACCCTGCCGACATCGTGCAGCTTGGCGACGAGATCGAGGCCCTCGTCCTCCAGAAGGAAGACAAGGACGGCCGCCTGATCCTCTCCAAGAAGCGTGCCGCCTACGAGCGCGCGTGGAACGACATCGAGAAGAAGTTCGAGGCCGGCGAGACCGTCGAGGGCGAGGTCATCGAGGTCGTCAAGGGTGGTCTTATCCTGGACATCGGCCTGCGCGGCTTCCTGCCTGCCTCACTCGTCGATCTTCGCCGCGTGAAGGACCTGCACATGTTCCTCGGTGAGCGCCTCGAGTCGCGCGTCATCGAGATGGACCGCAACCGCAACAACGTCGTGCTCTCCCGTCGCGTGGTGCTCGAAGAGGACCGCAAGCAGGAGCGCCAGGACATCCTGAACAAGCTGGTCAAGGGCATGATCCTGCCGGGTACCGTCTCCTCGATCGTCGACTTCGGCGCGTTCGTCGACCTCGGCGGCATCGACGGACTCGTGCACATCTCCGAGCTCAGCTGGAGCCACGTGAACCACCCGTCCGAGGTCGTCGCCGTCGGCGACAAGGTCGAGGTTCAGGTCCTCGACGTCGACATGAGCCGCGAGCGCATCTCCCTCGGCCTCAAGCAGACCCAGGACGATCCGTGGAAGCAGCTCGTCAAGGAGTTCCAGATCGGCGCGATCATGGACGGCAAGGTCACCAAGATCGTTCCGTTCGGCGCGTTCGTTGAGATCGGTGACAACGTCGAAGGCCTCGTGCACATCTCCGAGATGGCTCGCGGTCACGTCGAGAAGCCCGAGGACGTCACCAACGTGGGCGACGAGATCAAGATCAAGATCATGGACGTCGACATGGACCGCCGCCGCATCTCCCTCTCGATCCGCGCCGCCAACGAGGAGCTCGGCCTGCCGGACGCCGTGCCCGACGACTCCGAGGACGCCGAAGAGGGCGACGAGGCCGTCGAGGTCGAAGAGGTCGCCGAGACCGAGGAGGCCCTCGAGGTCGCCGAGGAGTCGGACGATGACGATGACGACGACGATGACAACGACGACGATGACGAGGACGACGACGATGACGACGACGACGACGATGACGAGGAAGAGTCCAAGGAGGACTAGCCCGCCACACCGTCGCTGACGACACACCCGGGGCCGGACCTGCGCGCGAGTGCGGGTGCGGCCCCGAGCCATCTGGAGGTAACGATGTACGTACTAGCACTCACCGGTGGTCTGGGCTCGGGCAAGTCAACAGCCGCGCAGGTCTTCGCCGAGCTCGGCGCCGTGGTGATCGATCTCGACGAGGTCGCGAAGGTGCTGCTCGACGAGACACCTGCGGTCCACGATCGGGTCGTGAAGGCGTTCGGCGAAGGTGTGGTCGGAGCCGACGGGCGCATCGACCGCCGGGCTCTCGCGCAGCAGGCGTTCGCCTCCGAGGACGCCACGCAGCGCCTCAACGCGATCGTGCATCCGGCCGTGCTCGCTGCGGTCGCAGGCGCGCTCGACGCGCTTGCGCTGCAGGGCGAGCCGCCGCGCATGGTGGTGCTCGTGGTCCCGCTGCTCGCGGAGTCACCGCTGTTCCTCGAGCCGGTGGACGCGGTGCTCGCGATCTCGGCGAACGAGGAGACGCGCATCGAGCGGGCCGTCGCACGGGGCATGTCCCAGGAGGATGCGGAGCGCCGCATCGCGCGGCAAGCGGGCGATGCCGAGCGCCGGGAGATCGCCGACTACGTGATCGAAAACGATGCCGACCTCGAATCGTTCCGCCTGGACGTCAGAGCATTCTGGGAGAATGAGATCGTCCCGCGGGAGATGTAGGAGCGCAGCATGCGCGAGCTGAAGGTCGTATCGGAGTTCGAGCCCGCGGGCGATCAGCCGACCGCCATCGCAGGGCTGACCGAGGGCGTCCGAGAGGGCCTGCGCGACCAGACGCTGCTCGGCGTGACGGGCTCGGGCAAGACCTTCACGATGGCCAAGCTCATCGAGGCCGTGCAGAAGCCCACACTCATCCTCGCGCCCAACAAGACGCTCGCCGCGCAGCTCTCGAGCGAGATCCGCGACACGATGCCCGACAACGCGGTCATGTACTTCGTCTCGTACTACGACTACTACCAGCCCGAGGCGTACGTCCCAACCACCGATACGTACATCGAGAAGGACGCGTCGATCAACGCCGAGGTGGAGAAGCTGCGTCACGCCGCCACAGCCGCGCTGCTCTCTCGCAAGGACGTCGTGGTCGTGGCGAGCGTGTCGTGCATCTACGGCATCGGCTCGCCGGAGGACTACGCCGGCATGGCGGTCTTCCTGTCCGAGGGGGCCACCTACGATCGCGACCAGCTGATCCGCGATCTCATCGACGTCAACTACGACCGCAACGACTACGATCTCGAGCGCGGTGCGTTCCGCGTGCGCGGTGACGTGATCGACATCTTCCCGCCGTATGCGGACGTGCCGGTGCGCGTCGCGTTCTTCGGCGATGAGATCGAGTCCATCACTGAGGTCGACCATGTGACCGGCGAGCTCGTGAACCGCTTCGGCGCCACCCCCATCTGGCCGGCCACGCATTACGTCACGCCGAAGGAGAAGATGCAGGGCGCAATCGCCAACATCCGTGAGGAGCTCCACCAGCGACTCGCGCAGCTCAATGCCGAGGGCAATCTGCTCGCAGCACAGCGGCTCGAGATGCGCACGAACTACGACCTCGAGATGCTTGAGGAGATGGGCTACTGCAACGGCATCGAGAACTACTCGCGGCACCTGGACGGGCGCAAGCCGGGCGAGCCGCCGCACACGCTGATCGACTACTTCGGCGAGGACTTCCTCTGCATCATCGACGAGAGCCACGTGACCGTGCCGCAGTTGCACGGCATGTACGAAGGCGACCGCTCCCGCAAGCTCACGCTGGTCGATCACGGATTCCGCCTGCCGAGTGCGCTCGACAACCGGCCGCTCAAGTTCGACGAGTTCCGTGCACGCATCCCGCAGACCATCTTCGTCTCCGCCACGCCGGGCGACTACGAGCTCCGTACCAGCCAGCGCGTCGTCGAGCAGATCATCCGCCCCACCGGCCTGGTGGATCCTGCGATCGAGGTCCGGCCCACGCACGGTCAGATCGACGACCTGATGGGGGAGGTGCGGGAGCGTGCAGAGCGCAACGAACGCACGCTCGTGACCACGCTCACCAAGAAGATGGCCGAGGATCTCGCCGACTACCTCTTCGAGCACGGCATCAAGGTGCGCTACATGCACTCGGACATCGCTACGCTCGAGCGCGTTGAGATCCTGCGCGACCTGCGTGCCGGCGTCATCGACTGCCTCGTGGGAATCAACCTGCTCCGTGAGGGCCTCGACCTGCCTGAGGTGTCGCTCGTGGCGATCCTCGACGCGGACAAGGAGGGCTTCCTGCGCAACCATCGCTCACTCATCCAGACGATCGGTCGCGCGGCCCGCAACGTCTCCGGAGAAGTCATCCTCTACGCCGACAAGGTCACCGACTCGATGCGCACCGCCATGGAGGAGACGAACCGGCGCCGCGAGATGCAGATGGCGTTCAATACGGAGCACGGCATCGAGCCGCAGACCATCCGCAAGGCGATCCACGACATCGCGCAGTACGTCCGGGAGACCGAAGTCGGCCTCGAGCCGAGCGTGGATGTGGCCGCCGAACTCGGAAAGCTGCCTCGTGAGGAGCTCGCGCGGATCATCGCCTCGATGGAGGAGGACATGCATGGCGCCGCCGAGGCGCTCGATTTCGAGAGTGCCGCCCGCCTGCGCGACCAGGTCGTGAAGCTCAAGGCAGAGATCGAGTCGACCACTGCCGACGAGGTGCTCGCCAAGCTCAAGCAGGGTGCCCGCAAGGGCAGTGCTCACGGGGTGCGCAAGCGCAAGCGGTGACGTGCTGCGCTAGTCCGCTACCGCGATCATCTCCACGCGCGTGATGACGCCGTTTTCGACGGTGACCTTCCACTGGTCTCGGAACGCGTCGGGCATCGCGCGCACGTAGGCGTAGCGCACGTAGCTGGGCCCGGGTTCCTCGGCGGGCGGCGCTTCGGGCTCCGACTGTGCGGTCATCGGCACCTCTGCCACCTCGGCGACCTCCGGCTCCGTGGTCTCGGTCGCTTCGGGCGTCGCACTCGACTCTTCTTCGACGCTACCGTCGTCCCCCGCACCGCGACCGATCGCGTACGCGCCGCCGCCGACGAGGATCAGTGCCACAACGGCCGCCACGATGGCAAGCACTTGTTGGTTCTTGGTGAGATCCGACCACTTCATCGGGCACCTTCATCAGGGCACGTACTGTGCCTCGATCGCCGTGATCGTGCCATCCGTGATCGTTACCCAGTAGATGCTGGCCCGGTACGCGTTGGCCGGGGGGCCACTCAGCGCGGCGACCCACTGGTCCAGAGTGATGGCGTGACCCTCCGAGTCGGACGTGCCGTCATCGTTGGTCACCACGGTGACGGGTATGCCCGACTGGATGGGGAAGTCCCTGAGCAGCGGGTTGTCGTTGACGATGTAGTAGTCGTTCGGCGGGGGCGACTCGTCTCCGTGCGCGGTCGCTGCGGCGATCGCCTCTGCGCCGGTGAGGAACAGGACGTAGTCGATCCGTAGCACGTAGGCACCCGGCGAGCCGGTGACGGCCACCACCATGCCTGGCTGGCGCTCGGTCGTGGTCGCGGGTGTGCTGCCGCTACCGGTCGGTGCGTCCGCGGCCTCCGTGCCCGGGGGCGTCTCGGCCGCATCTCCATCGCCGTCCTCTGTCCCGATCTCCGTCTCGGCTTCCGCGAGCCGGTCCCTGGTCATGGCGAGCTCCTCCTCGAGGTTGCCGACCTCGAGTCCCCGCATGAACCAGCCCACGACGCTGCCAACCGCGAGTGCGGCGACCGCGCCGAGTACGATGAAGATGACGGCCTTGGTACGCTGGCTGTCCGCCATCAGGGCTTCCCTCCCACGCGGCATCAGTCGGTATCTTCCCTGAAACCGACCGGCCGCGCCGGTGGAGCGCCGAAGCCGGACCGGACTGGCTACGGCAGGTAGAGCTGCTCAAGCATGGTGACGGTACCGTTGGTCAGCGTGATGATGTACGTGCCGCTCCGGTAGGCCTCCGAATGCGGTCCGTCGAATGCGCTCGCCCACTCGGCGAGCGACATGGTCCGGCCGAGTTCGGACGGCTTGCCCGCCGCGTCGATCGTCACGCGGACGGAGAGATCGGGCTTCACTGCGCGCTCGCGAGTGAGCGGATTGTCGTTCACGATGTACAGACCGCTTGCGGGCACCGTCTCGCCGTGAGCCTCGGCGGCCTTCTTCGCCTCATCGCCCATGACGAACTGCACGTAGTCGACTGTGATGACGTACGCTCCGCCGGACTCCTTCACGTCAGTGATGAGGCCAGTGTACTGCTCGACGAGCGGCGGGTCGGCGTCCGGGTCGTACTCGGGGTTCGTGTCCCCGCCCTCGGGCTCGACGACCACGGTCGAGGTGTCCTCGATCGTCCTGGTCGACTCGATGGATCGAGTCGCCTCATTCGATGAGTCCGATCCGTCGGCAGCCTTCCCCGGGGCGTTGCCGTTCGGTCCGTACAGGACGGCCCAGCCGGCGCCGGCGATGCCGAGGGCGACCACGACGCCGAGTGCGATCATCCACGCAGTCTTCTTGCGCGGGGCCGGCTCGAAGGGGGCGGTCTCGCTGGTCCGGGTATCACTGCTGTCGCTCACGTGCGCTCCAAACGTCGAGGAAGTTGGGCCATGCCGATGATGCCGGCAGCCGTCGCATACGGTAAGTTTACAGGATGAGGATGCGGTTTCCCATGCCAAAGAAGGAGCGCGCCTGCATGGACGCGATCAGTGCGCAGGGACTCACGAAGTACTACGGCAAGACCCGAGGGGTGGAGGATCTGACCATGTCCGTGCCCGAGGGCGCGGTCTACGGATTCCTCGGACCGAACGGGGCGGGGAAGACCACCACCATCCGGTGTCTGCTGGGCATGCTCAAACCCACGGCCGGCGCGTCGGAGGTTCTCGGTGAGCGCATCACACTCGATGGTGCAGCCCTGCGGCGCCGCATCGGGTACGTCGCCGGCGAGGTCAGGCTCTACGACAAGGAGACCGGGCACTGGCACCTGGACTACGTTGCGGGATTCCGCGGGTCCAAGGGCGCGCTCACCAAAGACCTGCTCGAGCGGTTCGACTTCGACCCCTCGAAGAAGGTCAAGGAGCTCTCCAAGGGCAACAAGCAGAAGCTCGCGCTCATCCTCGGCATGGCGCACGACCCCGAGCTGCTCATTCTCGATGAGCCGACGAGCGGTCTCGATCCGCTCAACCAGGAGGCCGTCTACAGCGTGATCGATGAACGCGTCGCGGCGGGACGCACCGTATTCCTGTCGAGCCACGTGCTGTCCGAGGTCGAGCGCGTCTGCGATCGCGTGGGCATCATCCGCTCCGGGCGTCTGGTGGCCGAAGAGGGCGTGAAGGCGCTTCTCGGCAAGCGGCTTCGCGAGATCGAGGTCACGTTCGCCGAACCGGTGGATCCCGGCTTCCTGGATGCGGTCCCCGGGTTAGACAACGTGCTCGCCGTGAGCGACACGGTGCTCTCCGCCCGCGCCAGGGGCGACGTGGTCGACGCGGTCATCAAGCGCATCGCCGAGCGGCGTGTGGCCGACCTGCGGATCCAACAAGCGAGCCTCGAGGACGTCTTCTTCGAGTACTACCGGGCGGCCGACGGCGACGAAGGGCACGTGAGCGCCGGGGGAGGGGGGGCGCGATGAGCTGGACACTGCTTCGCGGCACCCTGCACCAGCACCGGTCCTCGATCTTCTGGTTCGCGTTCGGACTCGTGAGCTACTCCTGGATGATGACCTGGTTCTACCCTCAGATCGGCGGGGGGCAGTACGCCGAGATGATCGAGAGCATGCCGCCGGAGATGCTCGCGATCTTCGGTGGTACCGAGGTGTCGTTCGCTTCCCTCGGCGGCTACTTCCAGACCGAGTATCTCGGCCTCATGTGGATGATCATCGTGGCCTCCGCGCTCATCATCTTCGCGGCGCGGGCGTTCGCCGGTGAGATCGCCGAGGGTACGATGGAACTCGTGCTCACGCAGCCCATCTCCCGCGTGAAGGTGGCCATCACGCGCGCCATCGCGCTCGTCGGGTACGCGCTCGTGCTCGCGGTGTCGAGCTTCGCGCCGATCAGGATCTTCGGGCCGACCTACGACATCGATCTCAGCCGGGGTATGTTCTGGGAGCTCTTTGCCTTCGGCATGATGTTCATGCTCGCTATCGGCGGCTTCGCGCTTCTGCTGAGCTCGATGTTCCGCGGCGGGGGCAAACCGGGCGCGATCGCTGCAGGAGTACTGTTCTTGATGTGGGTCGCCGATCTGGTGGCCAACGTGTCCGAGGCCGCCGAGGTCCTCGACCCGGTGAATCTCATCACGTACTGGCAACCGGGGAGGATCATCAACGGTGATCCGGTCGCCGATGCGGCGTGGTGGCTCTACGGGACCCTTGCGGCGCTGACACTGGTGGGTTCGGTGGTGATCTTCTCGCGCCGCGACGTGGCGTAGGGGGGACCGGAGGACGCTTGGCGGGTCAGCACACACACGACGCGCTGGTACTTCTCGTCGTGTCCTGCCCGTGCGCGCTCGTCGTCTCCACGCCGGTGGCCATCGTGTCGGGCATCACCCGCGCCACCCGCGACGGTGTGCTCATCAGAGGGGGTGCGTTCCTTGAGCTCGCGGACATCGGTGTGGCGCCGCTCGTGATCGCCAACAGCCTGCGCCTGCTCCGCCGCCGGTAGGAATCGCACCTGCCGGCCCCGTTCGCACATTCCCGCTTGCACTACCTTGTATTGCGAGGTACTATCCATTACACAGTATCTTCGAGGGGACGGGAGCGCGAGATGACCGACGACGTGATGCGGTTCTTCGCCGCGTGGATGCTCACGCACGAGGCGGCCGATGAAGGCCTGAAGGCCGCGGTGCTCCGCGGCGAGCAGGGCGGTGCCGAAGGGATGACCGGCGGACCGGACGCGTTCGTCGACGGTCTCGCCGCGATGGTGGCCGAGGAGAAGGAGAACCTCAAGCGCGATCTCGAGGCGCGGGCGCGCGGCGAGGAGGTCTCGATCGAGAGGCAACCCGATCCCGCGCTCGAGGACGTCCGCTTCGAGGTGGCCGAGCTGCGTGGCCGCATGGACAACATCGAAGCTCTGCTCGAGTCGCTCGTCCGCAAGCTCGGGCAGTAGGAGGCGCGCCATGGCCTCCCGTGAGTCAGTCATCGTCCGTGTGGTGCTCAAGCGCCTGATCGCTGCGCTTCCCGCCGCCGGCTTCGGCCTCGCCCCGGCCTCGCGGCGACGCACGGCATGGGCGCGGGCGCTTCGGCGGGCGTTCGAGGAGCTCGGCCCCGCATTCATCAAGCTCGGTCAACTCATCTCCGTGCGTCCCGACGAGTTCTCAGATGAGCTCGTGGCCGAGATGCGCACTATGCAAGACGCGGTGCCGGCGCTTCCCGCCGAGGCGATCCGCGCCGTGATCGCCGCCGAGTTCGGTACATCGCCCGAGAAGCTCTTCGCGACGTTCGACAACGAGCCGCTGGCATCCGCCTCCATCGCGCAGGTGCACCGGGCCACGTTGGCCGCGCCGTACCGGCCGGTATGGGGGGACACGTTGCCGGCTGGTGCGGACGTGGTCGTGAAGGTCGTTCGGCCCGGCGCCGCCGAGTCGATCAGCTCGGATATCATCGTCGCGCGCCGGCTGATGACGCGCATCGGCGCCACGCGGATCGGGCGGCGTGTGGACCCCGTCGCGCTGCTGGATGAGTTCGGCGTGACCGTCGAGCGCGAACTCGACCTGCGCAAGGAGGGGCGGTATGCGGACCGGTTCCTCTACGACTTCCGAGATGACCCGAAGGTGGTCGCGCCACGCATCGTGTGGTCGCGCAGCACCGCGAAGGTGCTCACCATGGAGTTCATGCGGGGCTGGCGCCTCACCGATATCGAGGCCGCCAAGGCCGCGGGAGTCGACACCTTCGCGCTCGCGGTGCACGGCGCTACGGCGTTCATGCGGCAGGTGTTCGTCTACGGCCGCTACCACGCGGACCTGCACCCGGCGAACCTGTTCGTGACGCCTGACAACACGATCGCGTATCTCGACTTCGGCATCGTCGGCTACCTGACGCCCGAGGAGCGCATGAACATCACCCAGGTGATGGCCGCGCTCGTCTACCGCGACCCGGACCGGGCGCTGAAGTACTCGGCGAAGCTCGGCGTGATCGTCCCCGCCGACCGTATCGGACCGGTGCGCGCAGGACTGGGCGAACTGCTGGACGGCACCACGCGTGCGGATGGCACGCGCGATTTCGCGCACTTCGGTCTGGGATTCCTGAAGCTTCTCGGGGAGCACGGGATCAAGATCCCGAGCGGGTACGGCCTGCTCATCAAGTCGCTCGCGACCGTTGAGGGTGTGGCGCGAGCACTCTATCCGGAGATTGACATCGTGAAGACGGCGCAGCCGTTCACCACGCGGATCCTCGGGCGCGCCATGGGGGACCCCGCGCGGCTCAACGAGCGTATGCCGCTGGCGGTGCGGGCGGCGCTCAGGGAGCTCGTGGCGTAGCGAAGCGCTCAAGGGGCGCGGGACGGGGGCGTCGTGAACGAGGCGGCAGTGGTGGTGCGGCCCGGTTCGGAAGGGTGGCGTACCCCAGGTTGGATCATCGGGGGCGCGGTGTGTGTCGCCGCGCTGGCGCAGGTGGTGTTCATGCTCGGGATCGGCCGGTCGGCCGAGGTGCCGTGGGTGATCTGGCCGGCGATGACGGCGCTGCCCACCGCGTGGGTGTTCATCGCACTCGCGAGCGGCTTGGACGCACTTGAGCCGATCATCGCGGTCATGCAACCCGTCGGCATCGCTATCGCGTTCGCATGGGCGCTGGTCAGACCCGGAGGCTCGCCTGTTCCAGCAGTCGCACGCGGCAAGGAGTCCGGCGCAGTCGTCGCGTCTGGCTGGCGTCCGGTCGCCTAAGCGTCGTCTTCGTCGATGGCGAGCCCGCCATCGAAGGAGCCCGTGCGGTAGCCCTCGAGATCTTGCGCGACAAAGCCGAAGCCCGCGCCCTTCACCGCCGCTGCGAGCTGCTCGCGCAACGCGAACGCGCGCTCCATCTCGCCCGGGTCGACCTCGATACGTGCCACGTCTCCGTGGGCGCGTATGCGCAACTGCCTCAAGCCGAGCGCGCGTGCCGCGGCCTCGGCGGATGCCACCTGCTCCAGCATCTGCTCGGTGATCGGCGTGCCATACGGGAACCGCGTGGCCAGGCATGCCATGGCCGGCTTATCCCAGTTCGGCAGGCCGAGTTGCTCCGAGAGAAGCCGGATCTCGCTCTTGTGCAGACCGACCTCGAGCAGCGGGCTCACGATGCCGAACTCGGCGGCGGCGCGACGGCCGGGCCTCCGGTCGGAAGTGTCGTCGGCGTTCGTACCGTCGAGCACCCAGGTGATACCGCGCGCGGTCGCGATCGTACGCAGTAGCGCGAACATCTCGGCTTTGCAGTAGTAGCATCGGTCGACCGGGTTCGCCTGAAAGCGCGGGTCGGTAAGCTCGTAGGTCTCGGCCTCGTGCAGTCGCAGGCCGAGGTTCTGCGCGGTGGCACGGGCCTCGTCGATCTCCGCGGCGGGGTGCACATCGGAAACGGCGAGCACGGCGAGGCACTTCTCACCGAGCACGGCGTGCGCGGTGAAGGCGAGCAGCGTGGAGTCCACGCCGCCGGAGTACGCTACGAGAGCGCTCCCCAGGTTCTTCAACCGGTTTCTGAGATCGTCGTACTTCCGTGCTGCAGACGGCACTAGCGCTCCCTTGCACGCGTGAGTACACGTATCGTACACGACTGTCCCCGGCAGCAAAGGGAATAGGTCCTAGGAGAGGCGTCGACAAGGGGGTCACATGACTGACGAGGGCCGTGCCAGCATCGAGCACCTGAGTGGCGAGAACGCCACCATCGCGCCGCCGGCGGAGTTCGCGGCGCACGCCGTGATTCCCGATCGCGACACGTACGCGGAGATGTACCGCCGGTCGATCGAGGATCCCGAGGGCTTCTGGGGTGACGCGGCGCGCTCGGAACTCGACTGGCTCAAGGAGCCTACGGTGATAAGCAGCGGCGGCTTCGCGGACCTCGACTTCCGCTGGTTCGAGGATGGGGAGCTCAACGTCTCGGTGAACTGTCTGGACCGGCATCTGGGCACCTGGCGCCGCAACAAGGCGGCGCTCATCTGGGAGGGCGACGACGGAAGCTCGCGCACCTTCACCTACCAGCAACTGCATCACGCCGTCAGCCGGTTCGCCAACGTGCTCAAGAAGAAGGGCATCGAGCGTGGCGACCGCGTGGCGATCTACCTGCCGATGATCCCCGAGCTACCCATGGCGATGCTCGCCTGCGCGCGCATCGGCGCCATCCACTCGGTCATCTTCGGCGGCTTCTCGGCAAGCGCGCTGCGCGAGCGCATCCAGGACTGCGGCGCGAAGCTGCTGGTCACCGCCGACGAGGGCATCCGCGGTGGCCGCAAGGTGGCGCTCAAGGCAGCGGCCGACGAGGCGCTGTTCGAGTGCCCGAGTGTCGAGGCGTGCATCGTGGTGAAGCGCGGCAGCGGCGACGTGGACATGGAGCCCGGGCGCGACACGTGGTGGCACCAGGAGGTCACCGCGCCCGAGGTCCGCAAGCCGTGTCAGCCCGAGGCGATGGGCGCCGAGGATCCGCTGTTCATCCTGTACACGTCGGGCTCCACGGGCAAGCCGAAGGGCGTGCTTCACACGACCGCCGGCTACCTGCTCTACACCGCCATGAGCTTCAAGACGGTCATGGACAATCGCGACGAGGATGTCTACTGGTGCACCGCCGACATCGGATGGGTGACCGGCCACAGCTACATCGTGTACGGGCCGCTCGCCGCGGGCGCCACGTCGCTCATGTTCGAGGGCGTTCCCACGTATCCGGACCCCGCGCGGTTCTGGGCCGTGATCGAGAAGTACCGCGTGAACGTCTTCTACACCGCGCCCACGGTGATCCGCGCGCTCATGCGCCACGGCGCCGGCTGGCCGCAGCGCTACGACCTCTCGAGCCTGCGTCTGCTCGGCACGGTGGGCGAGCCGATCAACCCCGAGGTCTGGGAGTGGTATCACGACACCATCGGCCGCAACGAGCTGCCGATCGTGGACACGTACTGGCAGACGGAGACAGGCGGCTTCCTCATCACCCCGTTCCCGGGGGCGACGCCCCTCAAGCCGGGGTCGGCCTCGTGGCCGTTCTTCGGCGTGGTGGCCGAGGTGGTGCGTGAGGACGGCTCGCGTGCCGAACCGGGCGATGGCGGCTACCTCACCGTGAACAAGCCGTGGCCGGGCATGCTGCGCGGCACCTGGGGCGACGCCGGCAATGCGCGCATGCGCGAGGTCTACTTCGAGCGCTTCCCGGGCCGCTACTTCACCGGTGATGGCGCACGTGTGGATGCTGACGGCGACTTCTGGCTGCTCGGCCGCGTGGACGACGTCATCAACGTGAGCGGTCACCGCATGGGCACCGCCGAGATCGAGAGCGCGCTCGTGAGTCATGACGCCGTCTCCGAGGCGGCGGTCGTGGGCTTCCCGCACCCGGTGAAGGGCGAGGGCGTTCACGCATACGTCACCCTGCGTGACGGGCAGCTCGCCTCTGATGACCTCGCGACGATTCTCAAGGGTCACGTGCGCAAGGTGATCGGGCCGATCGCTCAGCCGGACCGCATCCAGTTCGCGCACGATCTTCCAAAGACGCGCAGCGGCAAGATAATGCGCCGCATTCTGCGCAAGATCGCAGCAGGCGAGAAGGACATGGAGGCGTTCGGTGACCTGTCGACCCTCGCCGACCCGAAGGTCGTGAAAGACCTGCTGACCGGCGCGTGAAGGAGGAACGGTGGACGGGCGGGACGTGACACAGGTGATGCCGGTGGCGGAGACACCGTCGGGGCAGGCTCCAACCGACAGTGAGCCCACCGCGCCGACGGAGGTGCCCGCATCGAAAGCCTCGGTCCCGCGACGCTGGTTCGCCGCCGCGGTGATAGCCGCGCTGCTCATTGCCGCGGGCCTCGGCTTCTACCTCGGTACGCGGGGTGAGGACGAGCCGGTGGTGGAGGAGACCGAGGTCGCCGAGGCTGAAACGGCCACCGTGCCCGACCTGCGTGGTATGACGCTGGAGCGTGCTACGGCGGATGCCGAGACCGCGGGCCTGGTGATCGGAACGACTGTGACCGCCGTCGTGGAGGAGTCGGTCACCCCCGCGGGGACCGTCCTCAGTCAGGACCCGCTGCCCGGCGTCGAGGTCGAGTCGGGCGCGGCGATATCGCTCGTGATCGCCGAGGCTCCGGCCGCGGACGCGGGAAGCCCGCCCAGTGGGAGTTCGGGTGACAGCGGCAGCACGGCCACGCAGCCGCCTCCCGCGCCCTCCACACTCGAGATCAGTGATCTCTCGCAGCTGACGGTGAAGCCCAAGATCGTGGACATCGGCGTGATCATACTCCAGCAAGAGTGGACGACCGTCCTCGAGCACCAGGCAAGCGATTCTGAATGGATGAGCCCGGGTATCACGCTCGGGGACGGTGAGAAGCGAATGCTGTTCACCGCTGATGGTGCGCAGGGCTACCTACTTGCAGCGTATTCGTGGGGTCCCGGGGACGCCGACTGGAAGATCCGGTCGTTCGCCGTGTCAGCGCCGGGTTCGTCCCCCTACGAGACCGTGCTCGACGTGCCCGCCGGAACGCACACGTTCATGGTCAAGTCGAGCAACACCGCCGTTCTGTGGACCCTCACGGTCCAGGAGAAGAAGTAGACGGGCGCTGCAGATCCTGGCGCGCTACCCGTGCGCGGCCGCCTCAAGCTCCGGCATGATGCGGTCGCGCAGTGCGTCCGGATCCGGCGGGCCACCCTCGTCGTCGGTGATCTCGAAGACGTCGTCGGCCATGCCTGAGAGCGTGGTGATCGTCGCGCGCCGGACATCGAGCCCGAACACGTCGATGGCGCGAGCGAGGTCGTGCAGCAGGCCCACACGGTCGGCCGTTCGCACACGGACCCGGGTTGTGAAAGCGCCGCGCGGGCCGATCTCCACGAGCGTGTCCGCTGCGGCCGATCGCGCTGGGTAGTGACGACGTCTCTCGGCGAGGCGCACCTCGAGCTCGAGACGGCCGGCGAGTGCCAGGCCGAGCGCGCGCTCGAAGACGTTCAGCGTGCCCGCATCCACGGCGGCGCGCGTAGCCGATGTCACCGCGAAGGAGTCGAGTGCGATACCGTTGCGCGCGGTGAACGCCTCAGCGGTCAGCACGTCGATGCCGGTGAGCGCGAGGATCCCGCTCAGCATGGCGAAGAGCCCTGGGCGATCGCGCGTGACCACATCGATGAGCCACGTCCCGTCGGCCGGTCCGGCACGCAGCCCGATCCCGAAGCGGCCGGGTGCTCCCGGTCCGGCGATGGACTGCACCAGGCGTGCGTCGCGGAGCACGTCATCAGCGGAGCGGCGCGCGAGATAGCGCAGCGACGCCTGCTCGAGGAACGCGAGGATGGCGCGTGATGCGCCTGCCGAGGCAGCGGCGCGAGTCGCTTCGGCGCGAGTCGCTTCGGCGGCCTCCACGATCCCCGCACCGTTCACGTCGGGCGAGAGCGCGCCCTCGAGCCGCGCGGCAAGGTCCGCCATGAGCGCCGCGCGCCAGGCGGTCCACACATCAGGTCCGGTGGCGCGCATGTCGGCTGCAGTGAGCACGAAGAGCGGCGCGATGATGTCCGCATCGCCCAGACGAGCGGCGGCAGCGAGGACGGCGTCCTCATCCGAGGGGTCTTCGTGAGCGGCCATCTCGGCGAGCGTGAGGTGCTCGGCCACGAGTGTGCGTACCATCACCGCCTGTCGCGAATCAAGCCCGAGCGCGAGAGCGCAGCGCTCGGCGGTGGCCGCACCGCGGGCAGCATGGTCGGCCGGTGCATCGTGCTTGCCGATGTCGTGTGCGAGGGCTGCCACGAGCGTGGCGTCACGGATCGCCGGGGTCAGCCGGTCGACTCCCGGGTGGTCGAGCTCCGCTGCCGCCTCCTGTACGGCGCGCAGCGAGTGCGCTCCCACCGTGAAGCGGTGTGAGAGGGCAGGATGTCGCAGCGTCATCAGGGTCTCGAAGCCGGGAAGCGCCGCATCGAAGGCACCTGCATGGGCAGCGGCTTCGGCGTCGGCGAGCGCGACCGGACCGCCGGCGGCGAGCAGGCGGAGGTCGGGGAGAGTGAGGTCGCGGGCGGGTCCCGGCGCACGACCGCCGAGGCGCGTCCGGACCGCCATGAGCGTGTGGTGCGTGTGGGCCATGGTCCGCTGCACCGAGTCGGCGTCGAGCCCGGGGAGCTCCGCGTCGTCGAGGGTAAGCAGGTTGACCCCCCGGCCATGGGCAAGGTGCACGAGCCAGCGCGATGCCGTGAGGATCTCGAGTGATGCGGCGACGCGCTCCGCCTCGTCGGTTGAGAGCAGTCCCGCGTGCCGGAGTGGTCCGATGCCGTCGGCGGGCGCCCCCGCGAGCATGGCCGCGTGCCACACGAGCTCGTCGACGTCCCGCTGCCCTCCTGCGCCCTCCTTCAGGTCGGGCTCGAGCAGGTATGGGGAGCCGGGGCGGTCGCGGTCGAGGATTGCGGCCCGCAGCGCGCGCGCGTCACGTCGCAGCCGCGCGAACCCATCGGCGATCACGCGTTCGCCGAGTGCGACATCGCCCGCCAACAGCCGGGCGGTGAGGAAGCCCGTGGCGTTGCGCACGTCCTCACCGAGGGCAGCCAGCTGCGCCTTCGGCGAACGCACCTGGTGTCCCACGGTGAGTCCGCCGTCCCAGAGGGCGTAGAGCACCGAGCGGACCAGCGGGTCGAGGTCCGCAGCGCTGCCGCGCGAGACGACGAGCAGGTCGATGTCCGAGTGCGGGAGCAGCCTGCCGGCACCGTATCCGCCGAGCGCGAACAGCGCGAAGGGTACCCGAACCGCCGACGAGGCCTCCTGTGCGCGGTGGCGGATGGCCTCGTCGGTGAGTGCGGCGAGCGAGCGGGCCGCCCGGAGCCCCGGTGCCGCGTCCGCGATGAGTCGCGTCCGATGCGCCAGGTACTCTCCGAGCGGCCCGCTCGCAGTCACGGTGGTGCCTACAGCGCGTCCGGGCCGCGTTCGCCCGTCCGGATCCGCACCGCGCCCTCGCAGTCGTAGGTGAACACCTTACCGTCACCGATCTTGCCGCTGCGGGCGGCCTCGACGATGGCGTCCTCCACCTTCGGCGCGAGCGCGTCCTCCACGACGACCTCGATCTTCACCTTCGGCACGAAGTCCACCGTGTACTCGGCGCCGCGGTAGATCTCCGTGTGCCCCTTCTGGCGGCCGAACCCCTTCACCTCGTAGGCGGTGAGGCCGGCCACGCCGAGTTCGTGTAGTGCTTCCTTCACCGCGTCGAGCTTGTGCGGCTTGATGACCGCTTCGATCTTCTTCACGACATGCTCCTTCTCATTCGCTGGCGCTAGGCCACGGTCTCGGTCTGGACGAAGTCGGGGTACGCGCGGTTGCCGTGCTCGCCGATGTCGAGACCCTCAAGCTCCTCTTCCTCGGTCACACGTACGCCCATCGTCGCCTTGATGGCGAGCCATGCCACCATCGAGACGGTGAAGACGAACGCACCGACGGCTACGACGCCGACCGCCTGGCTGCCGAGCAGCCCGAAGCCGCCACCGAAGAACAGGCCGTCACCGGTCGTACCGGGGGAGAACTTGTCCTGCGCGAAGAGTCCCACCGCAAGGGTGCCGAAGATGCCGCCCATGCCGTGCACCGCCAGTGCGCCCACCGGATCGTCGAGCTTGAGCTTGTCGAGCAGCAAGACCCCGAACACCACCATGCCACCGGCGATCGCGCCGATCACGAGCGAGCTGCCCATGCTCACGAACGCGCAGCTTGCGGTGACGCCCACGAGTCCGCCCAACATACCGTTGATCGTCATGCCGATGTCCGGCTTGCCCAGTACCTTCCAGGCCACTGCGGTGGCCACGATCGCACCCGCCGCCGCGGCGAGGTTGGTCGTGACGATGATGTGTGAGATGGCCTCGGGGTTCGCGGCCATCGTGCTGCCGGGGTTGAAGCCGAACCAGCCAAGCCACAGCACGAGCGCGCCGGTCATCGCCGAGGTCATGTTGTGACCGGGGATCGCGTTGGCCTTACCGTTCTTGCCGTACTTGCCGATGCGCGGTCCGAGCACGAGGATGCCGGCGAGCGCCGCCCACGCGCCCACCGAGTGGACGACCGTGGATCCCGCGAAGTCCCAGAAGCCGAGTGACGCGAGCCAGCCGCCGCCCCAGATCCAGTGGCCGACGGTCGGGTAGACGAACGCCACCAGCAGGAACGAGAACACGATGAACGATAGGTACTTGATCCTTTCGGCCACCGCGCCGGAGACGATCGTGGCGGCGGTGCCTGCGAAGACCAGCTGGAAGAAGAACTTCGCCATCAGCGGCACGCCGGCCCAACCCATGGCCGAGTACACGCCCGAGTAGGCGTCGCCCACGGCCGGGCTGTTGTCGGCACCGCCCACCATCAACAGGCCCTTCAGCCCGATGAAGGCGTTTCCATCGCCGTACATCAAACCCCAGCCGACCACCAGGAACGCGATCGTGGAGACCGCGAACACGATAAAGTTCTTGGAGATGATGTTGACGGTGTTCTTCGCACGCGCGAAGCCCGACTCCACCAGCGCGAAGCCGAGGTTCATGAAGAACACCAGCATGCCGGCGAGGAGCACCCATACGGTGTCCAACGCTACCTGTACGTCCATGTGCCACCTTCCTTCGTCCGATCCGTTCCCCGCGATCTCTATCGCCACGCCCGTTGTGCTTCACAGACTGAAGGGCGCGTGTTTCGGGTTCGTGTCGCGGGGGTGAAGGTTGGATGGCACGCCGGGCACCCGTCGAGGCCGCGAACGTGCGTTCGCTTTTCACGCGGCGTACAATGAGATGTTGCAGCCAAACCGCCCTGTCTCCCGCACGAAAGGTCTACTCCCGAATGTCACTCGACCGCATAGCGATCCGCGGCGCACGCGAGCACAACCTCAAGAACATCGACCTGGAGATCCCGCGCGACCGGCTCGTGGTCATCACCGGACTCTCCGGTTCGGGCAAGTCGAGTCTGGCGTTCGACACCATCTACGCCGAGGGTCAGCGCCGGTACGTCGAGTCGCTCTCGGCGTACGCGCGGCAGTTCCTCGGTCAGATGGACAAACCCGACGTGGACCACATCGAGGGACTGTCGCCGGCGGTCTCGATCGACCAGAAGACCACGAGCAAGAACCCCCGCTCCACCGTGGGCACCGTGACCGAGATCTACGACTACCTGCGCCTGCTCTTTGCGCGGGTGGGCATCCCGCACTGCCCGGTGTGCGGCCGCACGATCGAGCGCCAGACGCCCGAGCAGATCGTGGACGCGATCATGGCGCTGCCGGAGGGCACGAAGTTCCAGGTGCTCGCACCGGTGGTCGTGGGGCGCAAGGGCGAGTTCGCCAAGCTGCTTGATGACCTCAAAGCCGAGGGATTCACGCGCGTGCGGGTGGACGGCGAGGTGCGCACACTCGACGAGGAGATCGCCCTCGACAAGAAGTTCAAGCACACGATCGATGTGGTGCTCGACCGCCTGGTGATGAAGGACTCCATCCGGCTGCGTCTGGCCGAGAGTGTGGAGATGGCGCTCAAGCTCGCGAGCGGCACGCTCAACGTGGCGTTGACCGATGGCGAGGAGCTCACGTTCTCGCAGGCGCTCGCCTGTCCCGATCACGGCTTCTCGATGGATGAGCTCCAGCCGCGCGACTTCTCGTTCAACGCGCCGTACGGCGCCTGCCCGGAGTGCTTCGGCCTCGGCAGCAGGCTCGAGGCGGACCCCGACCTTGTGGTGCCCGACCATTCGCTCACCATCGCCGAGGGCGTCATCAAGCCGTACTCGGGGAACCTGAACTACTATCCGCAGCTCGTTGAGGCCGCGGCAAAGCATATCGGTGTCTCGATCGACATGCCGTGGGATGAGCTGCCGCCCAAAGCGCGCCAGAAGCTGCTGCACGGATTCGGTGACGAGAAGATCCGGCTCGACTACATCACGCGCGACGGGCGCGAGACCTACTGGTACACGCAGTACGAGGGCGCGCTCGCGAGCGTGATGCGGCGGCACTCGGAGACGGAGTCCGAGGGCAGCAAGGAGAAGCTCGAGGAGTACATGGCCGTGATCCCGTGTGCTACTTGCGGCGGCGCGCGTCTCAAGCCCGAGATCCTGGCGGTCACCGTGGGTGAGAAGAACATCCACGAGGTCACGGGCATGTCCGCGGCCGCCTCGCTCGCATTCTTCCGGGCGGCCGAACTGCTCACTGAGCGCGAACAGATCATCGCGGCGCGCATCATCAAGGAGATCGTCGCGCGGCTCGAGTTCCTGGTGGACGTCGGCCTTGACTACCTCACCCTCGAGCGGGCGACAGCCACGCTCTCAGGAGGTGAGGCACAGCGCATCCGGCTGGCTACTCAGATCGGCAGCGGGCTGGTGGGCGTGCTCTATATCCTCGACGAGCCGTCGATCGGCCTACACCAGCGCGACAACGCGCGGCTCATCGGCACACTCGAACGGCTTCGCGAACTCGGCAACACGGTGATCGTGGTCGAGCACGACGAGGAGACCATCCGGGCCGCGGACTACGTGGTGGACATGGGGCCGGGCGCCGGCGAACACGGTGGCGAGATCGTGTGCATCGGCACGCCGGAGCACATGATGTCCTGCCCCGAATCGCTCACCGGGAAGTACCTCAACGGTGAGGTGTCGATCCCGATGCCCGAGTCGCGGCGCGAGCGGGACCGCGGCGAGCTCACGGTGTACGGCGCCCGCGAGAACAACCTCCGCGAGATCGATGTGGCCATCCCTCTCGGCACGCTCACCGTGGTCACCGGCGTGAGCGGTTCAGGCAAGAGCTCGCTCGTGGCTGACACGCTCGCGCCGGCGCTGAGCAACGTGGTCTATCGCACGCGTCACCGCACCGGCAAGCACGCGCGCATCGACGGGCTCAAGAGCATCGATAAGGTCATCACGATCGACCAGAGCCCGATCGGTCGCACACCGCGCTCGAACCCGGCCACCTACACCGGGGTATGGGACGACATCCGCAACCTGCTCTCGTCCACCAACGAGGCGAAGGCGCGCGGCTACTCGGCGGGGCGTTTCAGCTTCAACGTGCGCGGCGGACGGTGCGAGGCGTGCAAGGGCGACGGGCAGATCAAGATCGAGATGCACTTCCTGCCCGACGTGTACGTGCCGTGCGAGACCTGCAAGGGCGCGCGGTACAACCGCGAGACGCTGCAGGTGACGTACAAGGGCAGGAACGTGGCCGAGATCCTCGACATGTCGGTGGAGGAGGCGCTGCGCTTCTTCGAGAACATCCCGAGGATCCGCCGCAAGTTCCAGACGCTCTACGACGTCGGCCTCGGCTACGTGCGCCTCGGTCAGCCGGCCACCACGCTCTCGGGCGGCGAGGCGCAGCGCGTGAAGCTCGCGAGCGAGCTTCAGCGGGTATCGACCGGCAAGACGTTCTACATCCTCGACGAGCCAACCACGGGCCTTCACTTCGACGACGTTCGGCAGCTGCTCGACGTGCTGCAGCGCCTCGTGGACGCGGGCAACACGGTGCTCGTGATCGAGCACAACCTTGACGTGATCAAGAGTGCCGACTGGATCATCGACCTCGGCCCCGAGGGAGGCGACCGCGGCGGTGCGATCGTGGTTGCCGGTACGCCCGAGGAGGTTGCCGCCGAGCCGAAATCGCATACCGGGCGGTTCCTGAAGCCGGTGCTCGAAGGGCGCGGCGCGAGCGTCGCACCCGGAGAGGGCGCCACTTCCTCGTGAGCGCCATGCCCGACAGCGCGACCGTGGGACCTCCGGCGGCTGCGATCGGGGTGTAACCAAACAGTCCGGTCGCGCGTCTATACAGGAAGGGGCAGATGCTCGAGCCGCGGTGCGGCTCGCCGGCGTGAGCGGAGGTTCGGGTCGGCGACGATTAAGGAGGGTGTCATGAGCAAACGGGCGCGATGGATCGCTTCTGTGGTGCTGCTTCTTGCGATAGTGCGTGCGGGGTGTGGCAGCGGCGCGGCGACGACTCCCACGAAGGCGGCGCCGACCGATCCGAGCGCGGCATCGGAGAACGCCATAAAGCAGCCAGATGCCGACGCGTGCGACGAGCTCATCCGCCGCTACGCGAAGGCCATCCGTGACGGCTCCGCGGCCGACGCCGTGCAGCTGTACCTGCCCGAAACAGCGCAAACCTCCGAAGCCGCGGTGGCGAGCGATCGTGCGATGGCGAAGGATGATCCCGAGGCGTTCATCCCTCAGGAGACCGAACCGCTGTGGCTCGAAGGACAGCGGCTGTTTCCCCCGAAGAACGATGGCCTCGTAACGCAGGGCGAGCGCGACAGGCTCTCAGAGCTGTCGAAGCAGCACGAGCTGGCGGTGATCATGCATCTGAAGTTCATCAACGGCGAATCGGTGAACCGGTTCATCGTCAAGACGGATGAGGGCTTTTATCTCTGGTTCCGTAGTCGGGTACAACGGATCGTGGCGTAGAGGCAGGGACGCGACCAGATCAGTGCTGCGGTGCGGCCCTGGCAGGAAGATGGCCCGGTACGCCATGTAACCTTTCTGGAAGTCGCGCGTCTGTATCACTAAGAGGACGCTGCGGCCGGCGTTCGAGGCTGCGAGCATAGGGGGAGCGATGATCGAGCCAGATCGATGGTCTCGCCTATCGGGCCGCGAGAGACAAGTGCTCGACTTTGTCGCTGCGAACATGCCCAGCATGGAGATCGCGGTACGGCTGGCTCTGAGCAAGCGCACGATCGACAATCACTGTGTCAGCATCGTTCGGGAATTGGGGGTCTCTGACCGGTTTGAGGCCGCACGACTGTGGCAGAGAAGCGGGGAGCGCACGTATGTTCTCTAACTCTCACATGAATGCTTGGATTCGCAATGATGTGCATGATTCTGTGGACCAAAGCGAGCACCACATTCACGTACGACGGAGCGAAGGTGCTTAGCAGCTCGATCACCCAGAGTCCGCGGGCCTGTTTTCCGTGGATGATCCACGTTATATGCGGATTCGGGCCGGCCATCTGATAGTGACTAGGCACAGCGCGGTCTGTGGTACTATTGGTTGTACCTTAGGAGGTGCTTCCAATGAGTGCTCTGCCCGCAATCATTCCCATCTCGGACCTTCGCCAGGACACCGCCGGCATCATCAAGCGAGTCGTCGCTACTGACGAGCCTGTCGTGATCACGCAGCGTGGACGTGCATCGGCGGTACTCGTCAGCGCTGACGCCTATGAGCGTACCCAGTACGAGAACGAGCTTCTGCGTGTCCTCGTTCGCGGTGATGCTGAGGCTGCCTCAGGGCTCGGGCGGGACGCTGATGATGTGATGGCTGCGGCTCGCGCACTGCTGGGTACGGAGTAGCCGCATGCGGGTGCGCTTCACACGACAGGCGGATCGTCAGTACCTCGACGCGCTGAACTGCATCCGCGCGAAGAACCCTGCCGGTGCGCTCACCGTGATGCATCGTGCGGAGGCGG
>JBASOJ010000008.1:0-29964 GCA_049658145.1 Coriobacteriia bacterium
GTCGACCGCGTCACGGGCGTCATCGCCGAAGGCCGCTGAGGCCGCCCGGAGCTCGTCAAGCGTGAGCTCCTGCAACGTCCGGCCCTCGCGCTCGCACGCGAGCACGAGCCTGCCCACGACCTCGTGCGCCTCGCGGAAGGGCACGCCGAGCGCCGCCAGGTGGTCAGCGAGGTCGGTCGCGGCCATGAACCCGCCCAGGGCGCCGACGCGCATCCGTTCCACGTTCACACGCATGGTCGAGAGCATGCCCACCATCGCTTCGAGCGAGTCGGCGTACGTGTCGATCGCATCGAAGGCCGGCTCCTTGTCCTCCTGCATGTCCTTGTTGTACGCAAGCGGCAGCCCCTTGAGTGTCACGAGCAGCGCCGTGAGGTCGCCCACCGCCCGTCCGGTCTTGCCGCGCACCAGCTCGGCGAAGTCGGGGTTCTTCTTCTGGGGCATGATGCTCGATCCGGTGGACCAGGCGTCGTCGAGCGTGATGAACCCGAACTCCTCGGTGGACCACAGCACCAGTTCCTCGGCCAGGCGCGACAGGTGCACCATGCCGAGCGTGCATGCGTACGTGAGGTCGACGAGGAAGTCGCGGTCCGACACTGCGTCGAGCGAGTTCGCCGAGAGGGCCGAGAAGCCGAGCTCGCGGGCGACGGCATCGCGATCGATCGGAAACGTGGTACCGGCGAGCGCGGCACTGCCGAGCGGCAGGACGTCGGCCGCCTTGTACGCCCGCTTGATGCGCTTGGTGTCGCGGGCCAGCATCCAGGCGTACGCCAGCATGTGGTGGGCGAAGAGCACCGGCTGTGCCTTCTGCAAGTGCGTGTACCCAGGCATGATGACGTCGGGGTGCGCCCCGGCGAGATCGATCAGAACGTGCCGCAGTTCTAGGGAGGCGGCGTACAACCGGAGTGACTCCCGCTTCGCATGCAGGCGGGTGTCGGTGGCCACCTGGTCGTTTCGGGAACGGGCCGTGTGCAGGCGCTTGCCAGCATCACCGACGCGTCGCGTCAGCTCGGCCTCTATCGCCATGTGGACGTCCTCATCGGCGTCATCGAAGACGAAGGTGCCGCCGTCGATGTCCTTCAGGATGCCGAGGAGCCCCTCCTCGATCGCCCCCGCGTCCGCTTCACTGATGACGCTCCGCACCGCGAGCATACGCGCGTGCGCGATGGAGCCCGCTATGTCCTCGGCATAGAGCCGTCTATCGACGGGAAGCGACGCGCCGAAGCGCTGCTGGAACGCGCCGGGCGCGCGCTCGAAGCGACCGCCCCAGGGTGTCTTCGGCGTGTCGGACATGGGTGCTAGACCTCGCCTTCCTTGCCGACCTTGCGGCGCTGGCGTGCCCACACTTTCACGGGCAGTCCATGCAGATCGATGAAACCCTTCGCAGCCTTGTGGTCGAAGGTGTCGCTCGCGTCATAGGTAGCGAGATCGTAGTCGTACAGCGAGTACGGACTACGGCGACCGACCGTCACGCACGAACCCTTGAAGAAGCGCAGGCGCACGTCGCCGGTCACGAGCTGCTGGGTGGTCTCGACGAAGCCATCGAGCGCCTCCTTGAGCGGCGAGAACCACATACCGTTGTAGACCAGCTCGGCCCACTTCTGCTCCACGCCGAGCTTGTAGTGCAGCACCTCGCGCTCGAGACAGAGGTCCTCGAGGGCCTTGTGGGCGGTGATGAGTGTGAGCGCACCGGGGACCTCGTAGATCTCACGGCTCTTCACGCCGATGAGGCGGTTCTCGATCATGTCGATGCGGCCGAACCCGTGCTTGCCGGCAAGCTCGTTCATCGCGTTGATGATCTCATGGAAGCTCATCGTCTCGCCGTCGAGCGCCACCGGTATGCCCTTCTTGAAGCTGATCTCGGCATACTCGGCCTCGTCGCAGCTGTCGCCGCGCGCGTCGTTGGTGAGGGTGTAGATGTCCGCGGGTGGCTCCACCCACGGGTCCTCGAGCACGCCACACTCGATCGCGCGACCCCAGAGGTTGTCGTCGATGGAGTACGGGTTGTCCTTGGTGGTCGGCACCGGGATGCCCCGCTCGGCGGCCCAGTCCATCTCCTGCTGACGCGTCTTGAGATCCCACTCGCGCACCGGCGCGATGATCTCCAGATCGGGGTCGAGGGCGGCGATGCCCACCTCGAAGCGCACCTGGTCGTTACCCTTGCCCGTGCAACCGTGCGCGATGTACTTCGCACCGTGACGATGCGCCTCAGCGACGAGATGCTTCACGATGACGGGGCGACTCATGGCCGAGAGCAGCGGGTACTTGTTCTCATAGAGCGCGTTGGCCTGAAGAGCGCGCGACAGGAACTCCTCGACGTACTCCTCGCGCACGTCCTTCACGATCGACTCGATGGCGCCGATGCCGAGGGCCTTGGCACGCACGAACTCGAGGTCCTGGCGCTCCTGCCCCACGTCTATCGCGAGCGCGATCACATCGAGGTCGTGGTTCTCCTGGATCCACTTGATGGCGACCGAGGTGTCCAGACCTCCCGAGTACGCCAGCACGCACTTGTCTCTTGCCACGTGAGCAGTCCTTTCCGATGGTCAGATGCGACGCTACGAGCGGCTGCGGAACTTCTCGATCCCTGTGAGCACGGTGTCGGCGTCAGTCTCGTTGTCGGTCACGATCAGGATCGTGTCGTCGCCGGCGATGCTTCCGACGATCTCGTCGAGGTTGGCCGCATCGAGCGCCGCCGCGACCCCTTGCCCGCCTCCCGCCGTCGTCTTCACGATCACGAGCTGCTGGGAGCGAACGACACTCTCGACGAGCTCGGCGATCATCCGCTGCAGGTGCACGTCCTCGGCGAGCACGTACACACCCTCGGGCAGTTTGCGCAGTCCCATGTCCGCGATATCACGCGACACCGTCGCCTGCGTGCAGCGGTACCCCTCTGCCGCGAGGTGCGACACCAGATCCCGCTGTGTCTTGACGCGTTCGCGCCGGACGATCGACCGGATGGCCTCCTGGCGCTCGGTTCGCTTCCTCATCGTGTGCTCCCCTTCCGGCGTCCTACAGTACGAGCGACATCCATGCCCGCTGGGCGTGGAGACGATTCTCGGCCTCATCGAAGACGACCGAGGCGCCCGAGTCGATGACCGTTGCAGTGACTTCCTCGCCCCGGTGGGCGGGCAGGCAGTGCATGAAGATGGCCGAAGGGTCTGCCTTGGCCATGAGATCCGCATCTACCGAGTAGCCGGCGAAGTCGATGAGCCGCTTCGCGTGCTCGGCCTCCTGACCCATCGACGCCCAGGTGTCGGTCACGACGACATCCGCGCCGGCCGCCGCGGCTTGGGCGTCGCGCGTCACGCTGAACGTCGCACCCGTACCGAACCGCGTGGCGAGCTCCTCGGCCTGTGCGACGACAGCCGCCGACGGCTCGTACCCGGTCGGCCCCGCGATCACAACCTCCATCCCGGTCAGCGCTCCGGCGAGCAGGTAGGTGTGCGCCATGTTGTTGCCGTCGCCCACGTAGGCGAGCTTCAGCCCGGAAAGCGCGCCCTTGTGCTGGCGTATCGTCAGTAGATCGGCGAGACCCTGGCACGGATGGAAGTCATCGGTGAGGGCATTGATGACGGGCACCGAGGCGTGCTCGGCGACCTCCACGATATGGCTGTGATCGAACGTTCGCAGCACGATGAGATCGACGTAACGCTCCAGCACCTTGATGGTGTCGTGCACGGTCTCGTCACGCGAGAAGGCATCGTACGGGCCCATCACGACGGGGTGGACGCCAAGCTGCACGCAGCCGACCTCGAAGCTCACCCGCGTGCGCAGGGAGGGCTTCATGAAGATGAGCCCCGCGGCGGCCCCATCGAATCGCGTCCACTGTGCGGACGGCGACTCGGCGACATCGAGGACGTGCGTGACCTCGTCGGGGGTGAGCTCGGCGAGCGTCAGCAGATCGCGACCCTTGAACGTTTGCATCAGGCAGCTCCTAGGACGGCGTGCAGTGTATCACTGAGTATAGCCGTTTCGTTCGGAGTGCATACGAGCGGCGGCAGGAAGCGCAGGATGCGATCGCCGATCGCGTTGATGACGAGGCCGCGATCCAGACACTCCGCCGCCACCGCCTGGGCGCGCGGCTCCGTGAGCTCAGCCGCCACCATGAGTCCCCGCCCGCGCACCTCGGAGATTCGGCCGGTCTCCGCCGCAAGCGCACGAAGCGAATCCATCAGCGCCGCACCCGTGCGCTGCGCGTTCTCGCCGAGTCCTTCGGCCTTGAGCGCCGCGATCGTGGCGAGTGCCGCGGTCGCGATCACCGGACCGCCTCCGAAAGTGGAGCCGTGATCGCCGGGGCCGAACGCCTCGGCCGCGCTCCCCGTGGCGAGAACCGCCCCGGCCGGCAGTCCGTTGGCGAGCGCCTTCGCGAGTGCCATCACGTCGGGCCGGACGCCGATGCCCTGCCAGGCGAACGGTGTGCCGGTGCGGAAGAAGCCGGTCTGCACCTCATCGAATGCGAGCAGCACCTCACGCTCATCGCACAGCGTGCGGACCGCCCGCAGGTACGACTCATCGCACGGATAGACGCCGCCCTCCCCTTGTACGGGCTCAAGCAGCACCGCACACGTGCGATCGGTGACCGCCGCGGCGAGCGCTTCGATATCGTTGAGCGGGACATGCGCGAACCCGGGCAGGAGCGGTGCGAACGCCTCCTGCTTCGACGGCTGCCCGGTGGCCGAGAGCGCCGCCATCGTGCGGCCGTGGAAGCTGCGCTGCGCGGACACCACCTCGAAGCACGCCTCGCCTCGGCGGGCCTTGCCCCACCGGCGCGCGAGCTTGATGACGCCCTCGATGGCCTCGGTGCCCGAGTTGCAGAGGAAGGCCTTCCAGTCACCGCCGGCGAGCGCAGAGAGCCGCTCGGCAAGTACGGCGCGGTGTTCGACCTGATAGAGGTTGGAGACGTGGACGAGCGTGCGCATCTGCTCGCATACCGCATCGGCGACCGCCGGATGCGCGTGGCCGAGGTTCACGCAGCCGATGCCCGCGAGGAAGTCGAGATACTCACGGCCCTCGTCGTCGTACAGTCGCATCCCCTCGCCGCGGGCGAACAGCACCGGCTTCCGGGCGTAGGTGGGCAGGTGGTAGGCTGCGTCGAGCGCGGCGATCTCGTCGTAGTGAGCACCCATCGGCTAGAGGGTCACCTCCCCCTCGTATGCGGTGTAGATCGCATCGTCCGGAAGGCCCAGGCTCGCCGACTCGCCCGTGATCATGGTGCCGACCCCCTCGTCGGTATACACCTCGAGGAGCAGCGCATGCGGGATGGTGCCGTTCAGGATGTGTGCGCGCTCCACGCCGCGCCTGAGCGCCTGCACGCACGCCCCGACCTTGGGGATCATGCCCTTCGCAAGTCCACCGGACGTGAGCATGGTCTCCGCCTCGGCGAAGGTGAGCGCGCTGATGAGCGACGCCTTGTCGTCGAAGTCCGCATACAGGCCGTCGACATCCGTGAGGAAGATGACCTTCTCGGCGCCGAGAGCCGCGGCGACTTCGCCGGCGACAAGGTCGGCATTGATGTTGAAGCTTCCGCCGTCGTCCCCGGCACCCACGGATGCGATGACCGGCACGAAGCCGTCCTCGATGAGGTTGGTGATGATGGTGGTGTCGATAGCGGTGACCTCGCCCACCCTGCCGAGACGTTCGTCCTTCTGCGTGGCGCGGATGAGGTTGCCATCGTCGCCCGCGATGCCCACAGCGATCCGCCCGTGCGTGTTGATAGCGGAAACCAGATCACCGTTGACCTTGCCCACGAGCACCATCTTCACGAGCTCCATCGCCTCGGGGCTGGTAACGCGAAGGCCATCGACGAACTCCACGGGCATGCCCAGGCGCTTCATGTACGCGGTGATCTCGGGCCCGCCGCCGTGCACGACCACAGGGTTGATGCCCACCAGCTTCATGAGCACGATGTCCGCTGCGACCCCGTGACGGAGCGCCTCCTCGGTCATCGCGGCGCCGCCGTACTTGATCACCACGGTGCGGCCCCAGGCGCGCTTGATCCACGGGAGGGACTCCATCAGGATCGCGGCCTTGTCATGCATGTCACTCATCGGTCCCCCACTCATGAGCGGTAGTCGCCGTTGATGCGCACGTAGTCGTAGCTGAGATCGCACGTCCACACCGTCGCCTCGGCGTCGCCGACGTGGAGATCGACCAGGAGCTCGATCTCGGGCTCGGAGAGTGCGCGAGCGGCCTCCTCCTCATCGAAGCCGGTGGCGGTCCCGTCCTTGCAGGTCACGATGCCCGCAAAGACGATTTCGAGCCTCGAGGGGTCGATCACCGCGCCCGACTTGCCCACCGCCATGGCCGCGCGGCCCCAGTTGGCATCCTCCCCGAACAGCGCGCACTTCATCAGCGGCGAGTTGGCGATGGCGAAGGCCGCCTTCTCGGCGTCTTGCTCGGTGACGGCGCCGCGGACGGTCACGGTGACGAACTTCGTGGCGCCCTCGCCGTCCCGCACCACCATCTGGGCGAGAGCCGTCGCCACCTCGAGGACCGCGGATCCGACCGCATCGTACCCGGCGCTTCCGGGTGCGAGATCGTCGCCACCCTCGGCGCCGCTCGCCATCAGGAAGCACGAGTCGTTGGTGGAGGTGTCCGAGTCGACCGTGATGCGATTGAACGACCGGGCGACCGCGGAACGTAGGATCTCGTCGCACCCCGAAGCCGACAGCGGCGCATCGGTGGTGATGAACGCGAGCATGGTCGCCATGTTCGGCTGGATCATCCCGCTGCCCTTGGCCATGCCTCCGACGGTGAAGGTCCGCCCGCCGGACGTGACGCTGATCGCCACCTGCTTCATGAAGGTGTCGGTGGTCATGATCGCCTCGGCGGCTTCTTCGCCGTTGGTGGAGTCGAGATCGGCCACGCCCTCGATGATCCCCGCCACGACCAGATCGAGCGGCAAGGGTACGCCGATGACGCCGGTCGAGCACACGCCGATCTCATGCGCGTCGCAGTCGAGCACCTCGGCCGCAGCCGCAGCCATCGCGCGGGCGTCGCGCATACCCGGCTCACCCGTGCACGCGTTGGCGTTGCCAGCGTTCACGACGATCGCGCGCAGCGCGCCGCGAGCGACGTGCTCCCGTGAGACCAGCACTGGCGGAGCCGCGGTCGTGCTCGTGGTGAACACCCCCGCGGCCGGAACGGACCGCCCGGCCGCGAGCACGCACACGTCGCGCTTGCCCGACTTCTTGATGCCCGCGCTCACGCCGGCGGCAAGAAACCCCGCAGGAGCGGTGATCCCGCCTTCGGCATGTGCGAACTCCTGGTGGACCGGATCCATGCGAGCGACTCCCTAGACGATCGGAACGGGGGCTGTCAGGCCGACGGTCTCATCGAATCCCAGCGCGATGTTCGCGCACTGCACCGCCTGACCGGCGGTGCCCTTGACGAGATTGTCGATCGCCGAGGTCACGATGAGCGTGTGGGAGGCTACGTCCAACGCCACGCCGATGTGTGCGCGGTTCGAGCCGCGAACGTGAGCCGTTGCCGGCTGGGTACCGGCCTCACACACGGTGATGAAGCGTTCGCCCGTATATGCGTCGGCGTATATCGCATGGGCCTCCTCCGGGGACAGCCCGGGATCGACCTCGAGATACACGGTCGAGAGCAGGCCACGGTCGAGCGGCGCGAGATGGGGCGTGAAGACGACAGATGCCGACGGCAGGCCGAGGTCCTCGAGCCCCTGCGTGATCTCCGGTGTGTGCCGGTGGGTGGCCACCTTGTATGCGGACACAGACTCGGTGGCGGTCACGAAGTGCGTGGCTGCCGAGAGTCTGCGGCCCGCGCCCGACACGCCCGAGATCGCGTCGACGATCACCCGGCCCGAGGTGACGACTCCCGCCCGCACGGCGGGAGCGGCCGCAAGCAGTGTCGCCGTGGGATAGCAGCCCGGGCAGGCGACGAGCCGTGCGCCCGGAATCGCCGCGCGCCACAGCTCGGGCAGACCGTAGACTGCCTCGGAAAGAAGCTCGGGTGCCGTGTGGGGCTCGGCATACCAGGCGGTGAAGAGGTCGGGGTCGTGGAGCCTGAAGTCGGCCGAGCAGTCGATGACCGTGAGGCCCGCGCCGAGCAGCGCCGGCGCGACCATCATCGCCGCCGTGTGCGGTACGGCGAGGAACGCCACCTTCGCGTCGCGCGCGACCGCGGCGCCATCATGGGCGCTGTATGCAAGGCCGCAATTCGCGAGCCCCGGGTACAGATCGCGCACACGGCGACCTTCGTCCGCGTTCGACGTGACGCGAACGAGCTCGAACTCGGGATGCCCGAGTAGCAGGCGCGTCAGCTCGGCTCCCGCGTAGCCCGCGGCGCCGACGATCGCAACAGGTAGCACGTCGTTCACCCTCCAAGTGTATCTTCGTCGTGCGACGATACACCGTAGAGTGCATGTAGTCAAATCAATATTCGCTAGAAATGTTCATTGCCCTGCATTCTAGCCGTTCGAAATGCATCCCACGCGCAGCTACGATCGGACCTCGGCGCCCACCGCCCCGCATACCTTGCGCACGAGCTTGTCGTGGACGGGGCGCACGTCGGCCTCAGACAGCGTCCGGTCGGATGCGCGGTACGCAAGAGAGAAGGCCAGCGACTTCTTGCCTTCGGGCAAGCGTCGCTGCCCCTCGGCCGTCTCCTTCGGGTCGCGGTAGACATCGAAGAGACGGACCGATTCCAGCAACGCTCCTCCAGCCGAACGAATGGCGGACGTGACACGTTCCGCGGTGACGCCCTCATCGACCACCAGCGCTACGTCGAGCGCATACGCCGGGTACCGCGGGATATCGCGATACGAGATCGACTCACGCGAGGCCGCCTTCACGAGTGCCGACACCGAGACCTCGAAGAGCACGACCGGGCCGGTCAGTTCGTACGCGTCCAGCACATGCGGCGCGACTTCGCCGAGCCAGCCCACGACGTCTCCTCCCACGATGACCTCCGCGCTGCGACCCGGCTGAAGCCACGGGCGATCGACCGCGCGCACGCTCCAGCGACCGGTGTGCGTCATCTCGAAGAGTGCCTCCAACACGCCCTTCCCGTCGAAGAAGTCGAGCTGACGCGACTGCTCATCCCAGCCGGGCTCGCTCCACGCGCCGGCGAGCGCACCCGCGACCATGAGGCGCTCCTTCGGCTGCTTGCGGCCATCGGCCGTGATGAAGACGGTCCCCATCTCGTAGAGGTGGACGTTCGGGACACCCCGGCGGCAATTGTGCGACACCGCACGGAGCAGGCTCGGGGCGAGCGTCCAGCGCAGCACGGACTGCTCCTCCGACATCGGGTTGATCAGCTCCACGAGGCATTCATCGGACGCGAGCTCCCACGTGAGGCGCCCGACATCGGCCCGATCGCCGAAGGCGTAGCCGATGTGCTCGTCCAATCCGGCGGCTCGCAGCGTGGCCCCGATCCGCGCCTCGGACCGCTGTGCCGGTGTGCGGCCGCCGATCCTTCCGCGGCCGCCTGGGCGGGTGGACGGGATGTTCTCGAGGCCATAGAGCCGGGCGACCTCCTCGACGAGATCGATCTCGCGCTCGAGGTCGGGGCGGAACGCGGGCACGACCACATCGAGATCGTCACCCGCGGCGGTCACCTCGAGGCCGAGCGGCGTGAGCAGCGCGATCATCTCCTCGCGCGTGAGCGACGTGCCGAGGATGTCGTTGGTGCGGCTCACCCGCAAGGGAAGGCGCAGTGCCGGGCGCTTGCCCGGGTAGACGTCCACGATTCCCGGGGCGACCGTCCCGCCGGCGACCTCGGCGATCAGCATCGCCGCACGATCGGCCGCGCGATCGGCAAGACCGGGATCGACCCCCCTCTCGAAGCGCAGCGATGCCTCCGAGATGAGCCCGAGTCGCCGACTCGTACGGCTGGTCGTGGCGGCGTCGAAGCATGCGGCCTCGAGCAGGATATCGGTGGTGGTGGCCGAGACCTCGGTCGTCTCGCCGCCCATCACGCCGGCGAGTGCGATCGGACCCGACGGGTCCGTGATCAGCAGCGCGTCGGTGGTGAGCGCCCGATCCTGACCGTCGAGCGTGCGAACCGTCTCCCCCTCCCGGGCGCGACGCACGATGATCGCCGCCTTACTGCCCTGCTGTGCGACTGCGTTCATGTCGAACGCGTGGAGCGGCTGACCGAGCTCGTACATGATGTAGTTGGTGACGTCCACGATGTTGTTTACCGGCCTTGTGCCGCACGCCGCGACCCGCTCGGCAAGCCATGCGGGCGAGGGGCCGACCTTCACGTCGCGGATCACGCGGGCGGTGTAGCGCGGGCACAGATCGCTGTCGGCGACCTCGACGCTCACGAGATCGGCTGCGGGGGTACCTGACTCCTCCGGGGTGCCCGACGGCACGCGGTAGTCGACGTGCGTTACCGCGGCCACCTCGCGAGCGACGCCCACCATCGATAAGCAGTCGGGCCTGTTCGGGGTGACCTCGAGCTCGAGCACCGTATCGGCAAGGCCGTGGTACTGGGCAAAGGGCGCACCTACCGGGGCGTCCGCAGGCAGGATCAGCAAGCCGCTGCCGTCTCCGCCCACCTCGAGTTCGGTCGCCGAGCACATCATGCCCTGCGACTCGAGACCCCTCAGTTTCGCGCGCTTGATGGTCATGCCACCGGGCAGCGTCGCGCCCACGCACGCGACGGGGACCTTGTCCCCGGCAGCGAAGTTGGTCGCGCCACAGACGATCCTGAGGGGTTCGACGGCGCCGATATCGACCGAACAGTACGACAGCTTGTCGGCATCGGGATGCGGCTCGCGGGTGAGCACCTGGCCGACGACCACACCCTCGAGCGCCTGGCCGAGCGTGTGCACAGCCTCCACCTTCGTGCCGGTCATATCTAGTCGGTCGCACAGTTCCTCGACAGGAAGCGTGATGTCGACGAAGTCTGCGAGCCACTTGAGCGATACACGCATCGCGAATCCTTTCTCAACAGATCTGACGGTGCAGAACAGCTCCGCAAACGGAGCGGTGGTGGCTAGAACTGGTGCAGGAACCTCGTGTCACCCTCGATGAAGTGACGGAGGTCCGGCACGCCGTACTTCAGCCCGGCGATGCGCTCGGCCCCCATGCCGAAGGCGAACCCTGTGTACTTCTCGGTATCGATGCCCACGTAGCCGAAGACGTTCGGGTCGACCATGCCGCAGCCGAGGATCTCAAGCCACCCTTCGCCTCCGCACGACCGGCAGCCGGCGCCACCACAGATCCCGCACGATACGTCGACCTCGGCCGAAGGCTCCGTGAACGGGAAGAAGTGCGGCCGCAGACGCACGCGCCGGTCGGGCCCGAACATCTCGCGCACGAAGTGCTCAAGCGTGCCTTTGAGGTCACCGAACGTGATGCCCTCGTCCACGACGAGACCTTCGACCTGCGTGAACTGCGGCAAGTGGCTCGGGTCTGCCACATCGCGGCGGTACACCTTGCCGGGCACGATCACGTAGATCGGTGGCTTCTGCGCCTCCATCACGTGGACCTGACCCGGGCTCGTGTGCGTGCGGAGTAGCACGTCGCTCTCACCCTCAACCGCGGCACGGTCCCCGGAGAGGTCCCTCACGTAGAACGTGTCTTGCAGAGCCCGCGCGGGATGGTCCGGCGGGTGATTCAGCGCCGTGAAGTTGTAGTAGTCGAGCTCCACCTCGGGACCCTGTGCGATGCGGTAGCCGAGGCCGGAGAAGATCTCGACGATCTCGTCGACGACCTGGTGCAGCACGTGCTGGCGGCCGACGGGGTGCCGCCTCCCGGGCAGGGTCACGTCGACGGCCTCGGCCGCGATCCGCGTCGCCCGGGCGGCCCCTTCCAGTTCGGCGCGCCTCGCCTCGAGCGCCGTCTCGAGCGCCTGGCGGACCTCGTTGGACACCTTGCCTGCGGCAGGACGTTCCTCCGCTGACAGTCCACCGAGGCCACGAAGGATCGCGGTCAGCGACCCCTTCTTGCCGAGGTAACCTATGCGCGCCGCCTCGAGTTCGTCGAGCGTGCCGGCAGCCTCGACCGCCGCCAGCGCCTCGCACTCGAGCGCCCGCAGGTCATCGCTGATCGTCATGCGTCCTCACTACTCCATTCCAGCGAAAAGGGAGCCGCTCCGCCCTTGTCACAAGGACGGGAGCGACTCCCGCGGTACCACCTTGTTTGGCCGGTCTGTCCGGCCCTCTCGTCTCCGTGCCGGCGTAACGCCCGACGCGGACCGGGTCTTTCACCCCGGCTGCCCGGTAACGGGGGCTCCGGCTCCCCTACTCGGCACGCTCTGCCTTTCAGGTCACGGCTGATGGAGTGAACCGCAGCGCCGCCGCCCCGGGGCCCTTCCAGTCATGAGGCCCCTCCCTGGCGAGCAGGCACATCCCGCGCCGCGCATCTCCGTCATCGCCTGTTATGCGATTGGTACGCAAGTCTATCATCAGTCCCCCGAGCCAGCCAAACCCACGGCGATGCGACCCGCCGGCAGGACAGCCACCACTTCACCGCACACGTCGTCTTCCTCGACGGGCTCGGCATCGAGCGTCTCGTTCGCGTCGCCCGCCGTCCGGATCGACCCGTCCCGAAGCACGTCGGCGACGCGATGGACCACCAGCGCCCCGCCGTGACGGAACACCACCAGATCGCCGCGATCGGACGCAACCCGCACGCGCCGGTACACGATCAGGTCTCCCGGGACGAGCGCCGGCTCCATCGAGCCCCCCTCGACGAACAGGACGCCATGCGTGCAGGCGATCGCCACGAGCAGTGTCGCCAGCAGCGTCTCGGTGCACACGCGCAGCCACGCGTGCCGCTGATCAGTGGGTCTGTTCTGCATCGATGTAGACCGAAGCCTTCACGTAGTCGCCCTGCAGGGCGTTGTCCGCATCCGCCGGAAGCGTGATGGCGTACGTGACCGTGGCGCTTCCACCGGGGCCGATCCGGAGTGCCGCTGTCCGCATGGCCGAGAGCGGGCCATTGTAGAGCTCGACACCACCGGACGTGGCCCGGCACTGCAATGCGTTCCAGAAGTCGGTGATCCCCGCCTTCTTGGCCGCGGTGGTCACCGCGTCGAATCCGAGCGTGCCCGTGTTGCGCACTTCCAGGGTCTTGCTCACGGTCTCGCCGGGGGCAAGTGCGTCGATGGCAAGCGGCGCTGACGTCGGCTCAGCCGAGATGGCCACCGTGCCGGCGGTGATGATACTGTCCTTCACTTCCGTCTGTGCCGTGAAGTAGGCGCGCGCGCCGCCCACCGACAGCACGGCCGCGATGATGCCTGCATAGACCAACAGTCGCTTCATATCTCCTCCTTGAGTGATGCCGCCGAGGGAGGACGGCTGCCTGCAGTGTGCGGGGCCCCGCGAAGCGCATCATCCACCCCGGCGCATAGCCGGAGATGACGCGGAAGTCAGCCGGATGTGAACTGGCTTCCCGGGTCCGGTCGATCCCGGAACGCACGAAGGCCCCGCATATGCGGGGCCTTCGAGTAGCTCGTCTCGATCCGGTGACGCTAGGCGCTCTGAGCAGCCTTCGCCACCTCGGCAAGCTTCGCGAACGCGGCGGGGTCGTTCACGGCCATGTCCGACAGCACCTTGCGGTCGAGCGTGACTTCGGCCTTCTTGAGGCCGTTCATGAACACCGAGTACGACAGACCGTTGATACGGGCCGCAGCGTTGATGCGGGTGATCCACAGACGACGGATCTCGCGCTTCTTGTTGCGCCGGTCGCGGTACTCGTACTGCAGCGAGTGCTGCACCTGTTCCTTGGCACTCTTGTAACGACGACTGCGGTCACCGTAGTAACCCTTCGCCGCCTTGAGAACGGTGCGGCGCTTCTTCTTTGCGGTGACTGCACGCTTCACCCTGGGCATCTTCGATCACTCCTTGGAGGAATACGCGAGCGTCGGACTAACCGATGCCCAGCTGCTTCTTGATGACTTTGGTATCCGCGGCGTCGACGAGTCCGTCGTGGCGGAAGTTGCGCTTACGCTTCGGGCTCTTCTTCTCGAGGATGTGGCTCTTGAAGGCCTTCGCGCGCTTGATCTTGCCGGTACCGGTGAGCTTGAACCGCTTCGCGGTACCCTTGTGCGTCTTCTGCTTGGGCATGTGTTGTCTCCTACTCCTCAGCGTCCGACGCCTCGGGCGCCGCGTCGTCCGCGTCATCGGCCTTGACCGGCTTCACCTTCGGGACTTCCTTCTTCGAGGGGGCCACGAGCATGAACATGTTGCGTCCCTCGAGTTTCGGCTTGCTCTCCACGAACGCGAGCTCGGCGATCTCGCTCTCGAGTTTCTGGAGGATCGCCAGCCCTCGTTCCGCGTGAACCATCTCGCGTCCACGGAACATGATCGTGACCTTGACCTTCGCCCCGGCCTCCAGGAAGCGCACAACGTGCTTCTTCTTGGTCTCGTAGTCGTGCTTGTCGATCTTGGGGCGGAACTTGATCTCTTTGATCTCGATCTTCGTCTGGTTCTTACGGGCCTTCTTGGCCTTCTGTTCCAGCTCGTACTTGTACTTGCCGTAGTCCATGATCTTGCAGACTGGGGGATCGGCGTTCGGCGCGATCTCGACGAGGTCGAGCGCCGCGTCATCGGCCATCCTGAGCGCGTCGGCCATCATGAAGATGCCGAGCTGCTCGCCGTCCTCGCCGATGAGTCGGCATCGCGTGGCCCTGATCCGGTCGTTGAGCCTGGGCTCTGTCGTGCTGATGAGCGTCACCTCCGGTGTACGGGGGCCTCAGATCAGCCCCTTGAATCAAGAAACGTCCCGCGGCTCTGCCGTCGGGACGTCTGAGGTGAACGCAACGCGTGAGCGTCCGTTCGCTTCTTCTGACCAGACGGCTCCACACATGTGTGCCGGCAGGTGGGGACCAATCTCGACCCCTGAGAGGGTGGGGTCCCGCTTCATCTCTATGCGGTTGTAAGCCTGCCGAGTATAGCGACCGGGTCGCCGGGTGTCCAGCTACCAGTCGCCTTCATCGCCGGACCTGAATTGCCGGACCCATCATGCAGGTCATCGAGCGTCGGTTCGGTCCCGCCGAACGCCTCCGCCGCCCCTTCGTCACCCTCGGGGATACCTACCGGGACCGCCCACCTGAGCGTGGGGCTCTAGACGTCCGCGCGTCCATGGTCGCGAGACCCTCGCCCTGTGGCAGTCGTTCATGCTCGGCGAGGTAGTCGGCAAGCGTCAGGCCCGCGGGACCGTCGATCATGACGCACTCCCCTCGGCTAGGGTCTCTCGGCGCGCACCCTCGCGGCGAAGTCATCCACGCTCAGCGCCCCGATGTCACCGGCAGTGCGCTCGCGCACGCCCACAGTGTCGGCCTCGATCTCCTTGTCGCCCACCACGAGCATGTACGGCACCTTCTGCTGCTGTGCCTTGGCGATCTTCACGCGCATCGGCTCGTTGTCCGCATACACCTCGGCGCGCACGCCCGCCTTCGCCAGCCTCGAGAGCACCGCATCGCAATGCTCGAGATGCCGGTCGGCTATCGGGATGATCACGGCCTGCACCGGCGCGAGCCACGTGGGGAACGCACCCGCGGTGTGCTCGATCAGGATGCCGAGGAACCGCTCCATCGAGCCGAAGATGGCACGGTGCAGCATGTAGGGTCGCTCCTCGGTGTTCTCCGCGGTGCGATAGCCGAGGCCGAACCGCTCCGGGAAGTTGAAGTCGACCTGGATCGTGGACAGCTGCCAGATGCGACCGATCGCGTCCTTCACCTTGATGTCGATCTTCGGGCCGTAGAAGGCGCCATCGCCCTCGTTGATCTGGAACGGCAGCCCCCACTCGTCGAGAGCGGTCATGAGCGACCGGGTCGCCAGCTCCCACTTGTCGTCCGAGCCGATCGACTTCTCGGGACGCGTCGATACCTCGGCCGTGTACTCGAAGCCGAAGGTCTCCATGATGAACTTGACGATGTCGAGCATCGCCTTCACTTCGGGGATGATCTGCTCGCCCGTGCAGAAGATGTGCGCATCGTCCTGGGTGAACCCGCGGGCCCGCATCAGGCCGTGCACCACGCCGCTCTTCTCGTGTCGGTAGACCGTGCCGAATTCGAACAGCCGCATCGGCAGATCGCGGTACGAACGCGTACTGCTCGCGTACACGAGGACGGCGCCGGGACAGTTCATCGGCTTGACCGCATAGTCCGTGGGCTCCTTGCCCTCGCCCTCGTCGATCTGGAAGCCGTACATGTTCTCGCGGTAGAAATCCCAGTGGCCACTCGTCTTCCACACGTCGGCGTTATAGATGTGCGGGGTGCGCACCTCCACGTAGCCACGCTCGTACAGGTCGGCGGAGAGCCACTCGACCAGTTCGTGGAACACGCGAGCACCCTTCGGGTGGTAGAGCACAAGACCGCTACCGGCGAGATCATCGAAGTGGAAGAGGTCGAGTTCGCGGCCGAGCTTGCGGTGGTCGCGCTTCTCGGCCTCTTCGAGGCGCGTGAGATAGGTCTGCAGGTCCTTCTCGCTGAACCACGCGGTACCGTAGATGCGCTGGAGCATCGGGCGTGTCGAATCGCCGCGCCAGTACGCACCAGCGACCTTCATCAGCTTGAACGCCTTGATCCAACCCGTGTGCGGCACGTGCGGTCCCCGGCACAGATCGGTGAAGATGCCCGAGGTGTACGCCGAGAGCTCCTCGGTGTCCGGGAGATCCGCGATCAGTTCCAGCTTGTACGGCTGCCCATCGAAGACACGCTCGGCCTCGAGCTTATCCAGCACCATGCGCTCGAACGGCTGCTCCTCGGCCACGATCGCCCGCATGCGCTCCTCGATGGCTCCCAGGTCCTCGGGCGTGAACGTGCGGTCGATCTCGACGTCGTAGTAGAAACCGTCCTCGATGGCCGGACCGATGCCGAATCTCGCGAGCGGGAACAGCTGCTTCACGGCCTCGGCCATCACGTGCGCCGCCGAGTGGCGGAGCAGGTCGAGCGCAGCGCCGTCGCGCTCGGTGACGATCTCGATGCGTGCATCATCGTGGACCACCGCGCTCAGATCCACGGCCCGTCCGTCGATCCGACCGGCAAGTGCCGCAGCCGCCAGACGCGCGCCGATCCTCCCGGCGACGTCGAGCACCGTGGCGCCTTCGGGTACGGCGATTGAGCTGCCATCCGGCAGCACGACGGAGATCTCAGGCATGGTGAACGCGTCCTTTCAGGAACCCGATGCCCGCTCGCGCGGGCGCCCGGTCACTGCTTCGTCTTGCAGTACGGGCAGACCTGCCAGTCGAGCTTGAGCGCCCGGTCACAGCTGACGCACTCCTTGCGGAGCTTCTTCATGCACGACGGGCAGATGAGGAAGTCGGGCTCGACGGGCTTGAAACACGCCGGGCACGTGGCCGCCTCGCGGGCAAGCTCGGCCTCGCGCGACCTGATCTCGAGTTCGCGCTCACGCGCATCCTCGGCATACTCCGGTGGGCGGACCACCATGTAGATCATCCAGCCGAAGACGTTGAACAGCAACACGACGAGCGCCCAGAACCAGGACATCGCGCTACGGCGCTCGGCATCACGCCACGTCCAGAAGATGAGCGCCACCGAGAACACCACGAAGAACAGCAGACACAGGTTCGTCGCGAGACTCACCGCAGGGCTGTTGAGGATCGGATCGAGTATCTCGCCGAACAAGTCGTCCATTCCGTCCCCTTCCGGGAATATCATCACGCCGCCTGATGCCCCCGTGAGTACAAGCGGTGTCGTAGAGGCTATCGGGATTCTAGCAGAAGACGGCGGCGGTACACCTACGAGACGTACAGCGCACGCACGGCACCGGCCGTGTACAGGCTCCCGGTGACGACCACGCCCGCCCCGGCACGTCCGGCGACGATGAGTGCGCTGGCGATGTCCGGATCGGCGATCGGCCGTACGCCGGTCACCGTCTCCACGACATCGGCGAGCGTATCGGCGGGCATGCAACGAGGTGAATCATTCTCGGACGCCACGAAGGAGCGGGCCACGGGTGCGAGCTCGCGCACGATCCCCTCGACGTCCTTGTCGGCGAGGACCGCCAGCACGATCACGGGCGGCTCGTCGCCGAACGCCTCGGTGATCGCGGTGGCGAGCATCCCGGCGGCCTGCGGATTGTGGGCGCCGTCGATGACCAGCGGCGGATTCTTGCGGAGCAGCTCGAACCGGCCGGGAAAGGACATCGTCTTGGCCACCTTGTCGGCAGCATCGATGTGGCCCGCGTCCCACAACGCCGCACCGATCGCCGCCATGGCCGTGGCGACGTTCGGCGCCTGGTACGAGGGCGCCCGCAGCCTCGCCCGGCGCGTTTGCACGCCGTGGACGTGAACGTCAACCGTGAGTGTGCCACCGGGAGTCCGGGGGCGCCGCACGATCTCCCACGTGATGTGGGGCTCGGGCCCGACGCCCACCCGGAAGACGAACGGGCTCAACATCTGGATCGCACGCTGCTCGAAGATGTGCTCCACGCCCTCGCATCCGGGCCCGATGACCGTGAACGACCCGTGCTTGATGATGTGGGACTTGTCGATGGCGATCTCCTCGCGAGTGGCGCCGAGCCGATCGGTGTGATCGAGTCCGACGCCGGTGATGACGGCGACCACCGGATCAACGACGCTGGTGGCGTCCCACCTGCCACCCATCCCGACCTCCAGCACCGCCCATTCGACGCGTCGGTCCCTGAACAAGCACAACGCCGCCGCGGTCAGGAGTTCGAACTCCGTGAACTCCCTGCCGAGAGCGTCGGCCGCGGCGAACACCTCACCGAGGATACGGGCGAACTCCTCCCCCGTCACCGGTGCGCCGTCGATCTCGAAACGTTCCGTGTACGAGATGAGGTGGGGGCTGGTGTAGGCCCCCACCGAACGGTCCAGCGCAGCCAGTGCCGCTGCGATCATGCGGACCACCGACGTCTTGCCGTTCGTTCCGGTCACCTGGATGCAGCGGAACGACTTCTGCGGCGATCCGAGCGCCTGCGTGAGGACGCGGATCCCTTCGAGCGACGGGTTGATGCCGAACCTCAGCGACTGAGCCAGTCGCGCGATCGCCTGTTCGTACGTGGGCGTCGCGGAGCCCACGTCAGTCGGCCAGTTCACTGAGCTGCCCGGTGAGCTTCGCCACCATCGCGCCGAGTTCGGCCGCCTTGGTCCGGTCCTTCTCGATGATCTCCGGAGCTGCCTTGGCCAGGAAGCCCTCGTTCGCGAGCTTCTTCGTGAGCCGCGACAGGTCCTCCTGCGCCTTCGCCAGTTCTGCTGCGATGCGCTGCCGCTCGGCACCGAAGTCCACCAGGCCCTCGAGCGGAACGAAGACGGTCATGTCGCCCGCTACGAAGACCGCCGCGTGCGCCGGCTTGGGCATGTCGATGCCCGCATCGAACGTCTCCACGCCGGCGAGCGACTTCATGTGCCCGAACTCCTGGGAGATCCAGGTGTTGTCAGCGTCGCCTGTCGTCTTGAACTCGACGCGGAGACCCTGCTTCGGCGAGATGCCGTACCGGGCACGAACCGCGCGCACACCGACGACGAGTTCCACGAGGCGGCCCACCGAGCGCTCGGCGTCCTCGTTGCGGAAGTGCTCGAGTGAGGCCGGCTCGGGCCAGGCCGCGACCATCAGTGCTTCCGCGCGATCGGCCTCCGCGAGCGGGAGGCGGCCCCATATCTCCTCGGTCACGAACGGCATCATCGGATGCAGCAGGCGCAACGCGTGATCAAGCACGAACACGAGATTGTCGAGCACGGTCTGACGGGTGGCGCCTCCCGCGGCCAGTCGCGGCTTGGCAAGCTCGATGTACCAGTCGCAGAACTCGTTCCAGAAGAAGTCGTAGAGGGCGCGGGCTGTCTCGCCGAACTCGTACGTGAGCAGACCCTCGTCGACGCGTGCCGCAAGATCGGCCAGCCGCGAGAGGATCCACGCGTCTGCCACCGTCTCGATCTTGGGCGGCTGCGCCCGGAAGTCCTCACCCGCGTTCATCAGCACGAAGCGGCTCGCGTTCCAGATCTTGTTCGCGAAGTTGCGACTGCTCGCGAGCTTGTCCTCGGCGAACTTGATGTCCTGGTTGCCGGTGACCTGCAGCATGAGGCCGAAGCGCATGCCGTCCGCCCCGTAGTGCGCCATGAGGTCGAGCGGGTCCACCCCCGTGCCGAGTGACTTGCTCATACGCTTGCCCTCGGCGTTGAAGACGGTGGGGTGGATGATCACGTCGCTATACGGCACGTCGCCGACGAAGTAGAGACCGCTCATGATCATGCGAGCCACCCACAGGAACAGGATGTCGCGTGCGGTCGAGAGCACGGTGGTGGGATAGAAGAAGTCGAGCTCCGGCGTCTTGTCCGGCCAACCGAGCGTCGCGAACGGCCACAACTGCGAGCTGAACCACGTGTCGAGGACATCCTCGTCCTGGCGCACCGTGCCGCCGCACGTCGGGCACGCGGTGAGATCCTCCATGCTCGCGCCCTGGAAGCCGCACGCATCGCAGTAGAACACGGGGATGCGGTGTCCCCACCACAACTGACGCGAGATGCACCAGTCCCGGATGTTCTCCATCCAGTGGAAGTAGACGTTCTCCCACCGTCGCGGATGGAAGACCACCCTGTCCTCGCGCACGACATCGATCGCCGGAGCTGCGAGCGGCTTCATGTCGACGAACCACTGGTCTGAGAGCCACGGCTCGACGACGGTATGACAGCGATAGCAGTGACCGACCGCGTGCACATGGTCGTCGATGCGCACGAGCAGCCCTGCGGCCTCGAGGTCCGCGATCACGCGCTCACGCGCCTCGTAGCGATCCAGGCCCACGTACGGCCCGCCGTCGGCGGTGATCGTCGCGTCCGCGTTCAGGATGTTCAGCTTGGGGCTGTCGTGCCGTTCGGCGATGTCGAAGTCGTTCGGGTCGTGCGCCGGCGTGACCTTGACCGCACCCGTGCCGAAGGTCGGGTCGACGTATTCGTCCGCCACGATCGGGATCTCCCTGCCGAGCAATGGCAGTACGATCGTGGCCCCCACGACGGCGCGATACCGATCATCGTCAGGATGCACTGCCACGCAAGTGTCGCCCAGCATCGTCTCGGGGCGCGTGGTGGCCACGACGACGTGGTCGCGGTCGCCCACCGGCTCCTTCAGCGGATAGCGGATGTGCCACAGGTGGCTGTCAAGTTCCTCGTGCTCCACTTCGATGTCCGAAAGGGCGGTCGAACACCGTGGACACCAGTTGATGATGCGCTCTCCCCGGTAGATCAGGCCCTTCTCGAACCAGTCGACGAAGACCGTGCGCACCGCGCGCTGGTATGGCTCATCCATGGTGAAATGCTCGTCCGCGTAGTCGCAGCTGCACCCCATGCGCTTCAGTTGCTCGATGATGATGCTGCCGTGTTCTTCGCGCCACTCCCAGCACATCTCGATGAATCGCTCGCGACCGACATCGTGGCGCGAGAGCCCCTGGGCCGCGAGCTTCTGTTCCACCTTGTTCTGCGTGGCGATGCCGGCGTGATCGGTGCCGACGACCCATCTGGTGGGTCGGCCTGACATCCGCGAGCGGCGGATGACCACGTCCTGGATCGTGTTGTTCAGCGCGTGCCCCATGTGAAGGGAACCGGTGACATTTGGCGGCGGGATCACCACGGTGAACGGCCTATCACCTTCCGGTGCCTGAGCAAAGTAGCCGCCCTCGGACCAGCGGCCGAAGATCCGGCCCTCAACTGTGTCAGGGTCGTACGCCGTCGGCATCTCGGTCATGGGCTACGTGACATCCTTTCGAATCAGGTTGAATCTGGATTCTACGACAAACCGGGCCCACAGCTCAGCGCGTCCGTCGCAGGAATCCCGCCGCCTGCCACATTTCGCGCGTTCATGCGCCGCATCCGCGCCAAGATGGGCAATAATGTGAATGAAAGCACGAGGCGGCCTGCCCTGGAAGGCGGTGGCAGCAAGAATGGCTGACTGCGAACTCAGCGACACCTGCCTGTTCTTCAACGATCAGATGGCTGATATGCCGTCGATGTCCAGCATCATCAAGGACCGCTACTGCAGAGGCAGCAACACACTCTGCGCGCGGCACATGGTCTTCCGCGTCCAGGGACGCGAAGCTGTACCGAAGGACCTCTACCCGAGTCAGATCGAACGAGCGGACGAGATCCTCGGCAACCGGTAGCCCACGCCACAAGCGATGAAACGAGGGCCCCGCATATGCGGGGCCCTCGTCATGCGTGGATCGACCGTGGGTGCGCTATGCGCTCGCATCCGCCGCCGCCGCACGTAGCGTGAGCATGGGCGGCACTGCGCCGCGAACGACCTCCTCGGTGATCGTCACGCGCTCCACATCCTCCCGGCTGGGAAGCTCGTACATGGTGTCCAGCAGGAGCGTCTCGAGGATCGAGCGCAGGCCCCGCGCACCGGTCTGCCGCGAGATGGCCTGAACGGCGACTTCCGTGAGCGCCTCGGGCGTGAAGACGAGATCCACGCCTTCCATCTCGAACAACCGCCGGTACTGCCGTACGAGGGCGTTCTTCGGCTCGGTCAGGATGCGCACGAGTTCATCTTCGTCGAGCTCTTCAACGTGGGCGGTGACCGGGATGCGGCCGATGAACTCGGGGATGAGACCGAACTTGTGCAGATCCTCGGGGAGCACCTGGGCGAGCAGGACGCCGGTGTCGTGCTGGTCGGCCTCGTGGATCTCTGCGCCGAAGCCGACGCCCTTCTTGCCTATGCGGTCCGCGACGATCTTCTCAAGACCGACGAACGCGCCACCGAGGATGAACAGCACATTGGTCGTATCGATCTTGATGAGCTCCTGCTGCGGGTGCTTCCTCCCGCCCTGGGGCGGCACTGAGGCCTCGGTGCCCTCGACGATCTTGAGCAGCGCCTGCTGCACACCCTCGCCCGACACGTCGCGGGTGATCGAGAGGTTCTCGGCCTTGCGCGCGATCTTGTCGATCTCGTCGATATAGATGATGCCGACCTCGGCGCGCGGGATGTCGAAGTCCGCAGCCGTGATGAGTTTGAGCAGGATGTTCTCGACGTCCTCGCCGACGTACCCGGCCTCGGTGAGCGTGGTGGCATCGGCGATCGCGAACGGCACCTTCAGGATGCGGGCGAGCGTCTGGGCAAGAAGCGTCTTGCCGCAGCCCGTGGGCCCAAGGAGCATGATGTTGCTCTTGGCGATCTCAACAGCGTCGCTGCCGCCATCTGCCGCACAGCGCATGCGCTTGTAGTGGTTATAGACGGCGACGGACAGGGTCTTCTTCGCCAGGTCCTGGCCCACCACGTAGTCATCGAGCGCCGCCAGGATCTCCTTCGGCGTCGGCAGATCCTCTTCAGGAACCTTGGCGACGGGCTCCGTCGGCTCCTCGTCGACGATGTCGCAGCACAGGTCGATGCACTCATCGCAGATGTAGACATTCGGGCCCGCGACGAGCTTACGGACCTGATGCTGCGGCTTGCCGCAGAAGGAGCAGACCAGCCGCTTGTTGTCGTCGTGACGATCCATGACTGGCTATCAGCCCTCTTTCGTTGCAGCGCGCTTCTCAAAGACCGCGTCGATGATGCCGTACTTCTTCGCTTCCTCGGCCGTCATGATGTTGTCCCGCTCGGTGTCCGTATGGATCTTCTCCACGGTCTGACCCGTGTGACGCGACATGATGAGGTCGAGGGCTTCCCGGATGCGCAGCATCTCCTTGGCCTGAATCTCGATATCGGTGACCTGGCCCTGCGTGCCTCCCCACGGCTGGTGGATGAGCACCCGGCTGTTCGGCAGCGCGAAACGCTTGCCGGCCTCACCTGACGCGAGCAGCACCGCAGCGGCAGACGCGCACTGCCCGATGCAGATCGTGGACACGTCTGAGCGGATGTACTGCATCGTGTCGTATATGGCGAGCGCCGAGGTGACGGAGCCTCCGGGGGAGTTGATGTACAGACTGATGTCTTTGCCCGGGTCCTCGCTCTCAAGGTGCAGGAGCTGCGCGATCACGAGGTTGGCGCTGATGTCATCGATCTCCGTCCCGAGAAAGACGATGCGCTCGTTGAGCAGCCGGGAGAAGATATCGAAGCTCCGCTCGCCGCGCGATGTCTGCTCGACGACGATCGGGACGAGCGCCTTGGGTTCGTTGCTCATGACTGCTCCTCTTCCACTACGGCAACCGAATCAATCAGCCACTTGAGCGCTTTCCTGTGCATGATCTGCTCGTGCACTATCGGCAGCGCGCCGTTAGCCGCGAGGTTCTCGCGGAGTGTCGCCGCCGCCGTCTCGTCCCCGCCGGCGATCTCACGGACCGCGTCATCGACATCGGTATCGGTGATCTCGATCTTCTGGGCGCGGAAGAGCGCCTCCAAGGCGAGCTCCTCGCGAACACGCTGGTCGGCCTGCACCCTGAGGTCGTTCTGCATCTGCTCCGGAGTCACGCCGGTCATCTGGAGGTACTCCTGAACCGAGATGCCGCGTCCCTCGAGCGTCTCGAAGAACTCGCGCAGCATGGAATTCGCGCGGCTCTCGATCATCTCTTCAGGCACGTCGCCCTCGAGGCGCTCGATGAGCGCACGAAGCGCCGCAGTCTCGATCTCCCGCATGTGTGCGGCTTCCTTCGCGTCGTCGAGCCCCTTGCGCACATCGGCGCGGTACTCGTCCATCGAGTCGAAGCCTCCGGCGCTCGCCGCGAACTCGTCGTCGAGGGCGGGAAGGACCTTCGTCTTGACCTCATGCACGTCGATCTCGAAACGCGCCTGCTTGCCGACGAACTCCTCGTTCGAGCTGGTCTCGGGGATTACGAACTCGGCGACGGCCGAACTTCCGGGCGCGGCGCCGATGATCGCGGCGTCGAACTCGGCGGGCATCATCCCACGGCCGAGTTCGTAAAGGTACTTGTCGACGGTGTTGCCCTCGTACGCCTCTCCGTCAACCGTGCCGACGAATGAGATCAGTGCGAAATCGTTCTCGCCCACCGCCTGATCTACCGCCTCCAGCGTGGCGAAGCGCTCGCGCGTGTACTCGATCTGAGCATCAACCTCACGGTCTGACGACACCCGCGAGGGAACGGTGACTTCGAAGGACTCTGTCGCCGAGAGGGTGAGCTCCGGCCGCAGGGACACCTCGGCCGAATACGTGTAGTCCGCACCCTCCTCGATCATCGCGAGCTCGCCGACGTCGGGCTGGCCCAGCGTCCGCACGTTCTCCTGCGAGATAGCGCGACCGTAGGAGTCGGATACGACGTCCTCCTGTGCCTCGGCGAGCACGGCCTCGCGGCCGACGTGCATGTCGATCACCGGACGCGGCGCCTTGCCGGGGCGGAAGCCGGGTATGCGCAGCTTCTTACCGATAACCGCGTAGGAGTTGGCGATCGCCGCGTCCACGTCGGCTGCCGGTACCGTGACCGTGATCTTGACCCGGTCGTCTTCAAGACGTTCAACGCTCGTCTGCAAGTGTCCTCCTCATGAGCAGTGATGTTCGTCACGGGCGCTGAACGCCCGATTCGTTCGGTCAATGGTGCGGGCGAGAGGACTCGAACCTCCACGAGTTTCCCCACCGGGACCTAAACCCGGCGCGTCTGCCAGTTCCGCCACGCCCGCCCTTCGAGAGCATCCGTATATGATAGCAAAGGCCGGAAGCGTAGCACGCCTCCGGCCTTTGCTAAAGCGAATGTCAGACCATGCGTCCTGAGGACGCCCGTCGCGCGGATCGCCCGACGGATCGCGCGACCTCAGTGTACGTACAGCCGCGTGGCCATCGGGTAGGGCCAACCGCTGCCATGCGCTGTCGTGCCGCCACGGTAGTTCCAGAACCAGTGCGCACGGTCGATGTCCTCGGGGTACGCCAGTTTGATGCATCCCTCCGACCGGTAGTCGATGTCCCCCTCCCAGCACTTCGGGTCGTCACCGGCGGTGGGGTTGTACTGGCCGTTGTACATCGTCTCCTCGGTATGGACGAACAGGCCCGTGCGAAGGTCACCGCTCGTGCCCCGCTTGTCGGACAGATACCAGACCCGGCCCCAGATCCGGGTGCCGTTGTAGTTGTCCCAGTGACCGCGCACCGAGTAGAAGCCCGCAGGCAGCCAGCCGCCGGTGCCGTCATCCGGACGCAGTCCTGACCCCGCTCGCCAGTACGTCGCATGGATCGGCGGCATGTCGTTCACCACGTAACCCCACGCCAGAAGCCCGTTGGTGTTCGAGCCGTTGCGTGCGTAGTCGAACCAGCCGTAGTAGGTTGTCGCGCTCGCCGTCGCCGGAGACGATGCGGCGGCCAGTAGTACCAGAGCTAGAACACAGACGATCCGGGGCAGGATCCTCCTCACGATCGATGCTGACATGACACCCACTCCTACCGGGGCCGACTCGGATTGAATACGAACTTCGTGACGGCGGTGCCGGGTGCGATCCAACGGCTGCACTCGCCCGACTCCAGGTCGTACGTGATGATCGCCGTGCGCTCGAGCTCGACCTCCCGCGAACCTTCTCGTCCGATGACGAACACCCGGTCCCCCGTCTCGTCGAGCGCGATCGCCTGGGGCGCGCCGGCCTTGAGGCTCGGGTGGCTGAATGTCACGACATCCTGCAGTGTGAGCGCGTCACCGGCCGCAGAGAGCATCGCGAGATCCGCCGGGTATAGACCGACCGCAATCCGATCCACTTCCCAGGCAGCGTTGAGTGCCGGCAGGACCTGCTCGCCGGTGGCCGGGTCGAGCACGCCGTCAAGCGAGACGCTCGTGATCTCCGTTCCGGTACGCCACTCGATCTCGTGCAACACGAACGGCTCGCTCTCGCCCGAGAAGCCACCTGACTGTGTGAGGATCCGGGTGCCATCGGGGCTGGTGCAGAGGAACATGTGGCCTTCCGGAACGATCCGGGTGAACGTATCCGGGCCAGTGAACGCCAGTAGGTCCCTGGCTCCGCCAAGCGCCTCCCGCCAGACGAAGAGGGCTCCGTCGGCCCACTGCTGCACGGTGTACTGGTCTGCATCCGACGTCCAGGTGACCGGCGACCCATCGAGCCCCTGCTGGACGATCACCCGTCGCATGTAGGTCACGTTATAGCGGTAGTCGGCATCGACCCCGGTCGTGTAGGCGTACATGCCGTCCGACCGCCACGCGATGGAACGGGCGCCCGAGAGCACCAGCTCGTCATCGCCGCTCGCGAGATCAAGCAGCCTGATCGACGGGGTGTTCAGGTGCGTACCATCGGGCACGACCGGGTCGCCCGGGGCCTCGGTGGGAAAGCTCGCGAGCGTCTCCCAGAAGTGGTAGAGCACGTGCTCACCGTCCGGCAGGAGGATGCCCGCCTGCCCGCTGAACGCGTCCTGCGTCATCCCTCTCACGTTCTTCGGCCCGAGCTGGACGGGCTTCTTCGCGTTCGTGCCGTAGAGCGAACCCGGAGACTCGAAGTTGGTGCCGAGTGGAACCGTAATCACCATGACGCCCGACGGCAGGTCTGCCTGGTTCTCGATTCGCGTGACCACGGTGCCCGTCGCCACCGTGGAGACGGTGGCCGGCCCGTCATCAGTCTTCCCGTCCGACCCGCCTATCGCGAAGTGATCGCCCGACCCCAGCAACGCATACGATCCGGCAAGCATCGCCCCCGCCGCCACGACCGCCAGCGACACGCGCATAACGAGCGCACGCCGTGTTATCCGCACCTCCATGTGCATCCCCCCCTGATCGTTCCCCGACATAACGTCGACACAGACGCCGAATCTCGCGGAGAGACATCGGATGGCTGCCGTGCCGACGAGACAGTCATACCCCGCGGGGTTCACCACGACCTTAACCGGAACTAAACGGGTCCGCGACGGCAGACGACCGGCCCCGAAGGACCGGTCGTCTGAGGAGTACGTATAGTGGACCACACAGGGATCGTTCTACGGCCCCTCACCCGGCAGGAAGGTCAGTTCGTGGTCGGTGATCTTCCACGTCCCGTCTTCGCGAACCAGTGTGTACCGCTCGTGCGCGGTGTTCTCCGGCGTGAAGGTCTTGCCCTCCATGATGAACCGCCCCCACCCCCTGATGTCCGCCTCGAAGACCGCAGTGTCGCCGTTCACCTGAATGGTGACGTTGCGGATCCAGCGCATCCCGCCGCCCAGGTCCCGATAGCCGTTCGGTCCCTGCCGATCGATCTCCCTCTGCATGAGCTCGATGCGGTTCTTGAGAATCGGTGATTGGTCACTGTACACCTCACTTAGGCTCGCGATCACGCCCTCATGCAGCATGCTGCTCACGTCCGAGGGGACATCTGTGGTCGGCTCGCTACGGTACGGCTCAGGTAGCATCGTGGAGCCTCCGTGCGTGAGTTCGAAAGCCTTGATGACAACGTCTTGGATCTCCTGCTCGTCACGCATCTGCTGCTTGTCCTTCGCGCCCATCGTGGTCGCCAGAACGGCGATCAGCCCGACGACAAGTACGGTGGATGCGATCATCGCAGGAAGCGTGGGCCTGTATCGAGTGAGGTTCATCTTCATACCCTCCTACAGTGGGCGGACCATCGTGATCCGCGTCGTCCGCCAGTCCTCGTTATACGGGAGCAAGTGCCAGATCGAGTGGTGGCGGTCCTCGGTGTGCTGATCTGTGAGGTCGCCACTGAGACCGGTCACCGGATCCCTGCCGGCACCGACACGAATCCCGGCGTGATCCTTGCTGCCGTTGCCCTCCCAATCGTAGTAGAGGAGATCACCGAGGAAGCCTTGAGGCGTATACGAGGGTGGCACCGGGGAACTCGTTGCAGAGTTCCAGTCCCAGGTAGCGAGGTAGACCCCCGACGGGTTCTCCATCATGTAGTTGTACGAGAAGCTGCAGTTCACCCAGCTCATGGTCGAGTCCCACCCGAGCCACGTCTTCTTCGTCCACCACTGTAGCGCCTCGGTGGCGCCGGTGTAGTCGAACGTCTTCTTCCCGCCAGAGGCGTCGTGGAGCGACTGGCTCACGAAGTTGCAGCAGTCGTTCTTCGGGGCGTCGTACGCCGGGTTGCGCGGCTTGGAGGTGTTCGACGACCAGCGCTCCGCGTAGGTCACCGCCGCCCCGTAGTCGTAACCCGCCTGGCTCGCGGCGGGGACGTAGAAGGCCGGACCCTCGTAGCTGTAGACCGAGGACAGGTTGACGATGACCTGGTCCCGCTCAGTCGCACTGGCGGTGTAGAAGTGCGAGCCCAGGTTACGGTGGTAGAAGCGGTACACCGGGATCGCACCCGCGGCCGGGACTGCGCTCACGTTGTAGGCCACTCCCTCGTAGCGGTAGACCGAGGACAAGGACACCATCACGCTGTTCTTCTCCGCTTCGCTGGCCGTGTAGAAATGCGAGCCGTTCACCAGGTTGTAGAAGCGATGGAGCCCCTGGTTCGCCGCAGGTGACGCATAGTCGACGGTCCATACGACACCTTCGTACCGGTAGATGTTCGAGAGGCGGGTCCACAGATTGACTCGCTCCGCGTCGCTGGCGGTGTAGAAATGGGCTCCGTTCGATGTGTTGTAGAAGCGATACACATTCACCGGTACCGCCGCGTGAGCTGGCGAAGCGGCCACAATGAGCAGCATCAGCACCACCGAGACGACCGCGCGACGCCGAATCGGCGGAGGTGCTCCCATCCCCCGACCACTCGGCGTTCGACTCCAGCGGACAGACCGAATCCCCCTACACCCGCGCATGCGCTCCCCCTTCCGATCGGGTCGATTCGCGGAACCACGAGCCGGAGCAGTGAGAGGGACACCGGCCGGGCCATGAGTGCCGCCGACACCGAGAGTAGCCCGAGGGGTGTAGCCGCCCTTAAACGCGATCTAAACGGCAACGGACCCCGGCGGCTTCAGCCGCCGGGGTCCGTTCGCTGGTGTATTGGTGGGCCGTATAGGGATCGAACCTATGACCTTGGGATTAAGAGTCCCCTGCTCTACCAGCTGAGCTAACGGCCCGAACGCTCGCATATTGTACCCGCTGTCGCGCCGAATGCAAATGGCGTTCGGTAACGACCGCACGACCCTGAATTGCCAGAGTTAGTGCAAATGGTCTTGCGCTTAGTCTGGCAGGGCCGTCCGTCGACCTCCTGAGCGCCCTGCGCCCTGCCCGTTGCGCTTATCCTCTCCTCGCATCCGTTCGCCTCATC
>JBASOJ010000009.1:0-3085 GCA_049658145.1 Coriobacteriia bacterium
GTCATGACCGGGGCGTTTCTGGTCGCCCGCTACGACCGCCGAGCCCGCTCCGCTGCCTCTGCCGGGCGTCGCGGCAGCCGGGGGCCGGGTTGACGCCGGGAGACGTAGCTATTCCCCGCCACGTAGTAGCGGAGCGGCATCTCGTGGCCCGCCGAGAGGCCGATACGCCCGCTCATTGCGACTGCCTCATCGGGCAACCCCGGAGCATCATGTACGGCCACCTCGACGCCGAGCGCGATCCCGTTGTGGCGCAGATCGACGCCGAGTGCCTCGGCGACCTTGCCGGGGCCGTTCGTCAACTCCACGCCTGTCCGGCCGCGCCGACGGGCAATCATCACCTCGAGTCCCGTGATCGGCTCGACCGCGCGCACGAGCACCGCGCCGGCCACACCGGTCGGTCCCGTCACAAGGTTCAGCATGTGGTGACTGCCGTAGGTGAAGTACACGTATGCGTGCGCGGGAGGACCGTACATCACCTGATTGCGCGGTGTGATGCCCTTCGTCGCCGCATGCGACCCGGGATCATCCGAACCGAGGTACGCCTCGGTCTCCACGATCACGCCTGCGGTGCGCACACCGTCAACGGTGCTCACGAGGACCTTGCCGAGGAGCTCCCGCGCGACCGTCCCGGCGGAACGCTCGAAGAAGGAGACCGGTAGCCGCGGCGCGAGACTCATGCGCGCCCCCGCTTCATTCCGGAGAGCAGTAGGTCGAGCGGCGCCGTGTTCACCACATCGGCAGGGGCCATCCAGCCCCGTCGCGCGGTCGCGACACCCCACCGGATGTGACCGAACTGCCGCGCCTCGTGGGCATCGGTGTCGATTGCGATGCGCACTCCTGCCTTCCGCGCCATGCGGAGGTAGACATCGTTGAGATCGAGGCGCTCCGGATGCGCATTCAGTTCGAGCACGGTACCGGTCTCGGCCGCTTTCGCTATGACGGCCTCCATGTCCAGGTCGAACGGGTCGCGACGACCGAGGAGCCGGCCCGTGGGATGACCGATCATGTCGACGTATGGATTCTCCATCGCCACGAGCAGACGCCGGGTGGCCTGCTCCCGGGGCTGGCTGAAGCCGTGGTGAAGCGAGGCGATGCAGTAGTCAAATCGCGCGAGCACCTCGGGCGGATAGTCGACGCCGCCCTCATCGTCGATGTTCAGCTCGATCGCTTTGAGCAGCACCGGTCCGCCATCATCGAGCGCGTTCAGCTCATCGATCCGCGCCGACTGCTCCTCCAGCTGTGCGAGATCGAGTCCGCCGACCATCCGCAGATCATAGGCGTGGTCGCTGCAGCCGAGGTACTCGTAGCCGAGTTCGGCGCCGCGCGCCCTGTTCTGCTCGAGCGTCGAGCGGCCGTCGGTTGCCACCGTGTGCGAGTGGAGGTCGCCGCGGATGTCCTCGATACCGACCAACTCCGGGATGCGGCCCTTGAGCGCGAGTTCGATCTCTCCCGCGTTCTCGCGAACCTCCGGCGGCATCACCGTCATGCCGAGCGCGGCATAGACCTCCGCCTCCGAGGCGCTGGCGAGCCGCTCGCCATCCGCAATCCGGAAGACCCCGTACTCACTCACCTTCAGTCCGCGCGACTTCGCGATCTCGCGCAGGCGGACGTTGTGCTCCGTCGATCCGGTGAAGTACTGCAGCGCGGCCCCCCAGCACTCTGGCTCGACCACCCGGACATCCACCTGACGGCCCGATGTCGTCATCACGCTCGTCTTCGCCTCACCGCTTGCGAGCACGTCCGTGACGATGGGTAGGTCGCGGACGGCGCCCATCACCACGAAGGCATCGTCTGCGGCCACCAGCACATCGATGTCCCCCACCGTCTCCCGCATGCGCCGGATACTGCCCGCGTGGTGCGCCGCAACGACACCAGGGAGCGTCCTCAGCTCGTCGGCGAGCTTCTCGGCGAGCGGCAGTGCGTCGGCGAGCAGGATGCGCTCCGAGAGCGACCGGTAGCGGTCGATCCCGCGGACGATGTTCTCGATAGTCTTCTCACCGAAACCCGGAAGACCCGCGAGACGCCCCTCGGCGATCGCCTCCTCGAGGTCATCGATCGAGGCTATCGCGAGCTCGTCGAAGAGCACCTTGGCCTTCTTGGGCCCCAGGCCCTGGACCCGTGTCAGCTCGATGACCGAGGCGGGCACGATCGCGGCGATCTCGTCCATCCCCGGGAACACACCGGACTTGAGCAGCGACTCGATCGTCGCGGCGATCTTGGCGCCGATGCCGGGTATCTCCGTCAGACGGCCCGCAAGAGCCGTCGCCATGATGTCTTCATCCCACGCGCGGACCGCGTGTGCGGCCTTGTGATAGCTCAGGAACCGGTAACGGTCTGCTCCCGCGATCTCGAGCAGGTCGCCGAAGTCATCGAGTGCGACGGCGATGGCGGCGTTGTCGTACGCGGGCATCGGGCAGCTCCGGAAGATAGGGTGCGGTATCGCATCCGATGATACCTGAGCGCACGGGAGCGTTCAGAGGCAGCGACCCATGTACGTCAGATAGACGCCATCGGCAGGCTTTCCGCCGTGGTGACGGAACTCCTCGGCGTCCTCGAATCCGAGCGAGCGGTAGAGCGTCACCACGCCGGGCATCTCGTCAGGAAGCGTCGTGAGGAGCATCTCGGCGTAACCCATGGCGCGGGCCTGGTCGATCGCGGCGCGCACGAGCGACCGCGCGATGCCCTGCCTGCGCACGTCTTTGTGTACGTACAGGCGCTTGATCTCGCAGACTTCGGCGTCATACTCGCGGATGCCGACGCACCCGACCGCGGCCCCGCTGTCGTCACGCGCGAGCAGCAGCGCACCCGTGGGACGTCCGTACGGGAGCGGGAGCGAGGCGATCTCGGCAGGCAGTGTGCTGCCACACACCAGTGGGCCGAGCCATGCCAGGTACTCCTCGAGCAGCGTACGCACCATCGCGATGCCGGCCGCATCGGTCGGCTCGACGAGCGTGATGTACGTCTGCGGCACTACCGGTCCCCGATGCGCTCGTCCAGCCACGCCTCGTCGTGCGCAAGCCCGTCGCCTGCCGCGAGAAGCTGCGCGGCCACGCGCCCGGGCGCCGTCCCGCCCTCGGTGTCACGG
>JBASOJ010000010.1:0-6748 GCA_049658145.1 Coriobacteriia bacterium
TCGTGCCCGAGGCGTTGAAGCGCAGCGACGCGAGCACGGACTCGATGTCGTTCGTCATGGCGTTGAAGTTGGCCTCGGACTCGTCGCTTGCGATGTAGCCGCCACCGGAGACGTAGATGCCGCCGTCGTCGGTGGGGATCCAGTACTGGTACGCGGTCTGGAACCAGTTGCTGTAGTTGCCGGCGTCGGGGTCGGCGTACTCCTTGAACACGCCGATGTTCGACCATGCCTCAAGCCCGCCGAGGGTCGTCTTCTGTGCTCCCGTCCACACGTAGTCCACCTGCACGGCGACCTGGTCCGCGCTGGTGTACAGCGTCACTGATCCGCCGGAGCGCGCAGCGAAGTCCTCAAATGAGGTGAAGCAGTTCTCCTCCGGCTGGCCGGTGTACAGGTTCTCGGGGGTCTTGGTCTTCACGTAGATGTCGGCCGTGCCGCCCCAGTCGTCGATCCCGCCGTACTCGCCGCTCACGGAAAACGAGTCTTCGTCGTTGCTGCTGACCGTCCAGAAGCCCGGGATGTTGTAATCGGTCACAAGCGTGTCGGCCGCGAGTGCGATAGCCGGCAGCACGAGTAGCGATGCGAGCGAAACGAGGATGATCCACGCACCGATGCGGCGCGTGAGAGCCTGACTGCGGCAGAGGCGCTTCATCGCGACCGCCTCCTCAATGCCACCGAGGCCGTCTTGATGGCCATCGTCAGCGCCGAGGCCGTGGCAACCGCCATCGAGAGCATCGAGAGGAATGGCATCCCGCTGCGGACGCCGCCGATGAGCGTGACGCCCAGCGACACCACCTGAACGAGCGCGGTCACGAGTGAGACGACGCCGGTGATGCTTCTGAGCGCGCCGCCCCTTGTGCCCGTGACGAGCGACAGCAACGCGGTCACCCCGCCGCCGATGGCCCGCGGAAGCGCGCCCGCGAGCGCACCAGCGCCTCCCGAGATCCCTGCGACGAGCAGGTCGAGCGCGGCGGTCGCGGCCATCGAGAGCCCGGGCTTCTTGAGCGAGCGCTGGACGAAGGTCCGGGCGCCGGGCATTGCCACGCGCGAGAGCATGCTCCGGAGGTCCGGCGTCTCGCCGGCCACGATCGTCTGCCAGGGGAGTCCGGCGGCCATCCCGGCAACGCCCGCCACCTGCGCGACGGTACCGTACGTCTGGCGAGCGGTCTGTGCGGCATCGACGACCTGCTGCACGGGCGCCGAAGGCCGCCCTGCTGCGGCGGGAACGTGTTCTCGTGGCGCCCCGCACTTCGTGCAGAACCGCTCGTCGCCTGTGAATCGCGTCCCGCACGCGGTGCAGAATCCCCCGTTACCTGACGACACGTCGCCTCCTCCGCATGTGGGCGGTGCTGTGACGACTATACCGGAGCGACCGAGGACTGCACTCGCGATTGTGGCGACCGGTGAGTGCGTGCACTACCGATCTCCTGCCGCCGGAGCTGCCACTCGGCTAGAATGGCCGGTATGGATACCAAGTCGCTGCTGCGCACGCTCCCCAAGATCGACGAGCTCCTCAAGCGCGAGGATGTCGCGGCGCTCGTCGGCACCTATGGCCGCGAGCTCACGCTCGAGGCTCTGCGAGACGCCATCGACGCCGCGAGGCTCGGCCTGCGCGCCGGCACCGTCACCACGTTCTCGCTCGACGACATGCTCGCCGAGTCGGCCACCCGGCTGGCCGAAGGCGCACGTCGTTCGCTCAGGCGCGTGATCAATGCCACCGGCATCGTGGTGCACACCAATCTCGGCCGGTCGCCTCTGGCGGATGTGGCGGTGGAGGCGGTGGCCGAGGTGGCGCGCGGCTACTCCACACTCGAGTACGACGTGGCAAGCGGCGAGCGTGGCAGCCGGCACGTGCACGTGGAGGAGCTCATCTGCCGTCTCACCGGCGCCGAAGCCGCGATGGCCGTGAACAACAACGCCTCGGCCGTGCTACTCGGCATCGCTGCGCTCGCGCGGCGCAAGGAAGCGATCGTGAGCCGTGGGCAGCTCGTGGAGATCGGCGGCAGCTTCCGGATCCCGGACATCATGCGCGAGAGCGGGGCGAAGATGGTCGAGGTGGGCACCACCAACAAGACGCACCTCCGCGACTACGAGAACGCCATCACCCCGCGCACCGGACTCATCCTCAAGGTCCACTCCAGCAACTACCGCGTGGTGGGCTTCACCGAGGAGGTACCGGTCGCCGACCTGGTGGCGCTCGGCGCCGAACACGGCATCCCGGTGTTCGAGGACCAGGGCTCGGGCGTGCTCATCGACCTCGCGAAGTATGGACTGCCGGGCGAGCCCACGATCGGCGCGGCCATCGCCGCGGGCGTGGATCTCGTGAGCGCAAGCGGCGACAAGCTGCTCGGCGGACCGCAGGCGGGCATCCTCGCGGGCAAGCGCGAGGTCATCGCGAAGCTCAAGAAGCATCCGCTCGCGCGGTGCGTGCGGCTCGACAAGATGACGCTCGCCGCGCTTGAGGTCACGCTGCGTCTCTACCTCGACGAGGCGCACCTGTTCGCCGAGGTCCCCACGCTCCGCATGCTCACGATGACCGCCGACGAAGCGAAGAAGCGCGCTGAGGCCCTTGCCGCGGCGGTCCGGTCCGGAGTGGGTGACCTCTGCGAGGTCACCACCGCACCCGACGTCTCGCGAGCCGGTGGGGGCGCGCTGCCCATGGAGGACATCCCCACCACGGTGGTGGCGGTGACGCCCCGCTCGGGGAGCGCGACCGCACTCGAGCAGCGCCTGCGCCTCGGCGAGCCGCACGTGATCGCCCGGATCAAAGACGGCCGCCTACTGCTCGACCCGCGCACCCTGCGCGAGGACGAGGAGCCCGAGGTCGTCACGGCGCTGTTGGCGGCCGCTCGCTAGCGGCTTGTCGCTGTCAGCGGGGCGGTGTACCATATCTGGGTACGCACGACCGTACCCCAATGAGGTACACGATGTTGGCCGAACTGCTTGGCTCCAAAGTGCGCGCGCGGATCATCGCGGCGCTACTGATCGCCGACGATCGGCGGATGCACCTGCGTGCGCTCGTCCGAGCAGCGGGTGGCAGCGTGGCGTCCGTGCAACGCGAACTCGAGCGCCTCGAGGACCTGGGGCTCGTCGCCTCGGCCATCGATGAGTCAGGCAGGCGGCAGGTGACCCTCGCCGAAGACCACCCGTTCGCCGCACTGCTCGAAGGCATGCTGGCCGCTGACCCGCGTGCGCAGTACGAGGCGCGGTCGGCGACCATCCCGAATCTGGACCCCCACGTGGCCAGTGCGCTCGGGGATTCTGTGGAGGCCATCGTGACTGGCTTCGACCCGATCAGAATAGTGCTCTTCGGCTCGCAGGCGAATGGAACCGCACAGTGGGACAGCGACATCGACCTGCTCGTAGTCCTGCCGGAGGTGAAGGACCCAGTGGAGGACGCTGTCGCGCTCCGGTGCGCGATCGGCGGCGTGGGTCGCGGAGTCGATGTGGTGCCGACCGACCAGCAGGGGCTCGAGCGTGCCAAGACACGGCGGATCTCGGTCATCAGGGATGCTGCCGAGACGGGGGTGACGCTGTATGACCGCCCCGTCTGAGACATCGGAATCGGTTGAGTGGCTTGCGCGAGCCGTGCGCGACCTGGAGAAGGCATCGGCCATGAGCGCACTCGGAGCGTTCGATCCCGGCGATGTCTGCGCCTATGCTCAGCAGGCTGCAGAGAAGGCCATCAAAGCCGCGCTGGCCTACGGCCCGGGTGCGGTTCCCCGGGTGCACGACCTGCGAGAGCTGCAGTGTCGCGCGGAAGCGGAGATCGCTCCGCACGTCACCGATGAGATGCTCGTCAGAATCAGCGCACAGTGGGTCAGCTCGCGGTACCCTGGCGACTGGGCCGAGCCGACCGAGCACGATGCGGAGACTGCCTTGCACGTGGCCCGGGCCGTTGTGGCCGACGTCACCCGGATCGTGATGGAACAGGAGCATGAGCAGTGAGCACCCCCTCGCTCGTCTTGGGTACCGCCGGCCACATCGACCACGGCAAGTCCACTCTCGTCAAAGCGCTCACCGGCACCGACCCGGACCGCCTGGCGGAGGAGAAGGAGCGCGGCATCACCATCGAGCTCGGATTCGCGCAGCTTGAATTGCCGAGCGGGCGCACGATGGGCGTGGTGGACGTGCCCGGACACGAGCGGTTCGTGCGCCAGATGGTGGCGGGCGCCACCGGCATCGACGTGGTGCTCCTCGTAGTGGCGGCCGACGATGGGATCATGCCGCAGACGCGCGAGCACCTCGCGATCATCGACCTGCTCGGCATCCCGCGCGGCGTGGTGGCGATCACGAAAGCGGACCTCGCCGAGCCCGACTGGCTTGAACTGGTGGAGGGCGAGGTGGCCGAGTTGCTGCGCGGCACCTCGATCGACGGCGCACCGATCGTGCCGGTCTCCGCACGCAGCGGTGCAGGACTGCCCGAGCTGCTCACCACGCTCGATGAGGTGGCCGCCGAGGCCGAGAGTCGCCAGTCGAATCTGCCGCTCCGGCTGCCGGTGGACCGCGTGTTCACCATCGCCGGTGCTGGCACGGTGGTCACCGGCACGCTCTGGAGCGGCACCGCGAAGCGCGACGACCAGGTGGAGCTCATGCCCTCGGGCAAGCGCGGGCGCATCCGCAGCGTGCAGATGCACGGCATCTCCGCCGAGAAGGCGGTGGCCGGCAACCGCGTGGCGCTCAACATCGCAGGGCTCGACACCGACGAGATCTCGCGTGGCGACATCGTGGCCGAGCCCGGCACGCTCACCGTGACCGACCGCTTCGACGCGCGTGTCAGCTACCTCGCGAGCGAGGAGAAGCCGTTCGAGACCGGCACGCGCGTGCACGTGCACCACGGCACGCGCGAGGTGCTCGGCCGTGTGCTGCTGATGGGCGCTGAGCGCCTGCAGCCGGGCGAGAGCTCGCTCGCACAGCTGCGCCTCGAGGAGCCGTTGTCGCCGCGCTACGACGACCGCTTCATCATCCGCTCGTACTCGCCGATGTGGACGATCGGCGGTGGCGTGGTGCTCGACGCGCTGCCCCCGCGGCGCACCACGCTCAAGCCTCACGAGCGCGAGCTCCTGAGCGCGCTCCTCGCGCACGACCTCTCCGGCGCCGCGCTCGGCCTGCTCGCCAGTCGAGCGCTGCCGATGACCTCCGCGCAGGTGGCCGCGGCACTCGGCGTGCCCCGCGCGCAGGTGGCAGACGACCTCAACCGCGCCAAACTCGAGCGGCTCAGCGTGGGTGGCGACACCTATTACCTCACCTGGGACGCGCAGGGGCACCTGCTCGCCGAGATCGAGCGTGAGCTGCTCGCGTTCCACGAAGCGAACCCGAAGGCCACCGGTCTCGGCATCGCGGCGCTGCGAGACCGCGTGGACCGCCGCCTCGAGCCGAAGGTCTTCGACGCCCTGCTCGGCTTCGCGGTGGAAGTGGGCAACGTCGTGCTCGCCGGCGGCGAGGCGCGCCACCCGAAGGCGGCTTCCACAGCGATCGCCGCCGAGGGGGAAGCGAGCGGGAAGCTGCTCGCGCTGTTGCAGGCGCAGGCGCTCGCGCCGGCCACCACCGCGGAGCTTGCTGCAGAGGCAGGCGTGGATGCCGGCCTCGCACGCAAGGTGCTCGGCAAGCTTGCCGCCGAGGGTACGCTCCTGCGGCTCGGCCCGGATCTGCACTTCGATGCGGAGGCTGTCGCGAAGGCGCGCGAGCAGATCGTGGGCTACCTGAAGGAGCACGGCACGATCCTCGCGAAGGATGCGCGCGATCTCACCGGCTCGAGCCGCAAGTACATCCTGCCGCTGCTGGAGTACTTCGACTCTCAGGGAATCACCAAACGCGACGGCGACACGCGCACCCTCGGCAGGGCGGGGTAGGGCCTCGCAGCCGGCCGCGGCTTCCCGCGCGCTATCCGGGCTCGATGCGAGGCAGCTCGAGCGACACCTCGGCACCGCCGCCGGGAACATTCGCGGCACTCACCGATCCGCCGTGGACCTCCACCAGGCGCCTTGTGATGGCCAGCCCCAGTCCGCTTCCGCCGGTCTCACCCGAGCGCGGTCCGGGCGCGCGGTAGAAGCGGTCGAACACCCGCGCGAGGTCGTCCGGATCGAAGCCAGGGCCATCGTCGGCCACGGAGATCCGGACGCCGGTGCCAGTCGCGCTTGCAGTGATGGTGATGCGCCCGTCCGGCCCCGCAGCGGCCATCGCGTTGGTGACGAGGTTCATGAGCGCCTGCTCGAGCAGGTCGGGATCACCGGAGACCCACACGTTCGCGGGTGCCGTGCGGGTGACGCGGGTGGCGCCGAGTCCGCGGGCGCGAGATGCCACCTCGGAGAGCAGCACGTCCACGTCAAGCGGCTGGAAGGCCCGCGTCTGCGAGCGATCGTCCAGGCGCGCGAGCACGAGGAGGTCGTCGACCATATGCTGCATCCGGCGCGTCTCCTCGCGAAGCACGGCGAGCGGCTCGGCGCACGACCCGGGCAGTGCCTCGGCACGCTCCAGCAGCTCGATGTGCCCGCGGATGATCGCGAGCGGCGTGCGGAGCTCGTGCGAGGCGTCCGCCACGAACTGGCGTTGCTCTCCGAAGGCACCCTCGAGGCGCTCGAGCATCCCGTTCAAGGCGCGCACCATCGTGCCCACCTCGTCGTCCGGGCCATCGTAGTCGATGCGCTCGGTGAGCCGCGCCTGCGTGACGAGGTCGGCGGTAGCCGCCACACGCGCGAGCGGCGCGAGCGCGGTGCGGGCGACCGCGAAGGAGAGCAGCGCACCCAGGAGC
>JBASOJ010000011.1:0-29579 GCA_049658145.1 Coriobacteriia bacterium
TCCGGGAGCCGACGTCCCGAAGCCGGCCGACCCGACCCCTTCCTGCCGTACGTGCTCCTCGGGGATCTCCGAGATGAACATGCTCGGCTGGTTGTACTGCGTGGAGCCGAAGAGCTGGCGCATGGCCGCATGCGTGAGGTATAGCCGCTCGCGCGCCCTTGTGATGCCCACGTAGCACAGACGGCGCTCCTCTTCGAGCCCGGCAGCATCGAACATCGAGCTGGCGTGCGGGAAGAGCGCGTCTTCCATGCCGAGCATGAAGACGACCGGGAACTCGAGCCCCTTGGCCGAGTGGATCGTCATCATGGTCACCGCACGGTCGCCCTCCTCGATCTCGTCGAGGTCGCTTCGCAGCGCCACCCACTCGAGGAACGCCTCGAGTGTCCGGGTCTCCGGCTCCTCGTGCTGCTGGTCGTACTCGTCCACCACGCCGAAGAACTCCTGTATGTTCTCGGCACGCCCGACCGCCTCGTGGGTGCCCTCAGACGCAAGCGCCGAGAGCAGCCCGGCGAGGCGCACGATCTCCTCGACACTCTCCCGTAGTGACTCACCGGCCACCGCGCGTGCGGCGGCAAGGTCCCCGGCGAGCGCGGCGACCTTGCGCGCGGGCGCCGTTGCCAGCCAGCCCTCGTCAGCTGCACGCGCGACCGCGTCCGCTAGCGAGATGCCCTCGGCGATGGCGTGCGCCCGCAGCGTGTCGATGGTGGTCTTACCGATACCTTGCCGCTTCTCGAGCACGCGCACGAGCGACTGGACGTCGGTGGGGTTCACGGTAGCGCGCAGCCACGCCATGACGTCCCGGATCTCCGCGCGCTCGAAGAAGCGGGTACCACCCACCAGGCGATACGGCACCCCCGCACGCAGGAAGGTATCCTCGATGATGCGTGACTGGGCGTTCGTCCGATAGAACACCGCGAAGTCCGCGTACGAGCGGTGCTCGTCACGGAGCAACCGCTCGATCTCATCGGCGGCAAAGCGCGCCTCGTCCCGCTCATCGGTGGCGGTATAGCGAACGATGGCTTCCCCGCCCGCGATCGCGGTCCACAGTGTCTTCGGCTTACGGCCCCGGTTGTTCGCGACGACCGCGTTAGCGGCGGCGAGGATGGTCTCGGTGGAACGGTAGTTCTGCTCCAGGCGGATCACGGTCGCGTCCGGGTAGTCGCGCTCGAATTCGAGGATGTTGGTGATGTCCGCGCCGCGCCAAGAGTAGATCGACTGGTCGTCGTCGCCCACCACCATCAGGTTGCGGTCACGCGAGGCTAGCCGGTTCACGATCTCGTACTGGGCCTTGTTCGTGTCCTGGTACTCGTCGACCAGCACGTAGCGGAAGCGGTCCTGGTAGAAGTCAAGGATGTCGGGGTTCTCGCGCAGCAAGCGCTCGGCATTGACGAGCAGGTCGTCGAAGTCCATCGCGTTGGCCTCGGCCAGGCGCTGCTGATAGCGTCGGTACACCTTCGCCGTGATCTTCTCCGGCGGCATCGCGGCGCGCTCCTCGTAGACCGCGGGGCTCACGAGGTCGTTCTTCGCGGTGGAGATGCGCGAAGCGATGCCCTTGATGGGGTGCTGTTTCGGGTCGATGTCGAACTCGGCCGCGACACTCGTGAGCAACCGCCGACTGTCATCCGCGTCGTAGATCGTGAAGCACCGGGAGAAGCCCAGGCGCCCCCCGTCGGCACGGAGCAGCCGCCCGCAGAACGCATGGAACGTCATCACCCACATGGCGCGGGTCGCGGGCCCGATCAGGGTCGTCAGGCGCTCCCGCATCTCCTGTGCGGCCTTGTTGGTGAAGGTGATCGCGAGGATCTCGGCGGGCGACACACCCTTGTCGCGCACGAGGTGAGCGATGCGATACGTGAGCACGCGCGTCTTACCGCTGCCCGCGCCGGCAAGCACGAGCAGTGGTCCTTCGGTGGTGGTGACGGCGTCGCGTTGCGCCGGATTGAGGTCGTCCGGAGTGAAAGTCATGGGGTCACAGTGTAACTGCCGGGCGCCAGAGAATGAAGCGCGGACGCGCTACTTCACGAACTTGATCATCGAGAAGTGCTTGTCGGCGTGGTCCCGCAGGCAGCTGTCGTGCATGACCTTGCGATCGCTCAGGGAGATCTGCGTGTTGCCGCACCTCTCGCACACGGCGGTGCCGCACTCGTCGCAGTACCCGATGCGCTCGGCGCCGACTGAACCGCAGTGCATGCATATCCCTGTGAGCGACGTGTTGGGCATGAGCCCTACCTCCGTGACGACGCCATACGGGCGGGAGTACTTGCAGCAGATGCCTGGCCGAGTTGCCGCCTTATGGCCATTCTGACAGCAATCTTCATGACTCTCAAGGTTCCCTAATGGCTCTCCCGACGAGCGGCGTGCGTCAGCCGACGGTTCTTCCCACTGCCCGGGCGACCGGCTGAAGCTCGGCCACGAGCGCCCGCAGACCCGGGAGATCGAGCGACTGAGGCCCGTCACAGAGCGCTTCGCGCGGGTTCGGGTGCACCTCCACCATGATCCCGTCCGCGCCCACTGCGACCGCCGCACGAGAGATCGCGGGAACGAGATCGGCACGTCCGGACGGATGCGACACGTCCACGATGACCGGGAGGAGCGAAAGACTCTTGACCACCGGCACGGCTGTGATGTCGAGCGTGAAGCGATAGGCGGTCTCAAAGGTGCGGATACCACGCTCGCACAGGATCACGTTCTCGTTGCCGAGCGTCGTGATGTACTCACTCGCCTGCAGCCACTCCTGGATCGTGGCCGCCATCCCGCGCTTGAAGACCACCGGTTTATGACTCTCGGCGGTGATCTGGCCGATCTTCTTCAGCAGGCTGAAGTTGGCCATGTTGCGCGTGCCTATCTGGAGAACGTCCGCGTACGCATCAACCAGTTCGGCGTGGGCGGAGTCCGTGACCTCGGTGACGAAGAGCAGACCGTACTTGTCGGCCGTCTCGCGGAGGATCTTCAGACCCTCCTCTTCGAGGCCCTGGAACGAGTGCGGGCTGCTACGTGGCTTGTACGCGCCGCCGCGCATCACCCGGATCCCGAGTGCCTTGAGCTCGGCGCCCACCTCGTCCATCTGCGCGCGGGTCTCGACCGAGCAGGGACCGGCGATGATGGTGACGTCGCCATCCCGGACGATCGAGCCGATAGCGGCTGTCTCGGCGGCGCTCATCCGCGCATCTCCTTCATCACGTGAAGGACAGCCTCGTAGATCTCGCGCAGGTTCTCGGCGTACAGCGGCCCCTTGTTGCACTTGGCCAGGTTCGCGAAGATCTCCTCCTCGCGCTTCGGGTCGTACAGTCCCCAGTGGACCTGCGGCTTCAGGGTTCTGATGGCGAGTGACTCCGAGGCACGCTCGTTCAGCAGGTGCACGAGCTCGCAGTCGATCTCATCGATGCGGGCACGGTGTGCAGCGATCTGCTCCGCGGCCTCGGCTGACAGCTGGTCGGTCATCATGCACTCCTCACGACTTCCTGCAGGTACACGAAGCGCCGGTCGCCGGGCGCTCAGGTATGCAGATATGTTCCCTACTCCCACTCTATCGTGCCCGGCGGCTTGCTCGTGATGTCGTACGCCACCCGGTTGATGCCTTCGACCTCGTTGATGATGCGATTGCTCATCTTCGCGAGCAGTTCGTGAGGCAGCCGTGCCCAGTCGGCGGTCATGGCATCGGCCGAGGATACGGCGCGGATGATGATCGGGTTCCCGTACGTGCGCTCGTCGCCCATCACGCCGACGCTGCGGATGTCGGGAAGCACCGCGAAGTACTGCCAGACGCTGCGGCCCGTATCCCACTCTGCGATCTCCTCGCGCACGATCGCGTCGGCGCAGCGGAGCGTCTCGAGCTTCTCGTGCGTGATGTCGCCGATGATCCTGACCGCGAGTCCCGGACCGGGGAACGGCTGCCGGTGCACGATCTCGTCAGGAAGACCCAACTCCGAACCGACCGCACGAACCTCGTCTTTGAAGAGCGCCTTCAACGGCTCGATCAGGTCGAAGTGGACGCCTTCGGGGAACGGGATGAGGTTGTGGTGGCTCTTGATCTTGGCCGCGGTCTTGTTGCCGCTCTCGATGACGTCGGGATACAGCGTGCCCTGCGCGAGCCACTTCACACCCTCGAGCGTGGTGGCCTCCTCGAAGAAGACCTGCCAGAACTCCTCGCCGATGATCCGGCGCTTCTGTTCGGGGTCGGTCACGCCCGCGAGCAGCGAGAGGTAGCGCTCCTCGGCGTCCACGTGCACCAGGTCGATGTGGAACTGGTCGCGGAACGTGCGCACGACCTGCTCGGCCTCGTTGAGACGCATCATACCGTGGTCCACGAACACGCAGGTGAGCTGGCTGCCGATCGCGCGGTGCAGCAGCGCGGCAACGACGCTCGAGTCCACGCCCCCGGACAGGCCGCAGATGACGCGGTCGGTCCCCACCTGCTCGCGCACGCGCGCAACGGTCTCATCGATGATGTTCAGCATCGTCCACACGGGAGGGATGCCGGCGATCTCGTGCAGGAAGTGCCTGATGATCTGCTGGCCGAACTCGGTGTGCGCCACCTCGGGGTGGAACTGTGTGGCGAACAGGCCGCGGGACGCGTCCTCCATCGCCGCTACCGGCGTGATGGCGGTCCGGGCGGTCACCAGAAAGCCCTCCGGCGGCGTTCCCACGCTGTCCCGATGGCTCATCCAGCACTGCGACGTGTCGGGCACACCGTCGAGCAGCCGGCACTCAGGCTCCATGACGGTCAGCTCGGCGAAACCGTACTCGCCGATATCGGTGTGCGGCACGTCCCCGCCGAGATCGAGCGCCATGAGCTGCATGCCGTAGCAGAAGCCCAGGATCGGCACGCCGAGGTCGTAGATGCGCGTGTCCATCTTCGGCGCGCCGGGCGCGTACACGCTCGCCGGGCCACCGGACAATACGAGCGCCGCCGGCCGGCGACGCTCGATCTCTTCAGCCGTGATGTCGTGCGGGACGATCTCCGAGTACACCCGTGCCTCGCGCACGCGGCGCGCGATGAGCTGAGCATACTGCGCCCCGAAATCCAGGACGAAGACCGTGGGCTGGTCGCCGTGATAGTCGGTCACGCCCGTCCCCTACCGGCCCATGCCGACGCCCTGTGCGTTCTGGAGGATCTTGCCCTCCGTCTGCAGCGCGGGTGCGACCATGACCTCGGCCTTCTGGAAGGCCTTGAGATTCTCGTAACCGCAGGTGGCCATCGAGGTCCGCAGACCGCCGCACAGGTTCAAGGTGCCGTCGTTCTCGTGGGCGGGGCCGACGAGCACATCGGCGAGCGAGCCCTTCTGACCGGCGAAGACGCGCGTGCCGCGCGGCAGGTCGGGATGGAAGGTCGCCATGCCCCAGTGATATCCGCGGCCGGGCGCCTCGGCGGCCGCCGCTAGCGGCGAGCCGATCATCACGCTGTCAGCGCCGCATGCGATGGCCTTGGCCAGGTCGCCGCCGGTGCGCATACCGCCGTCAGCGATGACGTGGCAGTAGATCCCGGTCTCGTCCAGGTGACGCATACGCGCGGCAGCCGCATCGGCGACCGCGGTGCACTGCGGAACGCCGATACCGAGGACACGGCGTGACGTGCACGCGTGGCCGGGACCGACGCCCACAAGGACGCCTACGGCACCCGTGCGCATGAGGTGCAGGGCGCCCTGGTAGCTGCAGCAGCCGCCGACGATCACAGGGATGTCGAGGCTGGCGATGAACGCGTTCAGGTCGAGCGGCTTGTCGAAGCTGGAGACGTGCTCGGCCGAGACCACCGTGCCCTGGATGATGAGGATATCGAGCCCGCCTTCGAGCGCGGGACCGATGAACTTCTCGACGTTCTGCGGGGTGAGCGACGCGGCTGCCAGCACGCCGCCCGCCTTGATCTCCTGCACCCGCTGCTTCACGAGATCGGCCTTCACGTCTTCCACCGCGTAGATCTCCTGCATCTTGCGCGTTGCCTCTTCACGCGAGAACGACGCGATGGCATCGAGCTGCGGACCCGGGTCGGCGTAGCGGGTCTGGATACCCTCGAGGTTGAGCACCGCGAGACCGCCCAGCTTGCCGAGAGTGATCGCGAACCCCGGGTCGACGACACCGTCCATGGCCGACGCGAGCACCGGTAGGGGGAACGCGTAGTCGCGACCCTTGAACGAGAACTCCCAGTCGATACTCACATCCCGCAGGTCACGCGTCCGGCGACTTGGTACGATCGCGATGTCGTCGAACCCGTATGCCTGTCGCGCGGTCTTGCCACGTCCGATCTCGATTTCCATAAGCGCTGATTCCTCCCGGTCGATTCGCGCCCTACGATCCTGCGTCATACACTGCCCCTCGGTACGCGAAGGACCAGGGCCGCGCCACAACGCGGGGTGCCTGGTCCGAAAGATGCTGCGGCGAAGAGGTTGTTCGGTCAGTGCGTGGTCTGTTCATGCTACGCCAGCGCACCAGGAGGGTCAAACCATCCTGCGCTGCGGTACAATCGGCTGTAGACCCGCGCCAGGGAGCACGAAGATGAAGTCTCGTCGCAGCACTCGAATCCCTCTGGACGCGCCGCACCGGGCAGCGCTCGCGCTTGCGGTGACGGTGTGTCTTGGCGCCCTCTTGCTCGCCTCTCCGGCCCATGCAGCCCCTCTTGTGGTGATCGACGCCGGTCACGGCGGCCCCTACAACCACGCAAGCTACGGCTCGCTCACCGAGAAGGCGGGCAACCTGTTGTTCGCACTCGAACTGGGCGCACGACTGCAGGGCGCGGGCTACCGGGTGGCGTTCACGCGGACGTCGGATGTGGCGGTGGGCGCGGCCGACATACCCACCTGGCACTGGGTCGATACCGAGAGTCGTTGGGTGTACGCACCCGACGGTGTCGTCTGGTACAGCGACGGCGTGCCGCGCGACGATCTGCAGGCGCGTGCGAACATCGCCAACAGGCTCGGCGCGGACATGTTCATCTCGGTCCACTGCAACGGCTCGTCTTCGGCCGCCGCCAACGGGACCGAGAACTGGGCGTCATCGAACGACCGGCCCGGGCAGGCCCTCGGGCAGTATGTGCAGGGCGCCGTGCTGGAGCAGACAGGTCAGCGGAACCGCGGCGCCGGCGTGACGAGCTTCTACGTCACCAAGTGGGCGAACATGCCTGCCCTGCTGCTCGAGACCGGTTTCATGAGCAATCCCACCGAAGGTGCGTGGATTGCGAACCCCGCCTGGCGGAGCCGCTACGTCACGGGCGTCGTCAACGGCGTGAACCGATGGATGGCAACGAACCCGTTCCACCCGCTGTACGGGCGCGTCGCCGGCGCGACGGCCTCGGGCACCGCGGTGTCGGCATCGCGGGCGAACTCCCCGTCGGGGGCGTCGACCATACTGCTCTCGTCAGTCGCCGACCCCGTGAGTGCGCTTGCGGCCCCGCTAGGGTTGACGGGCCTCGATGCACCGATCCTGTATGCGGACCTCACCGGCGTCTCCGCCGAGACGGCCGCCGAGATCGCGCGGCTGAACCCTTCGCGCATCATCGCGCTCGGTTCGCCAAAGATGCTGCCGGACGCATTCCTCGAGCAGGCTGCCACCGCAGCCGGGATAGACACGAGCGCCGTCATGCGCGTGGCCGGAAGCGAGTCGGCGGCCGTTGCGCCACTGCTGTGCGAATCGATCGTCGCCACCGATGTGCCGATGACCGTGGTCTTCGCGAACGCCGCTCGGCTGACCGACTCGCTGTGCGCCTCGACCATCGCGGCCTCACGCGGTGCGGCCCTCATCCTCACCAGACCGGACGGCTCGCTGCCGCCCGAAGCCGAAGCGTTCCTGGCCGCGCACGAGGAGAACATCACGGCCGCGATCTCGGTGGGCGCGGTCTCGGACTCGGTCTCGCGCGAACTGCCGAACCGCACGCGCATCGGCGGCGGTGACGCGTACCGGACCGCCGTGAGCGTCATGCAGACGACGAACCCCACGGGTCCGCTCGCGCTCCTGCCCTACAACCCCGATGTCCCGACCGATGGGATCATCGCGGCGGCGCTCGCTGCCCGGTCCGGCAGCGTCGCCCTGCCGATCAACGGAAGCGTCCTGTCTCCATACATCCGGGAGTGGCTCGAGAACGTCTATCCCCGCATCTACCACGTGGCGATGGTGGGCAACACGGGTTCGCTCCCCACGGTCACGGAGCACATGATCGAGAAGACGATCCGGTAGCGCCGCTAGACGTTGAACCGGAAATGGCAGACGTCGCCGTCTGCCATGACGTACTCCTTACCCTCGATGCGGAGCTTTCCCGCGGCCTTTGCCGCAGCCTCGCTACCGAGCGCGTCGTAGTCGGCGTAGGAGATGACCTCGGCCTTGATGAACCCACGCTCGAAGTCGGTGTGGATGACCCCCGCCGCCTCGGGCGCCTTCGCGCCCACGCGCACCGTCCACGCACGGACCTCCTGCACGCCCGCGGTGAAGAACGACTGCAGGCCGAGGAGGCGATACGCCTCACGGATGAGCGCGTTCAGCCCAGGCTCGGTCAGGCCCTCCATCTCGAGGTACTCCTGAAGGTCCTCGGCTTCGAGTTCGGCCATCTCGGACTCGATCTTGGCGCAGATGGGCACCGGTGCGATCCCGTCGATCTGGGCGAGCGATGCACCGATGTCAGCCTCGTCGACGTTGGCGACGTAGAGCATCGGTTTCATGGTGAGCAGATGGAGGTCGCGCACCGAGGCGCGCTCCTCATCGGTCATCTCCATGGTGCGGGCGCGATGCCCCTGCTCCATCCAGGTGTTCAGCCTTCGGGCGACCTCGAGCTTGCGGCCGAGCCACGCGTCACGCTTCGCGTCCTTCTCGAGCCGCGGCAGCGCGCGCTCGAGCGTGCCGAGATCGGCGAGAACCAGTTCGGTCTTGATGGTCTCGACGTCGCCGGCGGGATCGACCTTGCCCTCGACGTGGATCACGTTGGGATCCCGGAAGTAGCGCACGACCTCGGCGATCGCATCGGTCTCCCGGATGTTGGCGAGGAACTGGTTGCCCAGGCCCTCCCCTTCACTCGCGCCCTTCACCAGACCTGCGATGTCCACGAACTCGACCGTCGCGGGGACGACACGCTCGGGGACCACCAACTCGGCCAGCCGGTCGAGCCGGCTGTCAGGCACCGGGACGAGCCCGACGTTGGGCTCGATCGTCGCGAACGGGTAGTTGGCCGCGTCCACCTGCTTGCGGGTGAGTGCGGTGAACAGCGTGGACTTCCCCACATTCGGGAGGCCGACGATACCGATGGAAAGCGCCACACGAGCTCCTCTCGTCGCACGGAGGGCCCGCGCGGCCTGCGATACTATACCACCATGACCACGCGCGAGAACGTCATCAGATGCCACCTGAGACACGGGTCCAGCCGACTATGAGCGATGCCCTCATACAGGCGCTCGCGCTCGGTGGCAGCGCCTTCCTCATCGGACTCACCGGTGCCATGTCGCCGGGCCCCTACCTCACGGTGACCATCACCCGGACGGTCACGAAAGGACCGCGATCGGCAGCGCTCATGCTGGTGGGGCACGCGCTGCTGGAGGGGCTCCTGCTCGTAGGCTTCGCGTTCGGGTTGCAGGAGATCCTGACCAACCTGCACGTCGCCCGGGTGCTCGCCGGGGTGGGCGGCGCCTTCCTCGTCTGGATGGGCTGGGGGCTGCTGCGAGGCGCAATCGCCGGGACCATCAGTCCAAACCCGACGGCCGGTCAGCCGGAACCGCGGTTCGGCCCGGTGATGTCCGGTGCCGCGGTAAGCCTCGCCAATCCGTACTGGACCCTGTGGTGGGCGACGATCGGCGTCAAGCTCGCTGCCGACGGACTGGCCATCGGGCCGCTCGGCGTGGCCGCATTCTTCATCGGTCACGAACTCGCCGACGTGAGCTGGTACGGGCTGGTCATCTTCGCGACATCGCGAGGGCGCAAGCTTCTCGCCGAGAAGCCCTACCGCATCATCATCGGTGCATGCGCGGTCTTCCTGCTGTACCTCGGCGCGCGGTTCATGCTGAGCTCCCTCGACGTGCTCTAGCGCGATGCGCCCGATCCGGCGGTCCCGGGGGCGACGACCGCCAGGGCCTCACGTTCGAGTGCGCGCGACGGGACCGACGCGACGACCACTCGATTGCGCCCGTCGCCCTTCGCCCCGTAGAGCGCCGAGTCGGCTGCCGCAAGCAGCCCCTCCACGCTCTCGCCGTGTTCGCCGAGGAGCGCGATGCCTATCGACAGGGTCACGCCACCCAGAGACTCACCGTGGAGCTCCAGGTGAAGCGCTTCGACGCCTTCGCGCAGACCCTCGGCGCGCGCGAAGGCGCTGGCAAGATCGGCTCCCAGCCACACCGTCACAAACTCCTCGCCGCCATACCGCGAGAGCAGGTCCCCGGCCCTCGTATGATCCCTGAGGTACCCCGCCACCTGCTTGAGCACGTAGTCTCCGGCCTCGTGACCGTAGGCGTCGTTGAAGTCCTTGAAGTGGTCGATGTCCACGAAGCCCACCACGAGCGGCGTGGATTCGCGAGCAGCCCGGGCGATCTCTCGCGCAAGCCCCTCCTCCATGATGCGACGGTTGTACAGTCCCGTGAGCGCATCACGCAGGGCCTGCTCCCGCAGTGTCTCGCGCAGCTGGATGTTGGAGACGGCGAGCGCGACGCGACCGGCAAACGACGCCAGGACCGCGCGGACGTGCTCGTACGCGCCGGGTTCGCCGCAGGGGTCCGAGCCGCCGCGCCCCACCAGTACGATCGTACCGAGCCGCTCTCCGTGTGCCACCAGCGGTACGCATGCCGAGCATGCCCCTGGAGCGTGTACGTGTTCGCACGAGGGAAGGTCCCGCTCGTTGAAACGGGTCCAGTGGGCGCGCGCGGTCCTGAGCGACCAACACTCGTCCAGGTCGTAGCGTTCCGCCAGCGGCTCGGCGTCGCCCCACTCCACTGCACGTGCAAGAACGCGATTGTCCCCGTCGAACAGGTACAGGGCGCCCTGGAACCCCGCGAACAGCCGTTGGCCGTAGTTTGCGATGACGGTATACGCCTCGGACCATGAGAGGTCGGCCTGCAACAACTCGTCCATCTCCCCGGCGAGATTCATCTCACTGTTGGAGCGCCGTGCGTTCTCGAGGAGACCGCGCAGCTCACCGTTGGTTTGGGCAATGGCCTCTTTGGTCGCGGCCTGCTCCTCGATCCGGTCGTGCAGGGAGCTCAGCGCGCCGCGAAGGTTCACGCGCATCTTCTCGAACACGACAGCGAGGTCGCGGATCTCGTCATTGCCCACCTGCGGAATCTCGTGGTCCAGTTCCCCATCCACAAGACGCTGCACCGCCTCGTCCAGGACCGCCAGGGGGTGAGCCATCGAACGCGACGCGAAGATCCCGGCCCAGGCGATGACCGCCAACAGTACGATCGCCAGTGCGAGCATGACAACCCGGGCCCGCGCGATGCTGGCGCTGAGCGCGTCCATGGCGCCCACAGCCTCCTCGCGCTCATGCTCGGCGAGTCCGTCCAGGGGTATGGCCATCAGGTCGAGCGCGCCGGCGAGTCGGGCCGTTCGTCCCCGGACCGCGGAACGCACGTCGGTCCACGCCGTCTGGATACGCTCGGTATAGACGCCCTCGCTTTGTCCGATCGAGCCCCGGGCGCTCCCGTAGTCGGCGGTTGCGCGATCGAACCGCGCGGCTGCCGCTTCGAAGGCGATCTGATCCTCGTATCGGCCCGACATCACGTAGACCGCGGCGAGGCGGCCCGCTTCCTGCGCGCGTGATGTCATCTGCTCGCTCAGCAGGGCGGCCTCGAAGTGCACGTCGCGGATGCTCTCACCCCCCTCTCGAACCGGGGCGAGCACAGCGAAGACGCTGAGGACAACGACGACCGCGCCGATGGCGGCGAACGTGGTGATGCGATGTCTGGTCTTCAAGTGGTCAACGCCTCTGAGGCACGAAGTGGATGCAAGGATAAGCACTCTCTATACGTGTTATCGGCACAAACCCCACTGAAGTGAAGGTCCACAGCTCCGGGCCGTTGAGGCCGCTCCCGGATGTCGCGAGCCAGAAGTGCACGCAGGGCCCCGGCGGATGCCGGGGCCCTGCGCAATGCGTCGCCTAATTGGCAGCGCGGGTATTACATCATCCCGCCCATGCCGCCCATGCCAGCCATGGCCGCTGCGGCACCGTCGTCCTTCACGGGGATGTCGGAGACGGTGGTCTCGGTGATGAGGATCAAAGCCGCGATCGACGCCGCGTTCTGGAGCGCCGTGCGGGTGACCTTCACCGGATCGATGACACCCATCTTCGCGAGGTCGCCGTACTCGCCCGTGGCGGCGTTCAGGCCCTCTCCCTTGGCGAGCGCCTTGACCTTCTCGACCACGACCGAGCCCTCGAAGCCCGCGTTGGCAGCGATCTGCTTCAGCGGCTCGTCGAGCGCCTTGCGGATGATGGTGACGCCGATCTGCTCGTCACCGGGGAGCACCAGCGCGTCGAGCGCGGGGGCCGCGTCGGTAAGCGCCACGCCGCCGCCGGCGACGATGCCCTCTTCGACTGCCGCGCGGGTCGCCTGGAGGGCGTCCTCGATGCGGTGCTTCTTCTCCTTGAGCTCGACTTCGGTAGCCGCGCCCACCTTGATGACGGCCACGCCGCCGGAGAGCTTGGCGAGGCGCTCCTGGAGCTTCTCGCGGTCGAAGTCGGAGTCCGAGTTCTCGATCTCGTTCTTCAGCTGCGAGATACGGGCCTTGATCTGCTCTTCGGCACCCTTGCCGTCGATGATCGTGGTGTCGTCCTTGGTGATCTTCACCTTGTCGGCGCGACCGAGCATGTCGAGCGTGACGTTCTCGAGCTTGTGACCGAGCTCCTCGGAAACGACCTGGCCACCGGTGACGATGGCGATGTCCTCGAGCATGCGCTTGCGGCGGTCGCCGAAGCCCGGAGCCTTGACGGCCACGGAGGTGAAGGTGCCGCGGAGCTTGTTCACCACGAGCGTGGCAAGGGCCTCGCCCTCCACGTCCTCGGCGATGATGAGCAGCTGCTTGCCGGCCTGCATGATCTTCTCGAGCACCGGCAGGAGATCCTGGATGTTGCCGATCTTCTGGCTGACGATCAGGATGTACGGATCCTCGAGCACGGCCTCCATGCGGTCCGCGTCGGTGATCATGTACGGGTTGATGTAGCCCTTGTCGAACTGCATGCCCTCGACGGTGTCGATGTCGATGCCGAAAGTGAGGCTCTCCTCGACGGTGATGACGCCGTCCTTGCCCACGACCTCCATCGCCTCGGCGATCTTGTTGCCGATGGTCTCGTCAGCGGCCGAGATCGAGCCGACGTGCGCGATCTCTTCCTTGTCCTCGATCTCCTTCGCGTGGCTCTTGATAGCATCGACGACCGCGTCGACGGCCTTCTCGATGCCGCGCTTGATGGCGAGCGGGTTGGCGCCGGCGGCCACGTTGCGGAGGCCCTCACGCACGATGACCTGAGCGAGCAGCGTCGCGGTGGTGGTACCGTCACCGGCGACATCGTTGGTCTTGGTGGCGACTTCCTTCACGAGCTGGGCGCCCATGTTCTCGATCGGGTCGTCGAGCTCGATCTCCTTGGCGATCGTCACGCCGTCGTTGGTGATCGTCGGCGCGCCGAACTTCTTCTCGAGCACGACGTAACGGCCACGGGGGCCGAGGGTCACCTTGACCGCATTGGCCAGCTTGTTGACGCCGGCTTCGAGACCGCGGCGGGCCTCTTCATCGAAACGAATATCCTTTGCCATATCGGGTGATTCCCCTCCTTCTGAGTGTGAGGTGACTGATACTGACTAGTCCTGCACGACCGCGAGGATGTCGCTCTGCGACATGATGAAGAACTCCTCGCCGTCGACCTTGATCGAGGTCTTGCCCCACTCCTTGTAGATGACGACGTCGCCTACCTTCACGTCCATCGGCAGGCGCCTGGTGCCCTCGTCTTCCCAGCGGCCATCGCCCACAGCTACGATCTCGCCCTTCTGGGGCTTCTCCTTGGCCGTATCGGGGAGGAAGATACCGCTCTTGGTCTGCTCCTCGGCCTTGGCCGGCTTCACGACGACGTTGTCGAACAGCGGCTTCAGGTTCATGCTCTACCCTCCTACTTCGGTTGACTGACACCGGACACGCGCGACACCTCAGGCGCCGCGGCAGATACCTCAGTACGCGTATCTGAATGTGGTTGGCACTCTCGACCGCCGAGTGCCAACGAAAGAGATTCTAGGACGAGCGCATGTGCAATGCAAGGGGTGCGCCGATGGAATCTGACAATCAGTCACTCAGATATCGGCAGCTACGCTCCGAGCCGAAGGTTCGGCACCGCATCGGCGCTCAGGCCAAGGACACGCCCCGCTGCCAGACGATCGTGAGCGGCCGCGGCGATCATCGAGGCGTTGTCGGTACACAGTCCGAGCGGCGGGACCGAGAGTGTGATGCCCTCGGTAGCAAGGGCGGCCCGCAGGCCCTCCCGCAGTGCGGGATTCGCAGCCACGCCACCGGCGAGCACGACCGCCTTCACCGCATGCTCGGTGGCCGCGCGCAGCGTCTTGGCCACCTGCACGTCGATCACGGCGGCCTGGAACGACGCTGCGATGTCAGGCAGGCTCAGGTCACGCCCGGCGGCGCGTTCGGCCTCCACGTACTGGATGACGGCGGTCTTGAGGCCCGAAAGCGAGACATCGAGGTTGCCGCTCTTCAGCATCGGGCGCGGGAACGCGATAGCAGCGGCATCACCCGATTCGGCGAGGCGCGAGATCACGGGACCGCCGGGGTAGCCGAGGCCCAGCAGCTTGGCGACCTTGTCGAACGCCTCTCCCGCCGCGTCGTCCAGCGTGCGGCCGAGAAGCTCGTAGTGTCCCCACGCGGGGACGTGCACGATGAGCGTGTGGCCCCCCGAGACCAGCAGCGCCACGAACGGCGGTGCCAGTTCGGCGTCGAGGAGGCGCGCGGCGTAGATGTGGCCCTCGAGGTGGTTCACACCGACGAGCGGCAGACCGGTCGCGAGCGCGAGCCCCTTCGCATACGCGAGTCCGACCACGAGCGCGCCCACAAGGCCGGGTCCCTGCGTCACCGCGAGCGCATGCAGGTCGCCGAAGCCCACTCCTGCCTTCACGAGCGCCTCTTCGGCAACGGCCACGATCGCCTCGGTGTGCTTGCGCGACGCGATCTCCGGCACGACGCCGCCGAAGCGCGCGTGGAAGTCTATCTGGCTGGCCACGACCGAGGCGAGTTCCTCACGCCCCCCGCGCATCACCGATGCGGCGGTCTCGTCGCATGAGGTCTCCACCGCCAGGATGAGATCCTCGCCCGCCCGAGCCGCCGCGACCGCATGCGACTGCGGACCGATGGGGCGCGACCACATCACGAGCGCATCCTCCGCGGTCTCGGGATAGTAACCGGTGCGCCTGCCGGCGACATCGAAGCCGCATGATGCGTAGAGTGCCAGCGCCTCGGCGTTCGACTCCCTCACCTCGAGGGTCATCCGCTTCGCGCCGCGGGCCGCCGCTTCCGCCACGAGCGCGACCAACAGCTCGCGCGCGTAGCCCTCTCGCCGGTGATCGCCGTCGACGGCGATGTCCATCACGTGTGCCTCCGACGCGATCACCATGATGCCGCCGAATGCGACGATCCGCCCGCCGACCTCGGCGACGCGCCACACTCGATCTGAGCGGGCGAGGTCGTCGCGAAGCATGCCCTCGCTCCATGCCGCGTCGAAACTCGTGCACTCGATCTCGAGCACGCGGGGCAGATCGGACTCCCGCAGTTCGCGTATCATGCCGTCACCTCGGACCGGCCACACCGCCGGGCGGCAGTGCCTCGACGCGGCCTGCCCGCATGCGCTCGGTCTCCTCGGCGTCCGACAGACGCGTGTAGACGGGAAGCAGCACCTGCGGATGTGCGGCGGCGAGTGCGGCGACGGGCCCAAGCCCTGCGATCGCCGAAAGCGTGCCCTCGCCGCGCTCCGCCCAGGCGGCTGCCACGAGCGATGCGCCATCAGGTGCGCGCAGGCGCTCGGATGCGAGCGTCGCACGCCCGCCGAGAGCGGCCGTGAAGACCTCGGCGTGCTTGGTCAGCCCGTTGCCGGTCAGGAGGATCGGCTCGTCGAGCGCCGCCCACTCGGCGGCAACCTCAGACGGCTGTGCAACCCGATCGGGGGTGAGTCGCGCCGCCAAACCAGCATGCGCACGGAAGAGCGCGGGATAGACCTCCCCGCGCATCGCATCGCCGAGCACGCCGACGAGACCCTCTGCCCGTGCGGCGATGGCGACAGCGTCAAGCGTGCCGAAGCCGACCAGCGGGATACCGAGCCCGTGAGCGAGGCCCTTGGCGGTGGTCACGCCGATGCGCACACCGGTGAACGAGCCGGGCCCTCTGCCGACCGCGACCGCCGAAAGCGCCCGCGGCTCAAGCGCGATGCTGGCCAGGAGCTGCCCGGCGATCGGCAGCACTGTCGTGTTCGCCGCTCGGGGCGCCGGCATGTCCCGCGCCGACAGCACCACGCCGGGAGCGTCCAGGTCGCCCACGGCCAGCGCCAGATGGTCGGTAGCGGTGTCGAACGCGAGGAACGGCCTCACAGCTGCGCCCCGTCCGCGGATACGACGGCGAGCCACGCACCGGCGAGCAGTTCGGAGCGTGCGCCCGAAGGCACGAGCTCGAAGCGTCGCTCATCGCGACCGGTGCGATGCACGACGACGAGCAGCCTGTCAGGAGGCAGCGACGCAGGGAACCGATCGCCCCACTCGATGAAGGACGCCCCATCACCCTCAAGCGTCTCGTAGAAGCCGATATCCTCCAGATCGGCCTCACGCTCGAGCCGGTAGAGATCGAAGTGGTACAGCGGGAGCACGCCGGGGTGGACCGCAAGCAGATTGAACGTCGGACTCGTCACCGGCTCGTCCACGCCGAGTGCCCGCGCGACGCCCTTCACGAGCTGCGTCTTGCCGGCGCCCAGATCACCCGCCAGCACGATCACGTCACCAGCAACGAGGAGCGGCCCCAGCAGCGCGCCCGCGCGCACGGTGGCCCCGGGATCATATGTGGAGAACTCGAGAGTCAAGCCGTGCCCCTTCTTAGAACAGTGTGGGCGGAACGGTGTCCCCGGCGCCCTCGGGTGGTGCCGTCGAAGCATCGAGGACCGCGCGAAGCCGCTTGAAGTCATCGAACAGAACGGCGCGCTTGCTCTGATCGTAGAGCGCCGCGGCGGGGTGGAAGATCGGCACCACGCGACGGCCGTCGACGTGGAAGAGCCGCCCCCGAAGCGCCGAGATAGGACGCTGCGTGCCGAGGACGTGGTGCGTCGCATGGTTACCGAGCGTCGCGATCACCTCGGGCGCGATCAGCCGGACCTGCTCGTTGAGGAACGGGGTACAGATCGCGACCTCCTCGGCCTGCGGGTCCCGGTTGCCGGGTGGCCGGCACTTGAGGACGTTGGCTATGTACACCTCGGAGCGATCGATTCCTATGCTGCCCAGAAGCTCGTCCAGGAGCTTGCCCGCCGAACCCACGAACGGCTCGCCCCGCAGATCCTCGTTGCGCCCCGGCGCCTCGCCCACGAACATCAGCCGCGCATGTGGATCACCGATGCCGAAGACGAGCGTCGTCCGGGTGTCGCCGAGCGGGCATCGATGACAGTCGCCGATGTGGAGCCTCAGCGCCTCGAGGTCCGCGCAGCCGAACGGGCTGGATCCTTCTGAGGACTCGCTGGACACACACGCCCCTTACAGCCAGGTGGTCACTTCTTCGAGCGGGCGGCGCGCCGGTCTGCCGGCGGATTCGGCCGAGTATCCGATGGGCAGCACGGCTATCGGCGTGACGGGAGCGACGGCGTCGATGGCATCGCCGACCGCCTTCTCGTCGAACGCGCCTATCCAGCAGGCCGCGAGTCCGCGGTCGACCGCCGCGAGCAGGATGTTCTCGACTGCCGCTGCGGTGTCCTGGATGGAATACAGGTACTCGCCGCGGTCCCCGTAGCGTGCGGCGCACGGCCGCGGATCCACCGCGACCACGATCACCAGAGGGGCAGCTCCCGCCCAGCGCTGGTGCAGCGCGGCTGCGAGGCGCTCCCGTGCCTCGGCCGAACGCACGACGAAGAATCGCCACGGCTGGATGTTACCTGCGGTCGGCGCCGCCACCGCTGCTTCCAGCAGGGCGCGGGCGTCCGCCTCGCTGACAGCCAGCTTGGGATTGAGGTGCCGAACACTCCTCCGCTTCGCGATGACCTCGCTGAACTCCATCCCGGTCCTTTCACCAGCCAGGCCGGGACGCCCCGGCACGCGCTCATTCTATCGGAGTCGGACAGGCGCGGCGATGAGCGCGGCAGGAACTCGCCGTAGCGGTGGCGAACATACCAGCAGGAGGTGGGGCCCATGAACAGCAACAGACCTGATGTCCGGGATGAAGATATCGGCATGCGGGCGTTCCAGATGCGCAAGGCCAAGGCGGTGGAGCGCTCGATCGACCGTATCCGCCAGGGCATCAGGATCGACTGGGCGATGTTCACCCAGCGCGATCTGGACGACCTGAACTGGATGCTCGGGGAGCTGTGGGCGTACGAGAAGCGCGCTGACTGGGAAGACCTCAAGTTCAGCAAACTCTCCCCCGAGGACGTCACGCAGATCATCGAGATCGCCCGGGGCCTGCGCGAGAACCCCCATAACACCGTCGAGACCCTCGAGAACGTCGGCGACATCATCCGCGAGCGCAGCGCATGACGAACCGCACCTCTCCGCATCCCGCACGAAGTGAACGGCCGCCTTCGGGCGGCCGTTGCCATGTGGGGCGCAGCCGAGACGCCCCCGAACGAGCGGTGAGGCGGCGCCTGTATACCCCCCGGTAGGCAGCGCCGCCTCACAGTATCTGAACCACGCAGACGCTAGGTGTGCGCGGCCTTCTTCTGCTCGATCTTCTTCTTGACCTTCTTGAGCCGGAACAGGTCCTCACGAGCGCGCTCGTCGAGCGCCTGCCGGATATAGGAGACCTGCTCCTTCAGCTGCGGAACAGTGACCTGCTCGAGCGCGTTGACTCGCCGGTTCGTCTTCTGGATCTCCTCGCCGAGACGCTTGAGGCGCGTCTCGATGTCGGCATACTCGATGATGACGTCCAGGATGCGCTCGAACTTGTCCGCCGTCTCGTCGATGCGGGAGGACACGCCGGTGATGGCGTAACCTCGCGTGAACGACGTGCGCAGCGGGCTCTCGCCCTTGGTCACGACCGGCACCGAGATACCCATGATCTTCGTACCGGTCATGTCGATCGTGATCTCTCCACGCGTGGCGAACGCGGCCGAGCGGACCGACACCGTACCATCCACAGCCTTGGCGATCGCAAGGCTGTACTGAGCCTCGTTGGTGGTGCGCTGCAGGTCGTTCGACAGCCGCAGCGTCTCGTCCATGACGGACATGAACTCGATCAGCAGGGCGTCACGCTTCTGCTTGAGCAGGTCCATGCCCTGCTCGGCGAGCGTGATCTGCTGCTTGCGCTCGAGCAGCTCGGATCTGGTCGGCCTGACTTCTTCCACGTCTCACCTCCTCACCTGCGTCGCCGACGGCGACCGTCCTTACAGGTCGCCCATCTCGGCCGCCTGTGCGATGGCGGTGGGGTGGTACTTGTCGATGAATTCGCGCACACGCTTGAGCTCGCCCATCGGCAACTCGCTCATAAGCTCCCAGCCGATGGTGAGCGTCTCTTCGATCGACCTACCCACATCGCCCTGGCCGACGATCTGGTGCTCGAACTCGTCAGCGAAATGCAGGAACCGGCGGTCCGTGTCGGAGAGCGCTTCCTCGCCGACGATGGCGACCAGGCGGCGCAAGTCGCGTCCCTGGGCGTACGCCGCGTAGAGCTGGTTCGCGACCGCACGGTGATCTTCACGGGTCTTCTCGTCGCCGATACCCAGGTTCATCAGGCGCGACAGGCACGGCAGAACGTCGATCGGCGGGAACAGGCCGCGGCGGTGCAGGTGTCGCGAGAGCACGATCTGACCCTCGGTGATGTACCCGGTAAGGTCGGGGATCGGGTGCGTGATGTCGTCGTCCGGCATCGTCAGGATCGGGAGCTGCGTGACCGAACCCTTTTGGCCCTTGATACGGCCGGCGCGCTCGTAGATGGTCGAGAGGTCGGTGTACATGTAACCCGGGTAGCCGCGGCGTCCCGGAACCTCTTCGCGAGCGGTGGAGACCTCGCGAAGCGCCTCGCAGTAGTTCGTCATGTCCGAGAGGATGACGAGGACCTGCAGGTCCTTCTTGAACGCGAGATACTCGGCGACTGTGAGCGCGCACTTCGGAGTGAGCAGACGCTCGACCGTGGGGTCGTCGGCCAGGTTGAGGAAGAACACGACGCGCTCGAGGGCACCCGTGGTCTCGAACTGGTTCATGAAGTACGCCGCTTCGCGGTGGGTGATACCCATCGCGCCGAAGACGATGGCGAACTCCTCTCCCGACTTCACGCGTGCCTGGCGGATGATCTGCGCCGCAAGCTCGTTTGCCGGCAGACCCGAGCCCGAGAAGATCGGGAGCTTCTGGCCACGCACGAGCGTGTTCAGACCGTCGATGGCCGAGATGCCGGTCTCGATGAAGTCGGCCGGTTGCGCGCGACGGTATGGGTTGATCGGTGAGCCGGTGATGTCGAGGCGCTGCTCCGGGATGATCGGGGCGCCGCCGTCGATCGGCTTGCCGGTACCGTTCAGGATACGTCCGAGGAGCTCGGGCGCCACGTCGATCTTGGCGACTTCCTCGAGGAAGCGGACCCGCGTGCCATCGATATCGATGCCCTGCGTGCCCTCGAACACCTGGATGACCGCGGTGGTTCCCGCGACCTCGAGGACCTGGCCGCTGCGCTCACTGCCGTCGGGCATGAGCACGGCCACCATCTCGTTGTACGCGACGTGGTGGACGTTCTCCACGAAGATCAGAGGACCGGTGACGTACGTGAGCGTCCGGTACTCGGTGGAGAGCAGCGAACGGTCGAGAGTTGCCTCGGCGGTCATCTACAGCACCTCGATTCCGGCGATCTGTTCACCGATCTGCTGGACCAGCTCGGGCATACGCTCGAGTGCCTGGTCATGCGGTGTGGTCTTGAGTGTCGAGATCTCATCACGCGAGGGAAGCTGCAGGACCTGCCTGAGCGATACGCCGCGCGACATCGCCTGCGTGGCCGCATCGTTGAAAGCGAGGATCGTCTTCAGGATCCAGTACGCCTTCTTGGGCGGGCAGTACGCATCGACCGCGTCGAACGCAAACTGCTGCAGGAAGTCCTCGCGGATCATGCGGGCGACCTCGAGGATGATCTTCTCGGTCTCCGGCAGCGCGTCCGGACCGACCAGCTGCACGATCTCCTGCAGCTCGGTCTCCTTCTGCAGGATGAACATCGCACGCTCGCGTACCGCGCGCCAGTCGTCGGCAACCTCACTCTCGAACCAGTCCTGCACCTGACCGAGGTACAGTGTGTAGGACTTGGTCCAGGAGATGGCCGGGAAGTGCCGGCGGTGCGCCAGCGAGGTATCCAGGGCCCAGAACGCACCGGTCACACGCAAGGAGTTCTGGGTCATCGGCTCGGACATGTCGCCACCGGGAGGTGAGACGGCGCCGACCATGGTGACCGAACCGACACGATCCCCGTCGCCGAGTGCCTCTACGCGGCCGGAGCGCTCGTAGAAGCTCGCGAGACGGGTGGCGAGGTAGGCCGGATAGCCTTCCTCACCCGGCATTTCTTCCAGACGGCCGGAGACCTCGCGGAGCGCCTCGCCCCAGCGGGAGGTGGAGTCGGCCATCATCGCGACGCTGTAGCCCATGTCGCGGTAGTACTCCGCCAGTGTGACGCCCGTGTAGATAGAGGCTTCACGTGCGGCCACCGGCATGTTCGACGTGTTGGCCACGAGGACGGTGCGATCCATCAGCTTGTGGCCGGTACGCGGGTCGTCGAGTTCAGGGAACTCGGCGAGTACCTCGGTCATCTCGTTGCCACGCTCACCGCAGCCGACGTAGATGATGATGTCCACGTCCGCCCACTTGGCGAGCGACTGCTGCGTGACCGTCTTACCCGTCCCGAAACCGCCCGGGATGATGGCGTTGCCACCGAGGGCGACCGGGAAGAACGTGTCCAGGATGCGCATGCCCGTCATGAACGGCGTGGTGGGGTCGAGCTTGCGCTTGTACGGACGCCCGTACCGGACCGGCCACCACTGGCTCATCTTGAGCTCGGTGCCGTCGTCCAGCGTGGCGATCACGTCGTCGATCGTGTACGAACCCGCTTCGACGATGGATGCGATCGTTCCCTTGATGTTCGGCGGCACCATGACACGATGCAGCACCGTCGCACCCTCGGGAGTGGTGCCGAGCACGTCGCCGCCGGCTACAGCCTGGCCGACCACGGCGACCGGCGTGAACTCCCAGAGCTTCGTGCGGTTGAGCGCGCTTGCGACGGTGCCACGGGCGATGAAGTCGCTTCCCGTGTCCTCCGCGATCACCGGCAGCGGGCGCTGGATACCGTCGTAGATCGACGTCAGCAGTCCGGGACCGAGCTCGAGTTTGAGCGCGCCTTCAGTGGACTCGACCGGCTCGCCGATGAGCAGGCCCGACGTGTCTTCGTAGACCTGGATCGTGGCGAGTTTGCCTTCGAGCCTGATGACCTCGCCCATGAGGCCGGCATCGCCGACCCGGACGACGTCGTACATCTTGGTCCCCGTCATGCCGTCGGCGACGACGACAGGACCGGTGATTTTTGAGAGCTTTCCGACAATCATCAGCCTCGCCTCAGTGTAATGTCGAATCCGATGGCCCGTCTGATCAGGCGCGATAGATACGCCCGATGGTCCTCGTCCGTTGCCAGCTTCTCGCGTATCGGAAGTGAGATCACGATAGGCCGATAGGACTGGTTGATCTTCTGCTGTGTGCGCTCGTCGATGTCGGCCATGAAGGCCTCGTTGACGGCCACGATGCCACTCTCGTCGTCGTCGATGAGCGCTGCAAGCGTGCGGCGCGCATCCTCCGGCGATTCGGCGACCCTGACGGTGACGCCGGCGAGTCCGAATCCATCGGCGGTATCAGGGTCGGTGAGGACGATGAGCTTATACAACGATGAGCTCCTCTCGCATCCTCTCCTCGGGCATGCCGACTGACACGCCCTTGACCACGATACGCAGGTTCGTGACTTCGTTCGCCTTGGCCCACAGGTAACTGATCGTGAGCCCGATCCCCAGCGGATCGCCCTTGCTCGTTTCGAACGCGATGCGGAAGAGGTAGTCTTCCAGCGCCCGTTCGAAGACGGACACCGAACCCTTCTCCATGAACAGGAGCGCGGCTTCGTCGAGCGGCTTTCCGTAGGGCGTCTTCTTGATACGGTTGAACACTTCGTCGACATCCGACATCGCCGAAAGCTCGATGAACAACTGCTGGTCCACGACCTCGCCACCCGGGAGGAAGAAGCGCGAGGCGTCTTCCTCTCCAAGATCCGCGTTCAGCAGCCTGATGGCCGTGAGCAGGTTCATCGTGTCGACCTGCGCCGAGAGGAACGTCCGCGCGATCTCCTTGTTCGCCCTCCACCCGCGAAGCCGCTTGCTCGCCCACTGATAGTAGTAGCGGTCGAGTGCGAGTTCGAGCAGCGACAGGTCCTCTTCCTCCTCGTACTGAGGCAACACCTCGCGCAGGGGCACCGCGAACGGGAGACCCCAGGTTGCGAGTGTGTCCACGACTCCCCGGATGTCCGACTGCTTGAGCAGCTCGTCAGCATCGACCTGCGTGAGCTGTCCGACCGCGATGAGGCTGTCAGACACCTCTTCTTCCTCGAGCTTCATGTGCTTCGCGCGGATGATGGTCTTGACGTTGAACAAGTCCCATCGTCCGAGCAGCGTGGTCACCAGCGTCGTAGCCTCGTCGTTGCAGTGACTCAGCACCTTGCGGAACGTGCGCGTCATGTTGTCTTTGAGCGCCTCGTCCACCTGGGTCGCGTTGCGCCCGTGAAGGAGCCGTCCCTCAAGATCCGGACCATACTCGGTATCCATGATCTTCTGAATGATCGCGCCGATATCCTTCGCGGACATGAGCTCGTCGAAGAAGGACTGCTTCAGCAGACGCGAACGCATGCCACGGATGCGGGCGTTCGTATAGCCATAGTCCCGTCCCCTCGGACGGTATGTGGCGGTGACTGCTGCTTTGCGATCACTCATGAATGCAGGACCTCTGCAACTCTCGCTCCGGCCACACTACGCGCCTTGAGCATCCGACTCTCGAACGTGTTGCGACGGACCACGCGACCACCGTGTGCCGAGACGATCAGCCCACCGATGGTGTCGAGTGTCGGCACGACGGTGGCCGTGACCCCCAGCTCGGCGATGACCTTCTTCGCCAGCTCGGCGTCCGCCGGTGCCACCTGCACCTCGCACTCGCTGTCCATCCCGGCCAACGCCTCTTTCGCAAGCCCGGCGAAGACACGCTCGTACTCGGCCGTGCCCCGCATCGCCGCGAGCCGCTCCTTCGCCTCTGCGAAGACAGCGTCGACCGCGTGATCGCGCACCTCGGCCAGGTCGCGCTTGACCTGCAGACGTGCGGCGTTGACCGCCTTGGTCGCCTTGGTCCTGACCGCGTGATCCGCGGCCTCGATCTTGGCTCCCGTGATGCGCTCCGCCTCGTCCCGCGCCTCGTGCTCGACCGCATCCGACTGCACCGTAGCCACGTGCAGGATGTGGTTCACCTCGGCGTCGGCTTGCTCCTCAAGCGCTTTGAAGATGTCTTCGATCGCCATGCGTCAGTCCTTCCATGAATCCTGAATGGTGGTGCAGAAAGCCACCAACACTACGCAGTCATCATGAACGCGATAACGAAGCCCAGCAGGATGATCGTCTCGGGGAGTGCCTGGAGGACGATCAGGGTCGTACCGGCCTCAGGACGCTCGGCGAGCGTACCGGCGCCGGCGGCACCGATCTTCGACTGCGCGAACGCGGTGGCCATGGCGGCGATGCACAGCGAGGCGCCAGCCGCGGCGTACATGGCGATGTCCACCGAGGGGTCACGTGGTACTTCCTCGGCGAACGCAATCGCCGGGACCATCATGGTAGTCAGGAATGCACTCCCGAACACCGTCTTTGCGAGCCTGTTCTTGATCATGCGCTCTTTTCACCTCCGGTTTTGTGGAACGGCTTGTACTCTGCCTTGCTCGCCTCATAGTACTTCCCGCCGAACTCCAGGAAGTTGAGACGTAGGGCATGAACTGATGGCGTGAAGACCGCCAAGGCAAGGTGGATCGTGTGGAACAGCAGCGCTGCGATGATGCCGACAGCGACCGGCATATCCGCCGCCATCTCGTTGATGGCGCTCGCGAAGATCGCGTCAGACAGGCCGATGGCCATGATACGTAGGTAGCTCGCACTGTGAGACATCAGCTCGATGATCTCGACGACACCGATCATGCCGCCGAACCAGATCGTCGCGATGGCACCGCCGGCCATCGCGATCGCTCCGATCGCGCGGACGACGGGGTTCGCGTTCAGGAGGACCATCGCAATGATCAGGATGACGAGGCCGATCATGAGACTGGCCAGGCCACCCTTCACCCACGCGTGCTTCGTCTGCTTCGTCCTTATTGCGTTCACCAGGCCGAGGATCAGGCCGAAGGTGATCTGGATAACGCCGAGACCGAGGGCCGCGTACATCAACGGCTCGACGACCATCTCCCGGTTGTACGGAAGGGTGAGGCCGGCGATCCTGATCATCGGGAACATGAACTCCGCATGATTCCACAGGAGCCCGCCGAAGAACTCGCCGTACAAGATACCGAAGAGGACGGCCGAGGTGGCCGCCGGACCGAGAAGGCCGGTGGCCAGCTGGATTCCTTCGTTCTCCTTGAACTTGAACCGCATCCACAGGATGATCGCCAGCATCACGACGCCGTAGCCGATGTCGCCGACGATCATGCCGAAGATGAGCGGATAGCTGAGCGCCCAGATCATCGACGGGTCGACCGTGCCGTACATCGGCTTGCCACCCATGAAGTAGCTCATGACCCATGAGGACGGCTGGACCCACTTGGGGTTGTTCAGCGCTACCGGCGTGTCCTTGTAGTCCTTCTCGTCGATCTCCAGCTGGTTGACGATGACGTCCAGGCCGAACTTGCTCTGGATGAGGCCCCGGAACTCCTTGATGCCATCGACGGGCAGCCAGCCGGTGATCACGAACGCGTACTCGGTCTGCCCGAACTTCGGGATGGCCGATGTCTCATCGATCTTGTCCACGAGGACGTCGCGGATCGTGGTGAGCTTCATGTACCACGTGCTCGACATCGACTCGAGTTCTTCCTTGACCTTCTCAAGCTGCGCGGGCAGATCGGTCCTGCGCTGCCGGAGCTGATCGTATGCCGAGTCGAACGGCATGTCCTGGAACTCGGACGGAAGCCTGACCTGGTTGACGTTCTCGACCGCGAGGAACTTGTGAACGGCCTCGGAGTACTTCTTGCCGAAGACCATGATGACCGCGGTCGTCTCTTCATCCACATCGGTGGATACGATCTCACACTGATTGCTCGTGATGCGATCGAGTTCCTTCTTGAGGCCCTCGAGCGCGCCCTTGTAGCGGCGCTCCACGAGCAATGCGACCGAATCGTACGCACCCGTGGTGACGATCTGCTTCGCCAGCGGCTGGATCTTCTCGAGGATGGGCTCGTAGCGCGCGAGCAGGCCCATCTCGGCCTCCATGGCGAACTGCGCCTGAGCCAGGCTCGAGGTGCGGTCCTCGACCTGGTCGATCACGTTCGTGACCTCCGCGGCGAGCTCCTTGGCGTCGAGCTGCCACAACTCGAGGTAGTGCTTCTGCCGCGCGACTTCATCCACGGCCTCAGCGGGAAGGTGCAGGGCCTTGATGATCGAGCGCAGACGGATCAGCAACTCCTCCATGCGCTCCTGCTCGGCGAGCTGGTTCTCCACCACTTCCATCTGCTCCAGCGGAAGCTCACCCGCGTTGATCTTCTTCGTGAGGTCCTCGATATGCAGCGTTCCTGCTTCGTGGAGCAGGCTCAGCACGTCGAAGAATATGTTCTTCGGGCCGATCAGCTCCATCCGTGCCATTGGGACCAACATACGCGCCCTCCCCCCCGATTCATCGGGATATGACGAGCTCTGCGAGCGTCAGACCGTCGTCACGAGCTCCACCACGAAGCTCGCGGCGTCGCTCTGCCGCGTCGCCAATTCCTGCGTGAGCGCTTCCACCTCGACGATGCCCTTCGCCTTCACGTCGGCGATGTCGCCATCAACGCTGGCCAGCACCTTGTCAGCGTGCTCCTTGCCGAGCCGCTCGGCATCGGCATGAGCGGTGCGCACGATCTCAAGGGCGCGCTGCCGCGCATCGCTGACCATCTTGTCCGCCTGATTGCGCGCGGCGAACACGCGGCCGGAGATTTCCATCTCCTTCTCGCGGATTTGGAACAGCGGCGAGTTCGCGTCCTTGGTGACCGCGTCCTGATGGAATCTGATCTCCTCCAGAACCTTCTCGTCCATCGAGCTCTCCTTGATAGCGGCACACGAGCGATCATCCAACCGAGCCGGATCCCGGCCCCGTCCTGCGGTGTGTCCGTGCGCCCCACGCTTGCACCTTCCACCGCAACAGGCGGGCGGGAGCGCTCACGCGTTCCCGTCTCAATGGCGTTGTTCGCCAACGTTCAGCCGAACTCCTGCTAGGGCCCCCTACAAATCTGGACGGATTCCGACGAGGCCCCGCCGACCGGGCTCCCGAGCGCCACCTCGATCGAAAGGCTAGGCGCGGAAGCGGCGCTCCAGGCGCAGCGCGAACCCGCACGCCATCTCGTAGTTGATCGTGCCGGCAAGGACCGACAGCTCATCCATCGAGATATGTTCGCCGCCCTGGGAGCCCACGAGCACGGCCTCGTCGCCGGGATTGACCGCCACCCCGGCAGGCACCTGGGCCATCAGCTGGTCCATGCAGACGCGGCCGACCTGTCGGCAACGTCGTCCTCCGATGAGAACGGGCATAGCATTGGAGAGCACACGATGCACGCCATCGGCGTAGCCCAATGGCAGCGTCGCGATCGTCGCGGGGCCGTCGGCGTGCCAGGTGAAACCGTAGCTCACGCCGTCACCGAGTCCGACCTGCTTCACGAACGACACGCGGGCCTTCACGCTCATCGCCGGCTCGAGCGCGAGCCTGGGAGCCGTCGCCTCGGACGGATGCAGCCCGTAGATGGCGATGCCGCACCGCACCATATCGAGGTGCGTGCCGGGATGAAGGATGGTGGCCGCGCTGTTGGCGGCGTGGACGATCGCCGGCCGGACACCCTCGGTGCGCATCGCATCGATCGCCGAGTCCAGGCGCGTGACCTGTCGGTCGAACTCCCAATCGCCGGGCACGTCCGCGGTCGCGAAGTGCGTGAACGCTCCCTCGAGCACCAGACCGGGCAGATCGTTCAGCCGTCTCGCAAGCGCGGCGGCGCCCTCCGCGCGCACGCCGATGCGGTTCATGCCTGTATCGATCTTCAGGTGACAGACGGCCTGCCCTTGCGCGAGCATCGCGGCGCGGCTCAGCGCCACGGCCGCCTCTGCACTCGCAACGGTGGCGATGATGCCGTGCCGAACGACGAGCGGTGCGCCCTCGGAAGGCACCTCGGCGAGTACGTGCAACGGCGCGGTCACACCGGCCTCGCGCAGGACGACCGCCTCTTCGAGCGTCGCCACGCCCAGCCGGTCGGCTCCGCCCGCAAGCGCCGCCTCGGCGACCCTGACGGCACCGTGGCCGTATCCGTCCGCCTTCACGACCGCCATGAACCGCGTGGCGGCAGGCGTGAGTGCCTTGAGCGCGCGGACGTTACGCGTGATTGCGCCGAGGTCGACCTCGGCCCAGGCTCCGCGGGGAAATGACATGCGTTAGCCCTCGGCGATGAGCGACCGCACGATGTCCGATTTGCTGACGATGCCCACGAGTGACTCGCCATCGAGCACGGGAACGCGGCTCACGTCACGGTCCACCATGAGCGTTGCCAGATCGGAGATGCTCATGGCCACGTCGGCGGTAACAGGCTCCGAGGACATCACATCGGCGACGGTGGCGCCCACGGCCTTCTTGAGCTCCGACTCGAACCGGGCTGTCGCCGGCGGATACATGATGAAGCCGTCCAGAAGGTGCAGGTACGTCGGGAACTCGACTTTCACGTCCCGCATGATCAGGTCACCCTCGGTCACGATACCGACGAGCCGCGTGCCATCCAGGACCGGGAGGGCGCCGACACGGTGCTCGACCATGAGTCGTGCGGCCTCGGTCACCGAGAGGTCGCCGGAGACGGTGAGCGGATCGGGCGTCATGATGTCGCGTGCGGTGAGGTCAGCCATGGTGCCTCCGTCGTGATTCAGGCCGACGAGCGTCGTCGGCGGTCTAATCAGGATACTACCCGCGCTCGACCTCGCGCACCGCATCCGGAAGGAAGGTCGCGATGTCTGCCGAGGTGAAGCACATCTCGGTGAGACGAGCGCAGCCCAGCTCGGCCGCCCGCCCATGTAGATGCGCGGCGAGCAGCGCGGCATCGAACGGGTCGACTCCGCGGCCCAGCAATCCGCCGAGCATCCCGGTGAGCACGTCGCCGGAGCCCGCACGCGCCAGCCCGGCATTGCCGGCGAGCACGAGCGCCCTTCGGCCACC
>JBASOJ010000012.1:0-38911 GCA_049658145.1 Coriobacteriia bacterium
GATATCGGCATCGCTCATGGTGGTGCCGCCGGGGTTCGGCACGGTGGCGACACGGATGTACAACCTGCTGCACTACGGGGCCTCGCCGGATGTCGCCGGGCTGGCGCTTGCCACCGCGGCCGCCGAGATCGCACTCGTCGCGGCGGGTGTGGCCATCGCTACGCGGCTGTCGTTGCGCGGGAGGTCCTCATGATCCGATGCGAGTCGCTGCGTTTCGCCTACGCCGGCGCTGCCGTGCTCGACGGCTTCGACCTTGAGGTGGGAGACGGCGAGCACGTGGCCGTGCTCGGCCGCTCGGGCGAAGGCAAGACCACGCTGCTGCGGCTGATCGCGGGTCTGGAGGCGCCCGCAGCCGGCCGCATCCTGCTCGACGGTGAGGTCGCGAGCGGTGACGGACGCATGACGGCTCCCCACCTGCGTTCCGTGGGATACGCGTTCCAGGAGCCGGCACTGTGGCCCCACGTGAGCGTGGCGGGACACCTGACCTTCGGCATGGGCCGACGTGCACGGGCCGAGTCACTCGCGTGGCGCTCCGCGCTCCTCGATGGTTTCGGCCTCACCGATCTTGCGGACCGCGTTCCGGGCGAGCTCTCGGGCGGTCAACAGCACAGGGTCGGGCTCGCGCGCGCGTTCGCGCGACGGCCGAAGCGCTTGCTGCTCGACGAGCCGCTGGTTCATCTGGACGCCGAAGCGCGCGAAGAGCTTGCCCGCGTGACGCTCCGGTTCGCAGCGGAGCTCGGCGCATCCGTCGTGTGGGTGACCCACCACGAGGACGAGGCCCGCCTCGCGGCGCCGCGCGTCGTCCGGCTGGAGCACGGCCGGTGCGTGGAGTGATGGCCGCAGGCGCTGCGACACACACACCACGCGCTCGCGGGCTGCGGGCACGTCGCTGGTGGTTCTCGCTGGGTATCGTGCTCGTCGCCGTGGTGGCCGTGAACGTCGCGGCCTGGATGACCCAGCGGGCGGTCGAGACCGCGGCACGCGTGCCCGGCTTGAGCGTGCTGCGGCCTCCCGGTGAGGTCTCGGCCATGCTTCTCGACGCGCCGACGATGTACGCGGGCGGCACAGACGGGCTCACGGCGATCGACGTGGAGACGCTCACCGTGAGCCGTCCGGCGTTCGCGGCAGGGCTCGATCTGGGCCACGTGAGAGCGCTCCTGCTGGATGACGACGGTACGCTATGGGTCGGCCACGAACGCGGGCTCGTGCGCGTGCGGGACGCCGAGGTGCGTGAGTACGGCGCCCAAGACGGTCTGCCCTCCGAGCGCGTGCAGTCGCTTCTGCGCACGGAGCAGGGCGATCTGGTGGTGGGAACATCGCTCGGAGCGGCTGTGATGCGGCATGGGGCCGAGGAGTTCGAGCCGTTCGGCGCTGATGGGCTGATCGTCTTCGCGCTTCACGAGACGCACGGGCTGGTGCTGCTCGGCACCAGCAGCGCGCCGATGGGCGGTCTGGCGATCGTGGGGGACGGGGGCACGCGCTGGATGACGTCCGATGACGGGCTGCCGCATGCCAACGTGACCAGCTTCGAGGACGCCGCTGACGGCACCGTGTGGGTGGGGACCGGCTTCCACGAACGCGGCGGGGCAGTGCGCGTGCGGTTCGATGAGACCGGCGAGCCGGTCGTGGTGGAGACGCTCACGCTCGAAGACGGGCTGGCCGGCGCGAAAGTGCGGTCGATCTTCCGCGATGCCGACGGCGCCGTCTGGTTCGGCTCGGAATACGACGGCGTGGCGGTAGCGCCGCCGGGCTCGGCCGAAGGGGCACGGAAGCTGGTGGTGGTGCGCGCGGCTGCAGGCCTGTCGCACCCGGAGGTCAAGTGCTTCGTCCGGGACGATCTCGGTCGCGTGTGGATGGGGACGCTGGACGGCATCACGATCGTCGAGGACCCGGCAGCGCTCTGGCGGTGACGGTTGGGCGTGCGGCTCACTGACCCCGTGGGCTACCTCGACATGCTCGCACACCAGCGCGCCGCGGCCGCGATCGTCACCGCGCTCGCGGGTAGGACGGGAAGCCGCCTTCGGGCGGTTTCTGCCTTCTCGGGGGAGTCCCGGAGCGTGGACGGTGAGGTCCGAATGACGTCCCGCTAAGAATCGGCTAGTAGCCCGCCGGTATCCTGCGGGCGCGTGGTCTTCGCGATGACCGATCACGCGCGAATCTGGATACAGAAGTTAGCATAGTGCTACCATGTGAAACAGCGGGTAAAGCCTTGAGTGTTCTCGGTAAGCGAGTCGTCCAGTGGCTGTCGAATCATGGGTACGACGTGCGGGAGACGCTCGTGGACGTGCTGACCTCGCTTCGGGACCACGGAAGGTTCATCGGATCGTGTGTGCTCAAGAACGATGCTATCGCTGACGAGTATCAGGTCGTGCTTCCTGGGGATGATTGGTACCTGAAGTTCTGGGTTGATGCAGATCAACTGGTCGTGGACGTGTGGTCGTGCTGCTGGGATGGCGTCGCCCACTAACGGCATGCGAAGGAGGGAACAGGGATGCACCCCAGGAACTGTGCGGAGTGTGGCGGCGCGGTTGAGGTCTCATATGCCCCCGTTCCATTTGAAGTTCGAGGTGAGACGGTAGAAGTCGAGGGCATCCCGCACGGAGTGTGCTCCGCGTGCGGTGAGATCTATCTCTCCCTCGGGGCCGCCGAGCAGCTTCAGAAGGCGGCGGTTCGCAAGTCCAAGGCCGCACGACAGCTGTTGTCTCCTGAGGAGATCCGGGACCTGCGTCATTCGCTCGGGTTGTCGCAGGCGGCGTTTGAGGACCTCCTTGGCATCGGCGCCAAGTCGGTGGTGCGCTGGGAAAGGGGCACTGTCTTCCAGAGCGCGACGGCCGATCGTTTGATGCGACTGATCAGACTGATGCCGGAGTTGGCCGGCGTTCTGTCAAGCGGGGAGCTCTACTCATCCAGGCCCACACGCGGTGCGTCGGGTGAGCGGATGCGGGCGTAGGGACGTAGGGGCCGTACCAGGCGCGAAACTAACCAACGTGGTAGATTGTTTGCACGGGAACCCCTTCTTCCCACGGTCTAGTCGTGGGGGGTTCCTTGGGCAGGCAGTCGACAGCACGCCAGAATCTCAGCAGGGTCCGAAGGCTCGCTCACGAGGGTCGCTACGCGTTCACCGCGCGGGTTCAGAGGTACCTCGCCACTCGGTCTTGGGACTCCGTCTACGTGGGTGAGTGCCTGTGCTCCCTGCGTGCGAGCGACCTGGAGAAGTCCGTTCCCGATGACCGCAGGCCGGATGGACAGCTCGATATCTACCGTCCGTACGTCGGTGGGAGGCGTCTGTACATCAAGTTCACCATCGACGAAGACGGCGACCTATACGTCCTGTCGTTCTGTCGCGACGGCGATCGGCACGAGGAGGCGCTATGAAGTGGCCAAAGCCGGAAGGCTCGCGGTGTCCCGCGTGCGGGGCGCCGGCGATCGTAGTGACATGCGATCCGATCGAGCAGACGGTGGCTGGCAACACGTACCGCGTTGCGGGCTTCGAGTACAACCGGTGCACCGCGTGCGGGGAGGAGTACTTCTCGGCCGGTCAGGCCGACGACATCCTGCGCGCGGCTAACGCCGCTGCTCGTGCGAGTCTCGGACGGCTGCGCGGTGACGAGGTCGCCGACATCCGGCGCGGCTTGGGTCTCACGCAGGCGCAGATGGCCTCCAGGCTTGGCGTGAGTCCCGGGCTGGTCGCGCGGTGGGAGCGGGGCACGGTGCTGCCCAATGCGATGGCGGACAGATACCTTCGCGACCTGGCGGCACATCCCGAGCTCGTGGACGAAGGTCAGGTGATCGCCCGTGAGGGCAGGGGGCCGTACCGGAAGCGGAAGTCGTGACAGCCGGCTTGGTTTCGGTTTACCCGTGGTCGCTACGCTTTGAGCCGGGAGGTTCGGCATGCGAAGGGCGTGTCGCCGAGTTCAGGCGTAGTAGTAAGTTACCAAAAGTGGTAAGTTACTACCATGAAACGCGAGGAGCTGCTCAGAAGCGTGGGAGACCAGCCGTTCTTCACCACGGGGATGCTGCTTGAACCGGGCACCGATCTGCGTGACGTGCGCAAGCAGTTGTCGCGGTGGACGACGGACGGAACGGTGGTTCAGCTACGACGCGGTCTGTATGCTCTCGGTGAGCAGTACCGCAGGCGCGATCCCGACTTGTTGGAGATCTCCAATGTGCTCGTCCCGGGGTCATACGTAAGCCTGGAGACCGCGCAGTCGTACCATCAACTCATCCCTGATACGGTGTTTGCCACCACGGCCGTCACCACGGGGAGGGCGGGTACACGCACGAACGCTTTCGGCGCCTTCGTGTACCACCACGTGAAGGCCGACCTGCTCTGGGGCTACACCGCGCGTGAGCTGATGAACCATCGGATGGCGCTGGTTGCCACACCGGAGAAGTCACTGCTTGATATGGCCTACTTGGTCACTTCATCTGACAATCCGGCGTACGTGCGGGAGCTTCGGCTACAGAACCTGGACGTGATCGACGAGGTGGCGCTCCTAGAGGGGGCCGAGAGATTCGGAATGGGACGCGTGGTGCGGTTCGCCAACATCGTTCTGCAGCTTGCTCACGAGGAGCGAGAGGAGTGGGGCTCCCTGTGAAGGACCACCTCACGCGCGTCCTGATGGATGTGCCGCCTCACGCCCGACGGAACGTGATGCGAGAGTATCTGCAGTCGCGGGTTCTGTTGGCCATGCAGGAGCGGGGGGCATGGTCGTCACTCGCATTTCTCGGTGGCACTGCCTTGCGCTTCCTCTACCTCGCGCCGAGGTTCTCGGAGGCTCTCGACTTCTCATTGGAGGGGAATCGGGACCAGTTCGACTTCACCGGCTTGCTCGGAGGCGTGTCACGGCGTCTTGAGGGCGAGGCATATCGAGTCGAGCTGAAGACGTCGACGAAGGCCACCGTTAACAAGGCGTTCATCCGCTTCCGGGGCATCGAGCACGACGTTGGGCTTAGTCCGCACCGCGATCAGGTGTTCTCGGTCAAGGTCGAGGTCGATACCAACCCGCCACCCGGTGCCGTGCTCAAGATGACCACTATCCAACGCTACTCGGCACTTCGCCTGGCGCACCATGACGAAGCATCGCTCGTAGCAGGGAAGGTGTGCGCAGTATTGATGCGCGAGTGGCTCAAGGGTCGCGACATCTACGACCTGGTGTGGTACCTGTCCAATGGGCTCTGGCCGGAGCCCAACGAGGCGCTGCTCGCGGGTGCGCTCGCGCAGGCAGGTCGCGAGGACCTCATCGTCGGCCAGCGCTGGAAGGCCGCCGTTGTGCAGCGAGTGGTCACAGCCGACTGGTCGAAGGTGCTGCCGGACGTGGAGCGGTTCCTCGAACGCCCGGAGGACCGATGGATGCTCGAACGAGAGACAGTGCTCAACGTACTCAAGGGTCGCGGATGGACCGAATGAGAGGAGGCGGACGACAAGCACTGCCGCTGGTCACGAGCCCGCGATGTCAGCAGCGAGGGTATGATGAGACTGGTAGCCAGATGTGTGAGAGGTGAGCCGTCGTGACGATCGAGGAACTCAAGCGCGAGGCACTTCGGCTGGAGGCGCCTGAGCGCGCTGACCTGGCGAGAGAGCTTCTCGGAAGTCTCGATGACCTCAGTGATGATGAGACCGAGAGGCTTTGGCTCGAGGAGGCGGTCCGGCGCGATGCGGAGATGGCCTCCGGCAAGGTGAAGCCGATTCCGATGGATGTCGCTTTTGCTGAGTTGCGTGCATCACGCTGATGGCGCGCTGATGGACACCGGCTCGCCGGCCGTGAAGCAGCTGAACCTGCTGCCGCGCGCGGCCCCGCGACGGTTCATGTTCGGTTTACCTTCTCGCGGTAGTCTCTGTCCTGGTGACAACCGCAACTCGCTTTGGCTATACTCGGTATAGCCCGAGGAGGTGCGCGATGATCACGCGGATTCAGAAGTGGGGCAACAGCCAGGGCATCCGGATCGGCAAGGAGCTGCTTCAGGCGATGACGCTCGAAGTGGGGGACACTGTCGAAGTATCGGTCGGGGATGGCGCACTCGTCGTCACGCCGGCCCGTCGCGTGCGCGGCGGCGTTCGGCTTGAGGATCTGGTTGCTGCCATATCCCCGGATACTGAGACGGTCGAGGTTGACTGGGGCGCGCCGTCAGGAACCGAGGTGTGGTAGATGTCCGGCTACGTGCCGCGTAAGGGCGACTTGATCACACTCAGCTTCGATCCGCAGACGGGACACGAACAGCAGGGAAGGCGACCGGCGCTCGTAGTGAGCAACGACTTGTTCAACCGCGGCACGGGTCTATGCATGGTCTGCCCGGTCACGCGTACCGCGCGTCAGCATCCCTTCCACGTGCCGGTACCCGAGGGTGGGCGCATCACGGGGGTGGTGATGAGCGAGCAGCTGAAGTCGCTGGACTACCGTGCACGCGATGCTCGGCACGTCGACGCCGCCCCGCAGGAGCTGCTCGACGAGGTGCTCGCGATCCTGGATGCGGTCCTGTACTGACGCAGGCTGGCCGGTTGGCGTATTCCCTTGCACCAAATAGCGCACGGTGCTAGTTTTAGGTGAGGCGAGCCCCTCTCGCTCGAGAGACGAGAGGGGATCACTATGTCCGGTGGTGTACGCGAGCGAGACTACCCTGCATATCCGCTCGATGAAGTGCAGGCTGCGTTCGCCGCCGGGCGCTTCCAGGCTACTCGGCGTGTGCAGCGACATTTGGAGCACCGTGGTTGGCGGATTGAGACGGTCCAACGATGCTTCTGCAACCTGCGTCCTCGAGACTTCTACAAGTCACAGGCCCACCGGACGGAGCCCGGGCTTTGGCTAGACATCTACAAGCCGCTTCACAACGGTGAACGACTGTACGTGAAGTACACGCCATTGGGTGACGGTATGCGCTACATCGTTCTCTCATTCTGCGGCGATGGCGAACAGCACTAGGGAGGTATGCACATGAGGATTCCGCAGGCCGAGGCCTTCTGCGCCGAATGTGGCGCTCGCTCTGTGCGCACGTGCACTGACGCCATTCCCGTCGAGATGCGAGAGGGGACATACCTCGTTGCTGGATTCGAGCACCGACACTGTGACGCGTGCGGCGAGGACTACATCCCCGCAGAGCACGTCGACGCGATCATGGACGCAGCGGTTGCCATTGCGCGCGCCGACCTCGGTCGCCTCACCTCCGATGAGATCCACGAGCTTCGGCACTCACTCGGCTTGAGGCAGACCGACCTCGAGCAGCAGCTCGGCGTGAGCGCCGGCACGGTTGGGCGGTGGGAGCGCGGGGAGGTGCTGCAGAGCCACATGGCCGACAACTTCATGCGGCTGCTGTGGGCGCACCCGGGGTTGACCGCGGAGTCGGGGCTGGTGGCTCATGAGAAGCGGGGCCCGTACCGCAAGCGGAAGTGAAGCCCGCGCCGCAGTTGGCGTACCATGGGAGAGTCGGTACCGCGGGGTCGTTCGCGACCCTCACGCAGGGGGGATACGCACAATGCGCATCATCGTGATCGTGGGCGCGCGCCCGAACTTCATCAAGGTGGGCCCGCTCATGCCCGCACTTGCCGCGGCGGGGATCGACGCCCGCCTCGCGCACACCGGCCAGCACTACGACGCGCTCATGAGCGACGTCTTCTTCAACGATCTCTCGATCCCCGAGCCCGCGTGGTTCCTCGGCGTGGGCAGCGGCACGCACGCCGTGCAGACCGGCAGCGCGATGGTGAAGCTCGAGGAGCTGTTCTCCGCCGAGCAACCCGACGCCGTCCTCGTGGTGGGCGATGTGAACTCCACGCTCGCCGGCGCGCTCGCCGCCGTGAAGATCGGTGTGCCGGTCGTGCACCTTGAAGCCGGCTTGCGTTCGCGCGACATGTCGATGCCCGAGGAGGTCAACCGTCTCGTGACCGATCAGCTCTCGTCGATGCTGCTCACGCCGGTGGTGGAGGCGGGGGAGAACCTCGAGAGCGAGGGGGTCGACCCGCGGCGCATCCACTTCGTGGGCAACATCATGGCCGAGAGCGTGCTGCGCAACCTCTCTCGCATCGAGGGCCGTGAGGTGGCCGCGCGCGGCGATCTGCCCGATGGCGGCTACGTGCTCGCCACGGTCCATCGGCCGGAGAACACCGACCATCCCGAGCGCCTCGCCGCCATCGCGGCCGCGCTTTCGGCGTCGCCGCTCCCGGTGCTCTTCCCGGTGCACCCGCGCACGCGTCCGCTGCTCGCTTCGGTGGGCCTCGGCGAGCCGGGTTCGCCCGTGCGGCTCGTGGATCCCGTGGGCTACCTCGACATGCTCGAGCTCCAGCGCGCCGCGGCCGCGATCGTCACCGACTCGGGGGGCGTCCAGGAGGAGGCGTGCATGCTGCACACGCCGTGCGTGACGGTGCGCCGCAACACCGAGCGCGAGATCACCGTGCGCGTGGGTGCCAATCGCCTCGCATCCGCCGACGCGCCCGCGATCACCGCCGCGCTCGACGAGGCGCTCGCGAGCGACCGCTCCTGGGCGGTTCCCGAGCGCTGGGACCTTTCCGTGGCCGAGCGCACCGTGGCGGCCCTCCAGGGCGGCATCCTGCCCCTGCAAGGTTGCTAGCCGCAACTCTCCTGCGCGCGCCTCGTTGAACTCCCGTATAGGTCCGGCTGAACCGCCGGCGGTACGCTCGCGCCGGACGACTGCGTCCTTGTGAAGTGTTACCGTGAGAGGCAATATCCGGCACCCACGCCTGCGGATCGAGTGACAGATGTCTGGATCGACGAGGAGCTTGCCGGTGAGGCCGTGACCTACCGTCTGGCGTCTGGCCGCGAGGGATTCGTGCACATCGAGATGGCGCTCGACTACAATCGCGAGCCGTCATACATGCGGGACCTGTTGCTCCACAAGCTCACCGTCGAGGCACTCGCTCACCTGGAATCGAGTGGCCTTTCAAAGCGCGAGGTGCTTCGTCGCCTTGGCACATCGCCGGCGCAGCTCTACCGGCTGCTCGATCCGGCGGACTACCGCAAATCTGTCGACAAGATGCTGGAGCTGTTGAGCGTGCTCGGCTGCGATGTGGACCTGTCGGTGCGGTCGCGGAGCGCGTAGGACCAGCGCAGGCACCGCTCATCGCCCACTTTCAACCTTTGGCTCATGTTTCGCTTCTGGCTGTCCGATAACCACCTTGACGCCTATCTACGGATAGCTGGGGGATGCATGTCGGAGGACGTCCATCGTTCGAACATGTCCGCTGATGACCTGTCGGCGCTCTTAGCCGTCAGTCTGTCGTTGGCGGATTCGCTCGACGCCGGTGTGGTACACCAGACCGCCGTCGATGCGGCCGTGCGCGTCCTCGGGGCGGACACCGGCGCACTCTACGCGCTCGTCGGCGATCACCTCGAGTTGCGTGCTACCACCCTGCCGCTCATACCCCCCGTCACCGACGACCTGCGTGTGCTGCTCATCGCGCAGCATCCGCACATCGCCAGGGCGCTCAGCACGAACGAGCCGATGACGGTCGCCGACATCCGTATGGCCAAGGATGTGCGCTCGTCGGTTCGCATCGCCACCGAGCTGCGGAAGATGCGCTCGGTCATCTACCTGCCGCTGGTGGCGAAGGGCACGCCCGAGGGTGTCATCATCGCGTCCACCTGCGGACGGATGACGGAGTTCGACGACCATACGCTCGACGTCGGCCGTACGCTAGCGGCGCAGATCGCACTCGGGCTGCAGAACGCGCGGTTGCTCGCCGAGGCGCAGGCCACCGCCGATGAGCTGCGCGAGACCTACGATGCCACCCTCGAGGGCTGGTCCGAGGCGTTCGAGATGCGCTACGGGGGGACGGCCGGCCACACCACGCGCGCGGCGGAACTCGCATGCGACATGGCCCGCGAACTCGGTATCCCGGCCGGCGAGATCCCCCACGTCCGCCGCGGCGCCCTGCTGCATGACATCGGCAAGATGGCGGTGCCGGACGAGATACTCAAGAAGCCCGGTCCGCTGACCGACGAGGAGTGGGCGGTCATTCGCTCGCACCCGGTGTTCGCACACGAGTTCCTGTCGCGCATCGGCTATCTCGGCGGTGCGGCGATCGACATCCCGTGCTACCACCATGAGCGCTGGGACGGCACCGGCTATCCCAACGGCCTTCGCGGCACGAAGATCCCGCTGGCGGCACGCATCTACGCGGTGATCGACGTGTACGACGCGCTCACCTCTGACCGTCCGTTCCGCAAGGCGTGGTCGCCGAGAGAGGCGATGGCGCACATCCTCGGGCAAGCCGGCACGCACTTCGACCCGGTGGTAGTGGCGGCATTTGCCGAGCGCGTGGATGCGCTCCTCGAGACGGGCAACTAGCTTTCGTAGGGCGCGGATCGATATACCGGGGGAACCATGTTGGATGAGGTAGTGACCACGCTCATGCAGCGCGACGATGTGTCCGCACTGCTCAAGGTCAGCCTCGCACTCTCGGAGTCTCTCGATCTGGACGTGGTCATGCAGACCGCCATCGATGCCGCCGTCGAGATCCTCGGCCTCGACACCGGCGCGATCTATCTCATCCGTGGCGACGAACTCGTCCTCGGCGCCACCACGCCCGAGCTCCCGCCCGACTTTCCCGCTGAGTTGCGCATCGCGCCGATGGCCGAGCATCACACCATCATCCGGTCGCTCACCGACCGCGCGCCGATCATGGCATCGGACGTGGAGGCGCTGGGACTCTCGGATGCCGAGCGCGGCGCCGTCGAAGCGCGCGAGCTCACGTCGGTGATGTACATCCCCTTGCTCGTGGAGGGTGTGGCCGAGGGCGTGATGCTCGTGGGCACGCAGGGCCGCGTGATCGACTTCGCCGCGCACGACGCGAACCTGTGCCGCACGTTCTCGGCACAGGTGGCGCTGGCGGTGCAGAATGCGAAGCTCCACGAGGCGGCCAGGGCGGCGGCCGAGGAGCTGTCGAGCGCGTATGAGGCCACACTCGAGGGCTGGTCACTCGCGCTCGAGATGCGCGATCAGGAGACGCTCGGCCACACCAAGCGCGCGGCGCGGCTCGCCTGCGAGCTTGCCGGGGCGCTCGGCGTGTCCGAGGAGGACATGCGGCACATGCGCCGCGGTGCGCTGCTCCACGACATCGGCAAGATGGTCGTGCCGGACGCCGTCTTGCACAAACCCGGACCGCTGAACGATGCCGAGTGGGCGCTGATGCGGGCGCATCCCGTGGTGGCGCAGGAGTTCCTTTCGCGCATCGAGTACCTGCGACCGGCGCTCGACATCCCGTACTGCCACCACGAGCGGTGGGACGGCAGCGGCTACCCGCGCGGCCTCAAGGGCACTGCCATCCCCCTCGCCGCACGCATCTTCGCGGTGATCGACGTGTACGACGCGCTCACGTCGGACCGCCCGTACCGCTCCGCATGGACGCCGGAGGCGGCGCTCGAGCACATCGTCAACCAGGCGGGCAGGCACTTCGACCCGGCCGTGGTTGAGATCTTCGCCGCGCGAGCGGACGAGTTCGCCGAGCTGCTGCACTGATATCGGTGTCGCCTATCGGCAGTCGTCGGCAGTCGGATGCTCCGTATACTGGCACGAGCGTTCACAACTCGTTATCCTTCTCGCAATACGTTCGTAGCGTTGGGTTGTCATCATCCGGCGATGGCGATCTGTCACAGGCACCCGGGTTCGCCGGGACGGCGAGTTGCCCGGGGCCGGTACGTGCCCAGAGACCAACGGAGGGTGGCTGGCTATGAAACGCGTTGCAGCAGTGATGGCACTGGTACTCATGCTCGCTCTGGTGCTGCCGGGGTGTGCCGCGGATGAGGGCACTGAAGGCGGCACGGAGACCACCGGGTCGGAAGACACCATCATCATCGGTTCGGCGTTGTGCCAGACCGGCATTCAGGCCCCGCTCGACGAGCCCGCACTCCGCGGGGCTCAGCTTGCGGTGGACGTCCTGAATGAGAACGGCGGCATCCTTGGCAAGCAGGTCGAGCTCCGCGCCATGGACGGGCAGAGCGACCCGGTGACCGTTGGTAACGTTGCCAAGCAGCTCATCGCCGAGGGCGCCGTTGCGATCATCGCCCCCAGCGACTTCGACTTCGGTGGACCGGCCTCCCGTGAGGCCCAGAGCGCCGGCATGGTGGGCATCTCGCCGTGCGCCTCGTCGCCGCTGTATGGCTCCGCCGCGCTTGGTGACAAGCAGTTCACGATGTCGATGTGGAACACCACCATGGGCGCCGTGATGGCCGAGTACGCGTATAACGAGCTTGGCTACCGTACGGTCTACGTGATCACCGACGACTTCATCGACTACACGAAGAGCCTTTCCGAGTACTTCATCGTGGCGTTCGAGGAGATCGGTGGCGAGGTCTACTTCGAGGACACGTACACCCAGGGCCAGGCCGATGCCTCGGCGCAGGTTGCCCGCATCAAGGCGCTCGATGAGCAGCCCGACTTCGTGTACGTCTCCTCGTACATGCCCGACCTCGCGCTCATCATTCGCACCCTGCGCGAGAGTGGCATTGACGTGCCGGTCGTGGGCGGCGACTCCTACGACGATCCGGGCTTCTTTGAGGCCCTCGGCGCGGAGTATGGCTCTGAGATCTACTTCGACACCCACGGCTACCTCTCGGAAGAGGGGCACCCCGACTACCCCGAGTTCGAGGCCGCGTACGAGGACAAGTTCGGCGACAAGCCTGACGCCGTCTGGATCCTCCCCGGCTACGACGCCGTGATGGTGCTCGCGCAGGCCATGGAAGAGGCCGGCAGTACTGATGGTGCCGATATGGCGAAGATCATGGAGACCTCCACATTCGAGCTCCTGACCGGTACGCTCGAGTGGGGCGACGCGGCTTCTGGCCACGAGCCCAACAAGGCTGCCGCGGTCGTGGAGCTCAACGAAGGCGTTCCGTCGTTCATCGGCTGGATGACGCCGGAGTTCCTCCCCACACCGTAGCGACATCTGTATGACGTACGGGGGGAGAGCCTAGACGGGCTCTCCCCCCGTGTGCCTGGCACCTGTACGTGGCTTCAGTAAGAGAACCCGGAGAACCGCATGCAACCTAGCGAACCGAGGGCGAGCAGCGTCCTGGAGGTTTCGCACCTCTGCAAGTCATTCGCTGGCCTCAAGGCCCTCGACGATGTGAGTTTCACGGTGAGGACCGGAGACATTCTGGGCCTCATCGGCCCGAACGGATCGGGCAAGACCACGTTGATCAACGTGGTCACAGGGCTTCTCCCCGCCACCAGCGGAACGGTGCACATCGATGGTGAGGACATCACCAAGAAGAAGGGGTACCGGGTGGCGCGCGCGGGCATCGGGCGCACGTTCCAGACGGTGCGGCTGTTCTCCGAGCTCACCGTGATGGAGAACGTTGAGGTGGCCGCGGTGAGCATGGGTCTGCCGCGTCGCAAGGCTATCCACGTGGCTCGCGAGTTACTCGAGCAGCTCGACCTCGATCCGCTCGCCGATGTTCTCGCAAGCGCGATCCCCTTCGGCCACCAGCGCAAGCTGGAGATGGCCCGTGCGCTTGCCATGAAGCCGCGGTTTGTCTTTCTCGACGAGCCCGCGGCGGGCCTCAACGAGGCTGAGTCCGATTCGCTGCACGACCTTCTGAAGGACCTGCCGACGCGCTTCAGCGTCGGCCTCATCGTCATCGAACACGACATGCGCCTGATGATGAACCTGTGCCCGCGGCTGCACGTGCTGAACTACGGCAAGACCATCACCGAAGGAACGCCCGCCGAGGTCCGCACCAACGAGCACGTCGTGACCGCCTACCTGGGGAGCAGTGCATAGACCATGGCGATGCTCACGGTAGAGAACCTCGAGGCCTCGTACGGTGCGATTCGCGCGCTGCACGGCATCTCGATCGAAGTGGCCGAGGGCGAACTGGTGGCGCTCCTCGGTGTGAATGGTGTGGGCAAGTCGACCACGCTCAAGTCAATCATGGGCGTTCTTCGGCCAGTGAAGGGGACCGTCATCTTCACCGGCCAGGAGATCACCAACAAGTCGCCCGAGTCCATCGTTCGACGCGGCATCTCGCTCGTGCCGGAGGGTCGCGACATCTTCGGAGCGCTCACCGTGGAGGAGAACCTCCGCCTGGGCGCCTACGTGGGGTACAAGCGTGACCGCTTTCTCGCCGACCTTGATGAGATGTTCGAGCTCTTCCCGATCTTGAAGGAGCGATTCCATCAGGCGGGCGGGCTGCTCTCGGGTGGCGAGCAGCAGATGCTCGCGATCGCACGCGCGCTCATGGGACACCCCAAACTGATCATGCTCGATGAGCCCTCTCTGGGTCTCTCTCCTACGCTCACGGATCAGATATTCGAGCTCATCCACACGCTCAAGGAGCGCGGCGCCACGATTCTGCTGGTGGAGCAGAACGCCGAACGGGCGCTCCAGATCGTGGATCGTGCGTATCTGCTGGCCAACGGCCTCGTGCAGTACTCGGGCACGGCAGACGAGATCCAGCGCCAGGTGGACGTTGCATCGGTCTACTTCGGCGGCAACGACGGTTCAGACTCCTGCGAGGTGACATTGTGATCGATCTGGAGTTCGTGATCAGCACGCTGTCACTTGGCAGCTTGTACGCGCTGCTCGCGCTCGGCCTTGTACTGGTCTACGGAATCCTCAAGCTGGTGAACTTCGCCTATGGCGAGTACCTCATGGTGGGCGGGTACGCGATCTACCTCTCCGCCACCTACCTGGGCGCGCCCTGGTGGGTCACGCTCATCCTGGCGGTGCTCGGCGCCATCGTGGTGAGCTATCTCACCGAGCTGGTGGCGTTCCGGCCGGTGCGGAGCAAGTCACCCAACGCGCTCATTGTCACGTCGTTTGCGGTGAGCATGTTCCTGCAGAACATCGTCTTGATCCTTATCTCGTCGCGTGCGCGTCCGGTCACGCTGCCGTCGTTCTTCTCCAAGACGGTGACGATCCTGGGCGCTACCACTCCGGTACGCAACCTGGTGATGATCGGCGTCACCGCGGTGCTGCTCTTGGTACTCTCGCTCATCATGAAGAAGACGGTGCTCGGCATGGCGATGCGTGCGGCCGCCGACCAGTTCACCACCACGCGACTGATGGGCGTTCCGGCCGACGTTGTGATCTCGGCGGCGTTTGTGATGAGCGGTCTGCTCGCCGGTGTGGCGTCGATCTTCTGGGTGAGCCGCTCGGCATCGGTGGATCCCACGAGCGGTGCGGCTCCGCTGCTCATCGCGTTCATCGCGGTCGTGATCGGTGGCATGCACAGCACGGTGGGCGCCGTGGTGGGCGGGTACGTGTACGGCCTGATCTTCAACCTGCTTAGCATCACGCTCCCCGCGAGCATGATCAGCTACCGCGACGCGTTCATGTTCGCGCTCGTGGTGTTGTTCCTGCTGTTCAGGCCCGAGGGCATCATCAAAGGCGGCTATACCGAGGAGCGTGTGGGATGACGGTCATGCAGAAGACCACCGCGTTGTTGCGGCGCAACTCGACGTTGCCGCTTCTCATGGTGCCCATCATCATCACGGGTATCCTGATCAGCCTCTTCGGGTCGGGGCTGCTGATAGACCTCTTCACCTTCTTCTGTGTGAGTCTGTGCCTCGCGCTGGGTGCGCAGATGTTGATCGGCAATGGTGGCGTGCTCTCATGGACGCACGTGGGATTCGTCGGCATCGGCGCGTACGTGACCGGCATCCTGGTCACTGCCCCGTCGGTGAAGGCGATGGGCGTGCCCAACATGTATCAGTTCCTGGTGGACCTGAGCCTGCCGGTGTTGCCGGCGATCCTGATCGGGGGGCTTGTAGCCGCCGTGATCGCCGCCGTGATCGGCTACCCGCTGATGCGGCTGAACGACTTCGCGAGCGTCATCACGCTGTTCGCCACGCTTGTGGTGATGCACGTGATCATGACGCAGTGGGACAACGTGACGAACGGCCCGCGCACGTTCTTCGGACTCCCCAACTGGACCACGCTTACAATCGCACTCATCGCTGCACTGCTCACCATCGGGCTCGCGTACTACTTCCGCGAATCGGGGCTGGGGCTGCGACTGCGCGCCTCTCGCGACGACCGCTACGCGGCTGCCGCCATCGGCATCAACATGATCAACGTGCGCTATATGGGCTTTATCCTCTCGGCGCTCGTGGGAGGTCTCGCCGGCGGGCTGTGGGCGCTGTACATCACCTCGTTCTCGCCCAAGGCGTTCTACATGGCCGAGATGTTCATGCTGTTGTCCATGCTGGTGATCGGTGGTGCCGGAAGCGTGTCAGGTGCAACGGTAGGCGCGGTGGTGGTGACGGTGGCTCGAGAACTCCTGCGTCAGGCCGAGGCCTCCATCAACAACGCTCACGTCTTGTCGTTCGAGGTCTACGGCCTCGCACAGCTGGTGATGGCTGTGCTGATGGTGGTGGTGCTCATTTGGCGTCCTGGCGGTGTCGTGGGCGGTCAAGAGCTGCGCTGGCCACTCATCAAGCGGAAGGATGCCGTAGGCGCCGGGGGAGAGAAGACCACGGCCTAGGCTCTGGATCTGTCGCGACACCAAGGAGGTACGACATGGCGTCTGAACTCACGCGGGACAAGGCATTCTTCGGATTCTCGCCCGACACCGAGCCGGTGGCGCGCGTGGCGCAGGGCGAGCAGCTGCATCTCACCACGCACGACTGTTTCAGCGGCCAGCTCAAGACTACGGCAGACACTCTCGACACGCTCGACTGGTCGATTACCAATCCCGCCACGGGCCCGATCTACATCGAGGGTGCCAAGCCGGGCGACGTGCTGCGGATCGATCTGCACGAGGTCAAGGCGCACGGTCCTTCGGTGATGGTGGCGGTGCCGAACGTAGGCGCGCTCGGACACCTGATCACCGAGCAGGAGACGGTTATCGTCGAGCACCAGGGCGACACGGTCGTGTACAAGGACAAGGTCGTGGTGAAGCAGAAGCCGATGCTCGGCGTGATCGGCGTGGCGCCCGTCGAGGGCACGGTGCCGAACTCAACGCCCGGCAGCCACGGCGGCAACATGGACTGCACGCTCATCACGAGCGGCTCGAAGCTTTACCTGACGGTTGCTGTTGAAGGCGCGCTCTTCGGCTGCGGCGATATGCACGCGGTGATGGGCGACGGCGAGGTTGTGGTGTGCGGTGCCGAGACGCCGGGCGAGGTGACGCTCACGCCGCAGGTGGTGGAGATTCCCGGCCTGCCCACGCCGTTTCTCGAAAACGACGAGATCGTGGCCGTTATCGCTTCGGCGGAGACCACTGACGCGGCCTACAAGCTCGCGCTCGACATGATGCACGGGTTCCTCACCGCCGTGGCCGGTATCCCGAACAACGACGCGGCCATGCTGATGAGCCTGGTGGGCAACCTGAAGTTCTGCCAGGTGGTCGACCCGCTCCTCACGGTGCGCTTGGAGTTTCCCAAGAGCGTGCTGGCCGACTACGGCTACGAACTGCCCCGGTAGCGGACGGGGAGTGTGTGCGACAACGGGGTCGCGCGTTGTGCGGCCCCGTTGTCGCATGCGTGCAGGGTCGGCGTGCCGCATGTCGAATACTGGTAGGGTGCGGACTGCGTACGGGGGGCAGCGGCCGCGATTAGGCGGCCTGACAGGGGCAAGGAACCCAAGATGCGCATACTCGTGACGGGTGGCGCGGGGTACATCGGCAGCATCACCACGCGCGCTCTCATCGATGCAGGCTACGAAGTGGTGGTGCTCGACTCACTCGAGCGCGGACATCGGCGGGCGGTGGATCCCCGGGCGACGCTTGTGGTTGCCTCGCTGGGCGATCACGACGTGCTCGACTCGGTGCTCCCCGGGATCGAGGCGGTCATCCACTGCGCGGGCTACATCGACGTGGCCGAGTCGCATGTCGATCCCGACCTCTACTACCGCAAGAACCTCGCTGAGCCCTCGATGATGCTCGATCGCATGACCACACACGGGGTACGCTACCTCGTGTTCTCCTCCACGGCCGCGGTGTACGGCCAGCCCGAGCGGATGCCCATCACCGAGGATGCCGAGACGCGGCCGATCAACACCTACGGCGCCTCCAAGCTGGCGTTCGAGCGCATGATCGTGCTGGCCGAGAAGGCCGGGCTCATCAACGCCGTGCGTCTGCGCTACTTCAACGTCGCCGGCGCATGGCCGGGCGGTTCGCTCGGCGAGGCCCATCTCACCGAGACGCACATCGTGCCGCTGCTGCTGCGTGCGGCCGCTCGACCGGGCGCGACGTTCACCATCAACGGCAACGACTACCCGACCGCCGACGGCACGTGCGTTCGCGACTACCTGCACGTGGTCGATCTGGCCGAGGCGCACGTGCGCGCCGTTGAGTACCTTCACGACGAGGGCGACGGCGTTGTGTGCAACCTCGGCAGCGGGGGAGGCTACTCGAACCTCGAAGTGGCCGAGATGTGTGCCGCGGTGACCGGCGCGGACATCCCGATCGTGTACGGGGAGCGCCGGCAGGGCGATCCCGCGATGCTGATCGCCTCGAACGCGCAGGCGCGAAGCGTTCTCGGCTGGGCACCCAGGCGCGATCTGCGGACGATGGTGGAAGACGCCTGGCGCTGGCACACCGCGCACCCCGAAGGTTACGTCGCCGTGGGGTAGCGCGCGGGCGCGAGACTGCTACAATGGTCGGCGTCGCTGCGGCGGCGTCAAGGGCGATTAGCTCAGTGGGAGAGCGCTTCCTTCACACGGAAGAAGTCACAGGTTCAAATCCTGTATCGCCCACCAACTTCTGAACAGACCCCGGCGAAAGCCGGGGTCTGTTGCTCCCGTGAAGGAAGTGGCGCGCGACCCAGGTGCCACCACATGAGGCGCAACGAGGAGGAACATGCTCTACATCGAGGACTCGGACGACGAACTGTGGCTCGGCCTCATCGAAGTGCTGAGCGAGCGTGAGATCTGCGACATGGTGCTGTGCCTGTATCCCGACTCCGAGGGGGACAGCTTTCCCGAACCGTTCACCACTCCGGGAGGGCAGGAGCCTCTCGAGCGGGTGACGACGTATCCCGACGGGAGCGAGCCGCCATGCAGCGGCAGGGTGCGGGTCTCGGCGGAGCTGATCGATCTGTTGCGGCCGGAGACCGGTGAGTTCGAGGACTGGGGCGACAGCCTACTGGTATACCCGCCTCGTGAGCGGCGGTGGATCGCCGCGTTCATCCCGCATCAGCGTGTCGCGCTCGTGCGGGATGTGAAGCTGCAGGGCTTCCTCGACGCTGCCGGTATCCAGGCGAGCACCGAGCCACCCGAGGGTTGGACGAATACTTAGTCTGCGCGCTCCGCGCCGGTCGAATGAGCACTGAAGGGCCCCGGCAGATGCCGGAGGGCCTTTCGCGTCTAGCTGAGGCCGTGCTTCCTGGTGTGCGCCCTGCCGCCGACGATCAGGCGGTCGTGGCGGATGTGCTCTCGCGCGGTCACGCGTGCCAGGTCCCGCGCACGCTTGCGCTCGAGCGCCTCGCGGTTTGCCTCGGCAGCGGTCTTGTCGCTGGCGTTCGCATCGAACGGCCAGTGGCCGGACGGTTTCTGCTCGGATGTCACGGCGGTCGCCTCCCCGTAGAAGATGGAACTGCGTCCACCTACATGTGTACCCATCGGTGACGGGCATACTCTCGCGAAGCGTGGCGGTGGAGCGGTGCAAGCGCTCTGACGGGCATCTGATCTCGATATTTGTGCAATGAATCACTAAGTCCGGTTCGTGACATGCCGATAGAAGTCCGAAGGGGGAACGACAGCACGCCGAAGATAGTGAGCGGACGATGAAAGATCCGGATATGGGTGGCTGGGCAGCCGTTGAACGGATGTCGTTGGTTGACCTCCGGGACAGGCTCGTGGAGTGCCTGCTCGATACCAAGGGCGAATACTTCGGACAGGCGCGCGCAGCGCTGGGTTTGGACGCCAGCGAGGCGGCGGTGCGTGAGAGCGCCTGCGGCATCGTGAAGCTCGCGTTCCAGACGGCGGGCGGCTCCTACGACGCGCCGACATTCCCCGTGCTGGTGAAGGTGGTCAACACGCTGGCGGAGCGCTGCCTCGGCTGGGGGGTCGAGCCGGAGCATGTGTTCAGCTATCACTGCGCGCGGATGCAGGAACTCGGGCGGATCGAGCTCATGATGTCTGCCGAGACGAAGCAGGCGAAGGACGGGCACTAGCCTGGTAGACTGTTCCGCGTGATCATCACTGTCGACCATGCGACCAAGACCATCGGGGAACGCGTCCTGTTCGCGGACGCGTTCCTTCGCGTGGGCGCGCGTGACCGCGTAGCCCTCGTCGGTGCCAACGGCACGGGCAAGACGACGCTGCTCGAGATCATCGCCGGCAACCAGGAGCCTGATGAGGGTTCGATCATCCGCGCCAAGGACACCACCGTCGGGTACTTGCGCCAGGAGGCCATCGAGATGGCTGGCCACAGCGTGCTCGACGAGGTTCTCTCCGAGGCAGCGGGCGTGCGCGGACTCGAGCATCGCATCCAGGTACTCGCCGAGGAACTCGAGACCGCAGAAGGAGAGCAGTCCGAGGCGCTCCTCGCCGAGTACGGTCGCCTGCAGGAACGCTTCGAGCACCTCGGTGGGTACACCGTTGAGGCCGAGGCGCGCGCGGTGCTCACGGGGCTCGGCTTCAAGGAACGGGATCTCGGCCGCGACGTGGGTGAACTCTCCGGCGGCTGGCTCATGCGTGTGGCGCTGGCGAAGCTGCTGCTGGTGGAGCCGGACGTGCTCCTCCTCGACGAACCGACCAACCACCTCGACCTCGAGAGCGTCACCTGGCTCGAGGGTTTCCTGAAAGCGTACGAGGGCGCCGTGCTGCTCGTGAGCCACGACCGCTCGTTCATGGACGCGTTGGTCGACCGAGTCGCCGAACTCGAACGCCGGCGTATGACCGTCTACCACGGCACGTACAGCGAGTACGAGTCGCAGAAGGTGGTCGACCACGAACGCCTCGTCTCGGCCAAGAAGCAGCAGGACCGCTATATCGAGCAGCAGGAGCAGTTCATCGAGCGCTTCCGCTATAAGAACACCAAGGCTAAGGCGGTGCAAAGCCGAATCAAGGTGCTCGAGAAGGTGGACCGGATCGAGTTGCCCGAGGCGCGAAAAGCGGTGCGGTTCTCATTTCCACAGCCTGAGCGCACCGGCAACGAGGTGATCCGCCTCGACCACGTGGCGAAGGCGTACGGCGAGAACGTCGTATACGAGGACCTCTCGGTCGCACTCTACCGGGGCGACAAGGTCGCGCTGGTTGGCCCCAACGGGGCCGGCAAGTCCACGCTCCTGCGCATGCTCGCCGGCGAGCTCGCACCGGACGCGGGAGAGCGGATCCTCGGCCAGAAGGTGAGCGTGGCGTACTTCGCGCAGCACCAGCTGGAGGCCCTCGGGCTCAAGAACACCGTTCTCGGCGAGCTTCTCACCGCCGCACCGGATTGGACACAAGAGCAGGCACGCACGCTTCTCGGCACGTTCCTGTTCCAGGGTGACGACGTGAAGAAGCTCGTGAAGGTGCTCTCGGGAGGCGAGCGTGCGCGCCTTGCGCTCGCCAAGATGCTCGTGCGGCCCGCATCGTTCCTCTGCCTGGATGAGCCGACGAACCACCTCGACATCCAGGGCCGTGACGTGCTCGAGACGGCGCTTCGGCAGTACACCGGCACGCTCGCGCTCATCACGCACGACCGTCACCTGATCCGCGGCGTGTGCAACCGCGTGGCCGACGTGCGCGGCGGTGGCGTGCGTGTGTACGAGGGCGACTACGAGTACTACACGTACAAGCGCGAGCAACTCGAGGGGGCCGCCACGCCCGCGGGCGGCGGAGGCCGCGGCAGCATGGGCAAGGCCACGGAGGCGACCGCGAGCAGGACCGCGCAGGGAGGCGAACCACCCCGGGAGCGCAAAGGCAAGGACGACAAGCGCGTCGAGGCCGAGACCCGCAACCGGCTGTACCGGGGCACGAAGGACGCGAAGCGTCGTCTGACGTCGGTGGAGCGGGAGCTCACGGCCGCGCACGCACGCCACGACGAGCTGCTGGCGCTCCTCGGCGACAACACGCTCTACGCGGACAAGGACCGCTTCTCAGCGACCATGGAGGAGTACACTGCGATCAAGGCGCGCATCGGCGCTCTGGAAGCCGAGTGGCTCGAGCTCTCCGAGCGGATCGAAGCGCTGAGTGCGGGGCGCGGGTCCGGATAAACACGGCCTGGGACTGCATAAAGTGAAGCACGTCGCTGTCTGAAATGCCGTGTCGATTGCGAAACATTGTGAATCAGGTCACTGTTGCATGAAGATTCCTGTGTCGCTATACTTCGTGTCAGAGTTGCTTCGGCAACCCCTTACCCCTGAGCCTCAAGGTGCCGGCCTTGAGGCTCTCCCTTTTGTGCGGCAGGTCACGCGCTTCCGTCCATCACACAGCTGCGCTGTGGCCGTTAAGCCCGCATCGCCTGATGCCGATAATCTCCTGCGACATGATGATTTCAGAGGAGCAGGTGCGGCGAGCAGTCGACTACCTGCGTACATCAGGTGAATACACAGAGCCGGCGGAGCGAGTGGCCGACCCTGAGGCCATCGAACTGGTGGACAGGGTGGTCGAGGCGCTCCGGGGGCTTCCGGACGTGCGCGACGACCGCGTGGAGCATGCGCGCCTGCTGTTGCGTGACGCGCTGCCGTCCTCGGACGAACTCGCGAGCAAGCTGATCGGCCGGGTGCTTTCGGACTCGATCCGCTAGACGGCGTCGATGCGGGGTGAGCGCGGGCTCCCGAGAGCGGGGGTCCGCGCTTCTGCTACGATTGAGCGAGCGTCCGGTGCGCGAGCGCGCACGCTTTCCGCCATGCATCCTTCCGCTCGAGAGGGGCCGGAATGGCGTACACGAGGGACAGGCTTGGCGAACTACTTCTGCGCGAAGCGGTGATCACTGAGCAGCAGCTCGCCGACGCGCTCGCTGAACAGGCGGCGAATGGCGGCAAGCTCGGTCAGATCCTCGTGCGAGGAGGAGGGGCGGACGAGGAGTCGATTGCGCGCACCCTCGCCGAGCAGAAGGGCATCGAGTTCATCAGCCTGCCGATGTTCCCGATCGATCGTGAGGCGGCCTCACTCATCCCCGCACGCATGGCCAAGCGCTCGTCGATCATCCCGATCGGGTTCCGCGACGGCGCTCTCGTGCTCGCGATGGCCGACCCGCTCGATGTTGAGGCGATCGACGACGTCCACTTGCGCACGGGCCGCACGGTCATACCCGCGGTGGCGACTGTGGCGCAGATCGACTACGCGATCGAGAAGTTCATCACCTCGGCGGATGCGTTCGAGGGCCTCGCGGTGACCGTGGAGGATGAGGAGACCGAGGAACTCGTGGCCGTAGGGGACGAGGATGTCCCGATCGTCCGCCTCGTGAACCAGCTCATCCGCGAGGCGGTTCTCGATGCCGCCAGCGACATCCACATCGAGCCGGGTGCCCACGGCGTGCGTGTCCGTTTCCGGGTGGACGGCGTACTGCACGAGGTGATGACCGCGCCCAACTCGGCGAGGGCCGGGCTGATCAGCCGCGTGAAGGTCATGGCCGACATGGATATCGCCGAGCGCAGACGGCCCCAGGACGGACGCATCGGTCTGGTGGTGAACGACCGGGCGGTTGACATGCGCGTCGCGTCGCTGCCCACGCCGTTCGGCGAGAACCTCGTCATCCGCCTGCTCAACCACGAGGCGAACCAGCAGACGCTGGGCGATCTGGGCATGTGTGAGGAGCACCTGGCGCTGATGGAGCGCTTCCTGGCTCGCAGCTACGGGGAGATCCTCATCTCGGGGCCCACCGGTTCTGGCAAGTCGACGTCGCTCTACGCGGCGCTCATGCGCCTCAATCAACCCACGCGCAAGATCATCACGATCGAGGACCCGATCGAGTACCAGATCACCGGTATCACCCAGATGGCCGTCAACACGGGCATCGGTCTGTCGTTCGCCAACCTGCTGCGCACAGTGCTGCGCTCCGATCCCGACGTGGTGATGGTGGGTGAGATCCGTGACGCCGAGACGGCGCAGATCGCCACTCGTGCGGCACTCACGGGGCACCTCGTCCTCTCCTCGATCCACACCAACGACGCGCCGTCGGCGCTGACGCGCCTCTCGGATATGGAGGTCGCGCCGTTCGTGGCCTCGAGCGCACTGATCGGCGTCGTCGCTCAGCGCCTGGTGCGCAGACTGTGCCCGGCGTGCAAGGAGCCGGTGCGTCTGACCAGGACGATGCTTACCGAGCGGGGATTCGCGTTCGACGAGCTCAAGGTGCGCACCATCTATTCGAAGCACGACGGCGGCTGCGACGAGTGCCACGGCACGGGCTACCGCGGTCGCATCGGCGCATTCGAGATCATGCCGATGGATGACGAGCTCGAGCGATTGTTCCTTGCCGAGGCGCCCTCGGAGGTCCTGCGTACCGCGGCGCTCAACGCGGGAATGAAGACACTGCGGGCCGATGCGCTCGACAAGGTCGCCGCTGGGACCACCAGCCTCGACGAGGTCGCCCGCGTCGTGCTGTAGCGGTGTCACCCGGGAGGACACGTGAGTGAGACTGAGCGCGCGCCGCGCGCGATCGTGCTCGTGCTCGACAGCGTGGGTGCGGGCGAGCTTCCCGATGCCGCCGAGTATGGCGACGTGGGCTCGAACACCCTCGGCAATACCGCGCGGGCCGTGGGCGGGCTGGACATGCCCGTGCTTGGCGCGATGGGACTCGGCAACATCACCGGGATCGAAGGCGTTCCGCCGACCGCGACGCCGGTGGCTTCGTGGGGCAGATGCGCCGAGCGCTCGGCGGGCAAGGACACCACGACCGGACACTGGGAGATGATGGGGCTGGTGCTCGAGCGCCCGTTCCCGACGTATCCGGAGGGGTTCCCGCTCGAGGTGATCGACGAGTTCTGCCGCCTCACCGGCTACGAGGGCGTGCTCGGCAACTCGGTGGCGAGCGGTACGGTCATCATCAACGAGCTCGGCGATGAGCACATGGCAACCGGGCTGCCGATCGTCTACACGTCAGCCGACTCGGTGTTCCAGATCGCCGCGCACGAGGAGCGCTTCGGTCTCGACGAACTCTACCGCGTGAGCGAGATCGCCCGCGGGATGCTCGTTGGGGAGCACCACGTAGGGCGCGTGATCGCGCGCCCGTTCATCGGGCCGGACGAGAACGGCGTCTACCAGCGCACGCACCGGCGGCGCGACTACGCCGTGAAGCCGTTCGAACCCACCGTGCTCGATCTGCTGCAGGACGCGGGCGTGCCGGTGTTCGGCGTGGGGAAGATCGGCGACATCTTCGCGTGGCAGGGGATCACCTCGTCGCCGCACGTGACGGACAACATGGACGGCTTCGACCATCTGCTGTGCGAGGTACGCCGCCCCGAGCAGGGCTTCGTGTTCTGCAATCTGGTGGACTTCGACATGCTCTGGGGCCACCGCAACGATGCCGGGTCGTACGCCCGCGGCCTCGAGGCGGTCGATCGCCGCATGCCGGAGCTGCTGGACGCGATGGCCGACGGCGACCTGCTCATCATCACCGCCGACCACGGCTGCGACCCCACCACCGAGTGGTCCACCGACCACTCCCGCGAGTACGCGCCGCTCATCGCGAAGATCAAGGGCGTGGACGCGGGGGGTACTCTCGGCACGCGGAAGACCTTCGGCGACATCGGCGAGACCGTGCTCCACTTCTATGGGTTGCAGGACCGCTGCGGGCGCGGGGACTCGTTCCTTGAGGAGGTGCGTGGCGCGTGAAGTCGATCGAGGAACTCATCGAGGTCAAGCGCGATGGCGGGGTCCACACGGCCGAGGAGTTGAAGCGGCTGGTGGACGCCTTCGTGGCGGGTGAGATGCCCGACTACCAGATGGCCGCGTGGCTGATGGCCGCGTTCATCCGCGGCCTCGACAGCAAGGAGACCGCGGCGCTCACCGAGGCGATGGCGCGCTCGGGGGAGATGGTGGACCTTTCGAGCATCCCGGGCATCAAAGTGGACAAGCACTCCACCGGAGGCGTGGGAGATACCACCACGCTCGTTCTGGCGCCTCTGGTGGCCAGTTGCGGCGTGCCGGTGGCCAAGATGAGCGGCCGGGGCCTCGGCTTCACGGGCGGGACGCTCGACAAGCTGGAGTCCATACCCGGCTTCAGCGTCACGCTCGAGCCGGAGGAGTTCCTTGCGCAGGTGCGCGATGTGGGCTGCGCCGTGATCGGCCAGAGCCCGGATGTTGATCCGGCCGACAAGAAGATGTACGCCCTGCGTGATGTGACGGCCACTGTTCCATCGATACCGCTCATCGTGGGCTCGATCATCTCGAAGAAGGTGGCGGGCGGCGCCGATGCGATCGTGTTGGACGTGAAAGTGGGCTCCGGCGCGTTCATGAAGTCGGAAGCCGACGCGCGTGCGCTCGCCGCGGAACTCGCGCGCGTGGGCGAACTGCTCGGCCGGAAGGTCGTGTGCGTTCTCACCGATATGGACCAGCCTCTCGGCCGCGCCGTGGGCAACGCGCTCGAGGTCCGCGAGGCCGTGCGCACACTGCGTGGCGAGGGCCCGGTCGACCTCACCGAGCTCTGCCTCGCGCTCGGCTCGAAGATGCTCGTGCTCGGCGGCATCGCCGAAAACGAGCACGCGGGGCGCGATCTGCTGCTCGACTCGATAGCGAGCGGTCATGCGCTCGACACCTTCCGCGCGTGGGTGAACGCTCAGGGCGGCGACGAGCTCGTGGCGGACGACCTCTCGCTGTTGCCGGTCGGAGCGCACACGCGCGCGGTCCTGGCACGCGAGGCCGGCTGGGTGAGCGGATTCGACGCCGAGGGTGTGGGCCGCGCGGCGATGGTGCTCGGCGCGGGTCGTGCACGCAAGGAGGACGCGATCGATCCGGGAGCCGGGCTCGAGCTCGGGGTGAAGACCGGCGACCGGGTGGAGGCCGGGGCGGTGCTCGGAACGCTCTACACCAGCGATCCCGCGCGCCTCGACGAGGCCGAGGAGCGCCTGCGCGTCGCGATCCGCATCGAAGATGCCGAGGTGCCGGTGCCGCCGCTGTTCATCGAGGTGTAGGGTGACGCGCCGCATACCCCGCCGCAGTACGCGCATCACGGGGATCGTGGTGGGGCACGCGAACCCCGACTTCGACGCGTACGCGGCCATGGTCGCGGCCACCAAGCTCTTCGAGGACACGCGCGCCGTCTACCTCGGCTCTCAGAACGCCAACGTGCGCGAGTTCCACAACTTGCATGAGGACTTCGTCGCGTTCACCGATCTCAAGAGTCTCGATGTGGACGCGATCGAGCGCGTGATCATGGTGGACACACGCGAGCCCTCGCGCGTGGGCGAACTGCGTTCGGTGGTAGAGCGGGATGGTGTCGAGGTGATCGTGTACGACCATCACCCCGCGCAGGCGGGCGACGTGGTGCCCGCGCAGGACCACTCGATGGACGTGGGCGCCACCACATCCATCCTCGTGCACGAGATCCGCGATCGCGGGGTGCCGATCACACCGCTCGAGGCGACCGTGATGCTGCTCGGCATCCACGAGGACACCGGCTCGCTCACCTATCCCGGCACGACGGCTTACGATGCCGAGGCCGCGGCGTTCCTGATGGGCGCGGGCGCGGAGATGGAAGTCCTCAACCAGTTCCTCGCGCGTGCGCTCACGGCCGAGCAGCTCAGTGTGCTCGACGGACTGCTCGACACGCTCGAGGTCTGGGATATCCACGGCCAGGAGGTCGCCGTGGGTTTCGCCTCGGCTACGGAGTACATCGACTCGGCCTCGGTGCTCACGCACTACATCTGCGAGGACCTCGGCTACCGCGTCGCCATCGCACTGGTGGCGATGCCCGAGCGCCTCCAGGTGGTGGGCCGCAGCCGCCTTGCCGACGTGGACATAGGCGCGGTTCTCAAGCATATCGGCGGTGGAGGACATCCACAGGCCGCCGCCGCGGCGTTGCGCGCCAGCACGATCGCCGAGGTGCTCCCGCGCCTCAGAGAGGCCCTGCTCGAGGAGGTGGCGCCCCCGCTGCACGCCGGAGACATCGCCTCGGCGCCCGTGCGCACGATCGACCCGCAGACATCGATGGCCGAGGCTGCGCGCATCATGGCCACCTGGGGACACGGCGGGTTGCCGGTGGTCGCTGACGGCCGTCTTGTGGGCCTCGTCACCCGCAAGGACGTGGACAAAGCGGTGCGTCACGGTCTTGCACATGCGCCGGTCACAGGGTTCATGGCTCGGGATCCGATAACGGTGGACCCGGGCGCCGATCTGCTCGACCTCGAACGGCTGCTGGTGCGCACCGGTATCGGCCGCGTGCCGGTGGTGGAAGACGGTGTGATCACCGGCATCGTCACGCGCAAGGACCTGCTGCGCGCCGAGCACGGTGAGTCGTACCTCGACCGAAAGCTCACGCGCCAGCATGACGAGGCGACACGACGCTTCCTCGCATCTCTCGAGCAGCTGCCGGCGGACGTTCGCGACGCCGTGCACGAGGTGGGACGACTCGCGGCCGACGCCGGCCTGCGCGCGCATGTGGTGGGCGGGTTCGTGCGTGACATGCTGCTCGGGCGGGAGAACCTGGACCTCGACATCGTGATCGAGGGCGACGGTCTCGAGTTCGCGCTTTCGATCGCCGAACGGCTGGGCAAGCGGGTGAAGGTCCATCGGCGGTTCGGCACCGCGGTGCTCGTGTGGTCGCGCGCGCTCCACATCGACATCACGAGCGCGCGTACCGAGTACTACCAGCGGCCGGGTGCGCTGCCCACGGTCGAGCGCTCGTCGCTCAGGCAGGACCTGTTCCGTCGCGACTTCTCCGTGAACGCGATGGCCGTGTGTGTCGATCCCGAGTGCTTCGGGCAGATCGCCGATCCCTTCGGCGGTCTGTTCGATCTCGAGCGCGGCGTGATCCGCGCGTTGCACTCGCTGTCGTTCGTGGAGGATCCCACGCGCATCCTGCGCGCGGCGCGCTTCGAGAAGCGGTTTGGGTTCGGGCTGGACGGTTCGAGCGAGGCGCTGCTTCGCCAGGCCGTGGAGATGAGCATGCTCGACGAGGTGAGCGGGGCACGCGTGCGCGAGGAGCTGCTCGACATCCTCGACGAGGACGGTCCCGCCGGCATCCTCGCCCGGCTGGACGATCTCGGAGCGGCCGGCGGACTGCTGCCCGATGGTGTGCGGCCGGCGGCGGCTATCGCGTCCGTTGCGGCGGTCACGGACGCCTACAGCGCCCTGGCCGAGGTGTTCCCGCGCCTACCGCGGCGCCGGACCACGCTGGTGGCGGCGCTCGCGGGTACGGCGGAGCGTGCCGATGCCGACCGCTGGTGCCGCTGGCTGCGCTTCGGGCGCGAGTATGCCGAACCGGCGGTGGTGACCGCCGAGCGGGCCGCATCGCTCACTGCGCGGCTCCAGGACCGTCGCAAGATGCGTGCAAGCCGCCTGTTCGCGCTGCTCGATGCGCTGCCCGCCGAGACGCTCGTCTACCTGTGGGGTGTGGGCGGTCCGGAGGTGCGCGCGCGGGTCGAGGAGTTCGTGCGCGTGCTGCAGCCCACGCGGCCCGCCGTGAGCGGGGAGGACCTCATCGCACTCGGCCTCACGCCCGGTCCGGCGTTTGCTGCTATCCTGACTCAGGCCCGCGCGGACCGGCTGGATGGCAAGGCGGTCGGGCGGGCGGCCGAACTCATGAACCTGAAGCGGCTCGCACGGCGCGAGTCGCGTTAGTACTGGAGGACCCGTGTCCGACATCCTTCTCGGCGTGCTGCAGCTCGCCATGTTCGTTCCCGCGATCGTCCTCCACGAGGTGGCGCACGGCTACGTGTCGAACCGGCTCGGCGACCCTACCGCCAAGATGCAGGGACGCCTCAGCCTCAACCCCGTCAAGCACATGGACCCGTTCGGCACGGTGCTGCTGCCGCTCCTGCTGTGGTTCAGCGGCGCACCGGTGTTCGGGTACGCCAAGCCGGTGCCCATCGACCCGCGGTACTACAAGGACTACCGCAAGGGAATGCTGCTCACCGGTCTCGCGGGTCCCGCGACGAACCTGGTGATGGCCTTCAGCGCCGGCATGGTCGTCCGCGTGATCTCCCTCGGCGGCGGCCTTGTGATGGGCAGCGCCTCGGACGGCGCCATCACGGCACTCGGGTGGATACTGTACGCGTTCTACTTCTTCGCGATGCTCAACCTGGTGCTCATGTTCTTCAATCTGATCCCGATCCCGCCGCTCGACGGCTCGCGCGTGCTTCCGGTGTTCCTCTCCGACGCCGCGCTGCTCAAGTACCACCAGTTCGAGCGATACGGCATCCTCATCTTCTTCGGCGCGCTCATCATCCTGCCGAGGGTCCTCGGGTTCTCGCCGCTCGACGGCTACTTCGACGTCACCGTGGCACCGCTGCTCAAGCTCTTCACCGGCATCTGAGGCCGGGCGCCGCCGTCGGTGCGGTGCGGTAGAATACCCCCATCCGTTGCCGAGGCGAGGAGCCGTACACCCCGATGCCGAAGAAGCGCGTGCTCACCGGTTACCGTCCCACGGGGCGTCTGACGCTCGGCCACTGGTTCGGCAACCTGCTGAACATGCGGCAGCTCCAGGAGGAGTTCGAGGCGTACTACTTCGTCGCCGACTGGCACGCGCTCACGAGCGACTGGCAGGACACCCACGCCATCCGGCAGTACACCGAAGAGATGGTGCTCGACTGGGTGGCCGCCGGCATCGACCCGGCCAAGTCGGTCATCTACCGCCAGAGTGACGTGCCCGAGGTGGCCGAGCTCACGATGTACCTCTCGATGGTCACGCCGATGCCGTGGCTCGAGCGCGTTCCGAGCTACAAGGAGCAGCGCGAGCAGATCTCCGAGAAGGACCTCGGCAACGTCGGCTTCTTCCTGTACCCGCTCATGCAGGCGGCCGACATCACCATCGTGCGCGGTGACGTCGTGCCGGTGGGCGAGGACCAGCTCCCGCATCTCGAGCTCACGCGCGAGGTCGTGCGCCGCTTCAACAACCAGTACGGGCCTCTGCTGCCCGAGCCCGACGCGCTCATCGCCAAAGAGGGCGCGCGCGTGCCCGGCACCGACGGCCGCAAGATGTCCAAGAGCTACGGCAACGCGATCTACCTCTCGGAGAGCGAAGACGAGACCGCGGCCAAGGTGATGAGCATGATCACCGACCCGGCGCGCAAGCTGAAGACCGACCCCGGCAACCCCGACATCTGCCCGCTTCAGCAGATCCACAAGCTGGTGGCGAGCGATCCCGCCGAGATCCTCGAGTGGGACCGCTGCTGCCGCGCCGCCGAGTGCGGGTGCGTGGCGCACAAGCGCAAGCTCATCGAGGATCTCAACGCCTACCTGCGCGATTTCCGCACGCGCCGGGCCGAGCTCGCCGCCGAGCCAGGGTACGCCTGGGAGGTCCTCGCGGCCGGCGCCGGTCGCGTGCGTCCCGAGGTCGAGTCGCTCATGGCCGATGTGCGTCGCGCGATGCACGTGGACGCCGAGCGCTAGCGATGTCCTACCGGGTCCGGACAGACCAGTTCGAGGGGCCGTTCGATCTGCTGCTGCAGCTCGTCGCAAAGCAGAAGCTCGACATAGCCGAGCTCTCGATCACCGACATCGCGGACCAGTACCTTGAGTACGTCGACCGTATGCAGGACCTCGACCTCGATGTGGCGAGCGACTTCCTCCTGGTGGCGGCCACGCTGCTCGAGATCAAGGCGGCCTCGCTCCTGCCGCGCGACGAGCCCATCGAGATGGCCGAGTTCGACGACATGACTCCCGAGGAAGCCCGCGAGCTGCTCATCGCACGGCTGCTGGCGTACAAGCAGTTCAAGAACGCGGCGGCCCAGCTCTCGGCACGCTACGAGTCTGAAGCGCTCATGCATCCGCGCGCCGCAGGACTCGAGGAGTCGTTCCTCAGGCTGATGCCGGACTACCTCGAAGGGATCACACTCCACGGTCTGGCGGTCGTGTGCGCGGATCTCGTGCACAAGCGGGAGGTCTTCCTGCTCGAAGCGGACCACGTGGCCTCGGCCGCGATCCCCCTCGAGCTGCATGTCGAAGGCGTCGCGCGGATGATGCGCAAGGGCAGGCACACCAGCTTCCGTGAGCTGGTGACGGCCGGTGCCTCCGTCGAAGAGATGGTGGTCACGTTCCTGGCCATCCTGGAGCTGTACAAGCGCGGGCTCGTCAGGCTGGAACAGTCCGAGGAGTTCGGCGACATCGAGATCGTCGGGATCGGGGAGTGAGCAGATGAGCCGTGAGAACACCGAGATCGTCGGCGCCATCGAGGCGCTGCTGTTCGTCTCGGACGAGCCGGTCACGGCGAGCCGGGTCGGCAAACTCCTGGACGTGAGCGCGGCCGCTGTCGGGGGCGCCCTGAAGGCGCTTGCGGCCGAATACGCCGAGGAGAACCGCGGCTTCCAGCTCCGCGAGGTGGCGGGAGGCTGGCGACTGTACACGCATCCGGCCTATCACAGCTACGTGGAGGAGTACGTACTCTCGTGGGACACGCGACGGCTCTCACAGGCCGCACTCGAGGCGCTCGCCGTGATCGCGTACCATCAGCCGGTCACCCGCCAGGGCGTGAACGCGGTCCGCGGTGTGAATAGCGAGGCGGTCATCTCATCGCTCATCGAGAAGGGTCTCGTGCGTGAAGCGGGCCGTGACAAGAACGCGGGCAACGCGATCCTGTACGGCACCACGCGCACATTCCTCGAGCGTTTCGGACTCAAGGACCTCGCCGAGCTTCCGCCTCTCGAGGAGTTCGCGCCCGACCCGGACACCGAGCGCGCGATACGCGAGCGCCTGAACGCGCTCGAGGGCAGCGTGCTCAACATCGACGAGGATGACGACGAGATCGACACCGAGGACGAGGACGAGGGCGAGCGTGATGACGTCGCCGACGCCGGCTGAACCGCAAGGAACCGGCTCGAACCCTGAGCGGGTCCAGAAGTACCTCTCGCGGGCGGGGGTAGCCTCGCGCCGGGCCGCCGAGGACCTCATCGTCGCCGGGCGTGTGGCCGTGAACGGCCGAACCGTCTCCTCCCTCGGCGAGAAGATCCTTCCGGGGGTCGACCGCGTGGAGGTGGACGGGCGGGTCGTCGAACTACCGGCCTCCCTGTGGTATCTGATGCTCAACAAGCCTGCCGGCGTGGTGACCACGCTCGATGATCCGCAGGGCCGCCCTACGGTTGCGCGCTACGTTCCGGACGGCGCGCCCCGCCTGTTCCCGGTGGGGCGGCTCGACTTCGCCACCACAGGCCTGCTGCTGCTCACCAACGATGGCGACTTCGCGCATCTGCTCATGCACCCCCGGCACCACGTGCCGAAGGTCTACCGCGCCGAGGTCGACGGTGTTCCGGACGAGGGCGATCTCCGCGCACTGCGTGAGGGCATCGACCTGGACGACGGCCGCACCGCGCCCGCCGGCGCCCGTCTCATAGCGAGCGGGTCGAGCCGCGCCACCATCGAGATCACCTTACGCGAGGGCCGTAAGCGGCAGGTGCGCAGGATGCTGTCCGCGCTCGGCCATCCGGTTCGCGAACTCACGCGGGTGGCGTACGGACCGCTCGTGCTCGGCGGTCTCGCGCCAGGCGCCGTGCGCTCGCTTGACGACGCTGAGGTGCGGGCACTGCGTGACTCGGCGAAGGGGGCCGAGTGATGCTGGCGGTACTGACAGGGCCGGTCCGCAGCGGCAAGTCCCGCGAAGGCTTGAGGTTGGCGCACGCTTCGGGAGCCCGTGTGGTGATGGCGGTGGGCGGCACCCCCGACGACGAGGAGATGACGCGGCGCATCGAGCGTCACCGCGCCGAGCGCGACGCACGCGTGAGTGTCCTCGAGACGGCGGGTGACCCCGGCTGGCGTGACCGCGTGCCCGAGGACGCCTGCCTCCTGGTGGACTGTCTCGGGACAGTGCTCGGCACCGGGATCGCCGCGCTGGTCCCGGCGGGGCTCGAGGTCCTGGACGATGTCACCGAACGAGATGCCGAGCGGCTGGCCGACGACCTCGTCGCATGGCTCGCGGGTCGCGGCGCACCCACTGTCGTCGTGACCAACGAGACCGGGTGGGATGTGGTCCCGGCGACTTCCCTTGGCCGGCTGTTCCGGGACGTGATGGGACGCGCGAACCGCACGCTGGTGGATTCGGCGGATGCCGCGTGGCTCATGATCGCGGGCAGGGCGCTGCCGCTCGACACACTGACACAGGAGGTCTCGTGGCCGAAGGAACGGTAGCGGTGTCTGGACCGATGGAGTGCCAGCTTGCGACGCTCGTCGCGAGCGTGGTCGAGCCGGATCCCGCGTGGGCCGAGCGCGCGTGGCAGCGCCTGGACGGACTCACGAAGCCGCCCCGGAGCCTCGGCAGACTCGAGCAGCTGGTCGTGCAGATGGCGGCCGCGCAGCAGACCATCACCCCGCACGCCGATCCTTCAGCGATCGTGTTGTGCGCGGGTGACCATGGCGTGGTCGCCGAGGGCGTATCGGCGTGGCCGTCTGACGTCACGCGCCAGATGGTCGCGAACTTCGTCGCGGAGGGCGCGGCCATCAACCAGCTTGCCGGTAGCGTGGGCGCTCGTCTGATCCTGATGGACGTGGGCGTGGACGGGGATACGAGCGGACTGCCGGGCGTGCTCCAGATGAAGGTGCGCCCCGGCACGCGGAATCTGGCCGTCGAAGATGCGATGACCCGTGAGGAGGCCGCCGAGGCGATGTTGGCGGGCGCGCGGACGGCGCAGCAACTCGCATCGGATGGCGTGCGCGTCATCGGCATCGGTGAGATGGGCATCGGCAACTCCACGGTGGCCTCGGCGCTCGTGGCGGCGTTCACGAACGTTCCGGTGAACCGGGTGATCGGTCGAGGTACGGGCGTCGATGACAAGACGCTGTTGCACAAGACGTCGGTCGTGAACCAGGCACTCCACCGCCGACGGATCTACAAGCACGACCCGCTGGATACCCTGGCGTCGCTCGGTGGGCTGGAGATCGCAGCCATGGCGGGTGTGCTCATCGGTGGAGCGGCAGCGGGGGTGTGTGTCGTGACGGACGGTTTCATCTCGGCCTCGGCGGCGCTCGCCGCGATCACGATGTGTCCCGCGTGTCTGCCCTACATCTTCGCATCGCACCTCTCCGTGGAACCCGGACACCGGGTTGCGCTTGTGGCGCTCGGACTCGAGCCATACATCGAACTGGAGATGCGCCTCGGCGAGGGGACGGGCGCCGCGCTCGGCATCGGGATCATGCACGCCGCCTGCGCGATGATGAACGGCATGGCGACGTTCGCCGAGGCCGGTGTGTCGGGCCCCGGCGAGGAGCCGGCGTGATTCGCGACATCGCGACCGCGATCCGCCTGCTGACCGTGGTGCCGGTCGGGACGGTCGAAGGCATGCATCCCGGGCGGTACTTCAGTCTCGTCGGCTGGGTCTATGCGGCGGTCGGGCTCGGCATCGCATCAGGCGCAAGCGCTCTCGGCATGGCCGAAGGGCTGAGCGCGCTGCTCACCGCCGCGCTGATCGTCGCAGCATGGGCCGGGCTCTCCGGCTTCCTGCACTGGGATGGGCTCGCGGACTCGGCAGACGGCTTGGGGGTGCGTGGTGACGCGGCCCGCCGGCTGGAGGTCATGCGGGGAAGCACGGTCGGCGCGTTCGGCGTGACCGCCATCGTTCTGGTGGCGGCCCTGCAGGTGACGGCGCTCGCCGTGATCGTGGACAGCGGCTCATGGTGGGCGCTCGGCGCGGCCCCCGTTGTGGGCCGCTGGGCTGCCGGTGTGGCGCTGTCGCTCAGGCGGCCTGCGCGTGAGACGGGGCTCGCGGCCCGTTACGCCTCGGCAGGCGGTAGCGCGACGCTCGTGTGGCAGACCATCCCCGTGCTGCCGCTGCTGGTGAACAGCCCGGCCACGCGCGTTGCGGTGATCGCCTCGACGGTGATCTCGCTTGTGGCGGGTCTCTTCTTGCCGGGGCCGTTCATCCGTCGCTTCGGTGGGATCACCGGCGATGTGCTCGGCGCGGTCATCCTGCTGGCCGAGACCTTCGTGCTGCTCGTGGGCGTGATCATCCGGGGGCTGGTGTGAGCGGCCTCGTGCGCAGGGTCGTCCTCGTGCGGCACCCCGAGACGCTGGCCAACGTGGAGTCGCGCTACATCGGCCGCCTGGACTCGCCGATTTCGCCAAGGGGCGAGCGGCAGACGGCATGGCTCGGCCGCGTCCTCGAGAACTGGGGCGCCGACGAGGTCTACAGCTCCCCGCTCGGCAGAGCGCTGTCGACGGCCCGCGCGATCGCGCCACCGTCCACCCCTCTCCGGGTGCTCGAAGAACTGATCGAGATCGATTTCGGGGTCGCCGAGGGCCTGACCTACGACGAGATCCGTGCGCGGGGCATCGCTCTGGACTACACGGGCAGCGGACCGATCGTGCCGGAAGGGGAGACGGGGGCGGCGTTCGACCGGCGCGTTCGGGCGGCGGCGGAGATCATCGCCGCGGGTCCCGAGCGCAGCGTGGTCGTCACGCACGGTGGTGTGGTGCGCCGGCTGCTCGTCGCGTGGCTCGGCCTGCCGGTCGACCGCGCGTGGTGTGTCGCCGTGCCGAACGCGGCGATGATGGTGGTGCGCATCGAGGACGGCGCCGGCATCCTCGAGAGCCTTACGCCGCCGCCCGATCTCGGCGAGGACCGCGACTAGCGCATCCGCTTCGGCTTGCGTGCGTGCGGACGGTGCGCGACAATCCACGAACACGCTGAGTCGGGAGGCGCTCGCGATGGACTGGGACCGCATGATCCGTGAGGAGCTCGGCACGCTGGTGCCGTACGCACCCGGGCTGCGCGAGGAGCAGGTGCGCGAACGCTCCGGGCGCGACGACATCTGCAAGCTCTCCAGTAACGAGGGCCCTCACGGCCCCTTCCCCGCGGCCATCACAGCCATGGAGCACGAGCTCGCGGGTCTCAATCGCTATCCCGAGGGTGCCTCCCTGGCACTGAGGGAGCGGCTCGCGGCCAGCCACAGTGTCCCCGTCTCACAGGTCCTCGTGGGCAGCGGCAGCAACGAGCTGCTGCGCCTCGTCGCTCAGACGGTGATCCGCCCCGGCGATGAAGTCGTGTACGCATGGCCCTCGTTCGTCGTGTACCCCATGGCCACGACAATGTTCGGCGGCGTGCACGTGAGGGTGCCGCTCGACGAGACCGACACACACGACCTCGACGCGATGCTCGCGGCCGTGACCGACCGGACGCGTATCGTGTTCCTGTGCAACCCGAACAACCCCACCGGGACCTACTACTCCAAAGACGCGTTCGACCGTTTCCTGGAGCGCCTTCCGGAGCACGTCCTGCTGGTTCTCGACGAGGCGTACTTCGAGTTCGTCACGGCCGAGGACTATCCGGACGGGATGGACTACTTCGACGGCACGCGATCGATCGTCGTGCTGCGCACGTTCTCCAAGATCTACTCGCTCGCCGGCATCCGGATCGGCTACGGCTTCGCGCCCGAGCCCCTGGTGCATGCCGTTGACTGTATCCGCGAGCCGTTCAACGTGAACTCGGTCGCGCAGGCGGGCGCGCTCGCCTCGCTCGACGATGAGGTAGAGGTCCGCCGTCGCCGCACGGAGAACCAAGAACAGAAGACGTACCTGTATTCGGGCTTCGACCGGCTCGGCATCTCCTGGGTGCCGTCGGAGACGAACTTCGTCTGGGTCAAGACGGAGAGGCCGGTCGAAGTGTTCGAGGCCCTGCTCGAAGGGGGCGTGATCGTCCGCGGGTTCGGTCCGACGCCGGCGCTTAGAGTGGGTGTGGGCACCGCAGAGGACTCGCGAAGGACGATCGAAGCGTTCGAGGCGGCCATCGCCCGGCTCGGCAGCATCTAGCTGCGAGAGAGCCAGTGACGGCCGGATAAGCCGGGACCGTCACACACGCGCGCGAGAGGGCGCGCGAAAGGGGTGAAGGCGATGCTCGTCATCATGCGCGACCACGCGTCTGTCGAAGACGTCCAGCACGTTGTCGATCTGCTCACCGAGGCGGGTGCCGAGGCGCATCTGTCGCGCGGTGAGGTCAAGACCATCATCGGCGTGATCGGTGACCGTGAGGTCATCTACTCACTCGAGTTCGAGGGCCTGCCGGGCGTGGAGCAGGTCGTTCGAGTCCTGAAGCCGTTCAAGCTCGTGAGCCGCGACTTCCAGCCCGAGGACACGGTGGTGCGTGTTGGCGCCACGGCGATCGGCGGGGGAGCGTTCGGCGTGATCGCCGGGCCGTGCTCCATCGAGAGCGAGGATCAGATGCTCGCGACCGCCCGCGCGGTGGCCGGGGCCGGTGCGACGATGCTTCGCGGGGGGGCGTACAAGCCCCGTTCCAGCCCGTACGCGTTCCAGGGCATGGGCGTCGAGGGCCTTCGGCTCCTGCGTGAAGCCGGCGACGAGGTCGGTCTGCCGGTGGTGACCGAGGTTCTCGACGTGCGCGACGCCGCGACGGTGGCCGAGTACGCGGACATCCTCCAGGTGGGTGCGCGCAGCATGCAGAACTTCATGATGCTCGACGAACTCGGCACGATGGACCGCCCCATACTGCTGAAGCGCGGCCTCTCGGCCACGATCGAGGAGCTGCTCTCGGCCGCCGAGTACATCCTCAAGGGCGGCAACCGGGACGTGATCCTGTGCGAGCGGGGGATCCGCACGTTCGAGACATACACCCGCAACACGCTCGACCTCGCGGCCGTGGCCGCGCTGAAGTCGCTCACACATCTGCCCGTGGTGGTGGACCCGTCGCATGCAACCGGCCGTCGTGACCTGATCGGGCCGATGTGTCGCGCGGGCATCGCGGCGGGCGCGGACGGCCTCATGGTCGAGGTGCATCCCGATCCCGAGCACGCCCGGTGCGACGGTCCGCAGTCCCTCACGCCCGGCGACTTCGCTGCGCTGATGGCGGATCTTGGTCCGCGGGTGACGCTCGAGGGCAAGCGGATGGGGGAGGCGTCGTGACGGTGCAGCGGCTCACGGTGGTGGGACTCGGCCTCATCGGCGGTTCGGTGGCGGCCGCGGCGCGGCGCGCGGGCGTGCGGCGCGTAAGGGCCGTGGAC
>JBASOJ010000013.1:0-18181 GCA_049658145.1 Coriobacteriia bacterium
GTCTGCGAGAGCACGATGCCGGGTGCCGCCTCGCCGGGCGGCGTGGGGGTCGCCTTCACCACGAAACCGACCACCTCGAGCAGGTGCGTCGCCTCGGCGAGCTGCATGCCCACGAGCACGGGCACCTCGATCGGCACGGTAGAGGTTGCCTCGTGGGTGTCGATGGTGCGCGAGGTCTCCTCGGCGGTGTACGACTTTGCGGCGACGGCGCTCTGCGGGGAGTCGGCCGCGCGCACGAGCGCGAAGGACACGCCCGCGATGGCCAGCACCACCACCACGGAGACGGCGGCGGCGATGGTGTACACGCGCTTGCGCTTACCGCGCAGGCGCTGCATCCGTTCGAGTCTGCTCCGCTGGGTCATGTGTGTCCTAGTAGGGGGCGTGGCAGATGAAAGAGACTGCTCAGGACTCGTCTGCCTGGGTGAGCAGCGCCCTTACGGCCGTACTGAGCAGCGGGACCTCGTTTACTGCCACGTCCCAGACTATGGCGAAGTCGAGCCCTCGTACTCGTGACCGTTCGGCGATATCGGCCAAGTAGATGCGGACATCACGCGACATAGCGCACTTCGCTCATGACGTAGGACTTGAGCAGCGGCTTGAGCGCGGAAGCGCTCACAAGATCCACGGCCACCCCGGAGAGCTCCTCAAGGTATCGCTTGAGACCCATATAGTTGCGGAATGTCGGGCACGCGAACTCGACCAGCACGTCAAGGTCGCTGTCTCGCGATTCATCGCCTCGAACCCGCGAACCGAAGACACCCAGTCGAGATACGCCAAAGCGAGTCCGGATCTCATCCGCACTCTCCTCGATCCTCGCGACGATGGCTTCCGACTCAGTCACTACTGCCTCCTGATGACCAGTGTTGGCGCCAAGTATACCCGCGCGTGGATGATTGCCGCTAATCCGCGCCGAGTCCTGACCCAGCGCGCATCAGGCGCCGGACCCGCTTTGCTGTACGGGAAGGCGTACGAGCCGCGCCACGTACGGACAACGAAGACCTGCCGCTCCGCGTGAGCGGAGGCCTCTTCACGATGCTATGTGGGGGGGCTGGCAGAGCAGGCTCAGGGGGTCCAGGGAGACGCGGCCTGACTCGATGGCCGCGCTTCTGGCCGCTCCCGCTCAGGACCCGGCACCGAACAGGGTGCCGGGATGCATGGCCACCTCGCCGAGCGGAACTGCGTCGACACGCTCGGAAAGCGCGTACCGCATAGTGCCGGGATAGACGATCGCAACGCGGTCGAGACCAAGGTCATCCAGCGCCGTGCGTACTGAGGTCGTCATCTTCGGCGCATCGGTCCGCTTGATCTCAACTCCCATCAGTCGGTCGCCCCGCTGGATTACCAAGTCGATCTCCGCACCCTGGTGTGTGGCCCAGAACCATGCGCCGTCATGCGGCTCGTTGGCCATGATCTGCTCGATAACGAACCCCTCCCAGGACGCGCCCACCTTCGGGTGACCGAGCAGAGCCTTCTCGGCGGCGAGCCCGAGCAAGTGGTGAAGCACGCCGCTGTCGCGTACGTACACCTTTGGGGACTTCACCTGACGCTTCTTCAGATTCGCGTGATAGGGCTGGAGCTGCCGGACGACCTGCGCGTCGGTCAATAGGTCGAGATACCGGCGAATCGTCGGTTGGCTGACATCCATGGCTCGTGCGGCCTCGCTCGCGTTCCATGTCTGGCCGTGGTAGTGAGCGACCATCGTCCAGAGGCGCCGAAGCGCGGTTGCCGGCACGTTCACTCCCCACTGCGGAAGGTCGCGCTCCAGTAGTGTCTGGACGAACTGGCCAAGCCACGCCCGGCTGTCAGACTCCGAGGCGGCCAGGAACGAACGCGGGAAGCCCCCACGGAGCCACAGCAGGGTCTCGTGCTCGATGCCGACTTCGGACAGCGAAAAGCCGCTGATCTCGATGCGCTCGACGCGTCCGGCGAGGCTCTCGGAACTCTGACGCTCCAGACGACCTGAAGCGCTGCCGAGCAGCAAGAAGCGCGCCCGCGATGGCTGGCGATCCGCCAGGACGCGCAACACCGGAAAGAGATCGGGGCGCCGCTGGATCTCATCAAGGACGACCAGGCCCTCAAGCGGTCGGAGCGCGGTCATCGGCTCGTCCAGGCGAGCGATGCTCGCGGGATCCTCAAGGTCGAAGTAGTTGACCGACTCAGGGCTGAGCAGCTGCCGCGCGAGCGTGGTCTTGCCGCACTGGCGAGGCCCTGACAAGACGACGATCGGCGCGCGGTGGAGCCCCGTCTGAATCGAGTCGACTATGGCACTTCGTGCGATCATGGTCGCAGTATACCATGCAATCTCAATGTGTGACTTCTATTTTTCATGGTAAATGGACACCATCGGTGGTCGGCGACACCGATCACAGCACTATACGTGCGGGACCTTAGCCGCATCTTTCCGGACCCTGAACCGCGCCCCGCTGTTCGCATTTGTGCGAACTGCGGTGGAAGGGCTCCCAGCTCCGGGGTAGCAGATATGCGACGCATGGTCCCCGCGGGTACACGACAAGAGGCCCCCGCGTGAGCGGAGGCCTCTGCAAGATGCGATGTGGTGGGCCCGGCAGGATTCGAACCTGCAACCAAGGGATTATGAGTCCCCTGCTCCACCATTGAGCTACGGGCCCGTCTGGTCACCCAGCGCCTCTGCAACCAGCTCGCCCATGATACCAGCATCAGCCACGCGGGCAGTATGCATCGGCTTGGCGTAATGCTCGAGGAAGAACGCCGCTGAGTGATGACCGAGGCGCTGGCTCACGACCTCCGGGTCGATGCCGGCCGCGAGCGCGATCGAGCCGGACGTAGCACGCAAGTCGTGGAACCGGCACGTCATCCCCTGCTTCACGCACCACTGGTGCCACGCGCTCGAGAACGAGTCCGGCCACCAGGGCCGTCCGTAGGCATCGGACACGAGCAACTCGCCCCATGTGACCACGGTGCCGTCCGCACGCACGCCCTGGGTGTGCCAATCAGCTCCGGCGACGCGCTTTGTGATCTCCCGCCGCGCGAGCGCATCGCGCAGCACACCGACCACCTCGGGCGGAAGGTCGACGTAGCGCTCGTGGCCCGACTTCGGCCACTCCCGGATGGAGTACCGCTCGAGCGGGGCGTAGCCGAGGCGGAGATCGACCGACTTGTCCCAGGTCCGGCAGACCGTGAGCGTTCCGAGTGCGCGTGGATGCAGGCGAGACGGCAGCGTGATATCGGAGACGCGGAGCGCGAGCACCTCGCCGCGACGCATCCCGCACGAGAGCGCGAGCAGCGCGGGAACGAACAGACGCCGGGCGTCGTCGCCCGTCCGGGCGAGTGTGGCGAGCACCGCCACGGCCTCCTCACGCTCGAGCGCGGTCACACTCCGGCGGCGCACCCGGGGCCGGTCGACCCCTGCGCCTGCGGCCAGTACGTTGCGCTCCGCATACCCGAGCGCCACCGCGCGATCGAGCGCCATGCGCAAGATCACGTGTGACAGTTCGCGGGTGCGGACCGAGAGACCGTAGCCGCCGTCGGCCTTCGGGCTTCCCATCTTGCGGTAGAGCGCGGTCACGTGTTCCGGGCGCAGCTTCGCGAGCGCGATCTCGCCCAACTCGGGCTTGAGGTAGCGCTCCACGTGACCGCGGTAGCCCGCCCCCGTCACCCGGGCGAGCTCGCCGTCGCGCATGCGCGGGTCCACGTAGGTGGCCAGCCACTCATCGAGCCACGCCCCCACCGTCATCCTGCGCTGACGCCGCATCGCTGTCCCCTCCCCGTGGCGCGTCATCCCGGCACGTCCGAGGATCGAGTATCGCGGCGAGACATCAGCCGGATCCTATCGGAGTCCAAACCGCCCCGGGTTCGCCACGTCCGCGAAACGGCGGAAGGCCCCCTCACACACGTGGCGCCGCCCCGATCGGGACGACGCCACGGTAGACACGCTCACACGCAGTAGCTAGAAGCGGTAGTACCAGTCGTACGGGATGGCGTAGAACGCGATACCGTCGTAGTGATACGTGTCGCGAAGCTGGATCTGGACGACCGCCTTCTCCACCGCAGAGACCGTGTAGAAGTGGGAGCCGTTCTTCATGTTGTAGAAGCGATACACCGGCATGATCGGCGCCCAGTCAGACGACTCGGAGTACGCTTCGAAGCCCACACCGTCGCACGCGAACAGAGCCGGGTACGTGCTCTTCACCCGGTCTGCCTCATCGGCCGAGATGGTGTAGAAGTGCGACTTGGACACTGTGTTGTAGAAGCGGTGCACCTGTGCGCGCACCGGCTCCTCCTCCGGCGGGAACCAGCCGGCTTCGAAGATCATGAACGCCGGACCTTCGTAGGTGAAGATCGTCGGCCACGTCGCGACCACCATATCGCGCTCTTCTGCCGAAGCGGTGTAGAAATGGGTCCCCGTGCCCTGGTTGTAGAAGCGGTAGACGACAACCTCGCCGGACTGCTCCTGCCCGAACGCCGGAGCCGCCACCGCCATCACGGTTACCAGCATGACCGCCGCAAGAATCCCTGTGAACACTCGTGCTCGTGCCCTCTGCATCGCTCCTCCTCGCCTGAGTGCAATCAACATGCGTCGTGCCCCGCGCCTACCTGATCAGCACATAGCCGCTCATCGCATAGAACGCGACACCCTCGAAGCGGTATGTGTCCGCGTAGAATATCTGTACCAGGGCCTTCTCTTCCGGTGAGATCGTGTAGAAGTGAGAGCCGTTCTGCTTGTGGTAGAAGCGGTATACCGGCACCAATCGGAGGTCCTCCGACGGCTGGGAATAGGCCTGGAAGCCGACGCCGTCGTACGGGAACATCTTCGCGTCGGTGCTCCTCAGATGATCGGCTTCCTCGGCCGAGGTGGTGTAGAAGTGCGACCCGTTGCGCACGTTGTAGAAGCGGTGCACGGGCGTGGTGGGAACCTCTGGCCCGATCATCGCGGGATCGACCGACGTGTCGTAGGCGAACTCATCGTAGAGGTAGAATGCCGGACCCTCGTACGTGAAGATCCCGGACCACGTGGCGATCACATGATCGCGCTCGGCCACAGAAGCGGTGTAGAAGTGCGCGCCCGTCCCCTGGTTGTAGAAGCGGTACACGGCCGTGGTGGGCAGGGACTTCGCGTCCGCCGTCGCCGGCACCACGAGGACCGCGGCCAGGAGCGCACCGACGATCAGAGCGGCCAATGCTCGAACTCTCATCATTCGTCGCATCACTTCCTTCGCAACGCTCGTCGCCGAAACTGTGACCATCACCGCAGTGTAGGCGCGAACGGTCGAGCAACGTTGATCGGGCCATGCCACGAGGACATCTCTCGGGCGGTTGCGGACACCTTCGGCTATCCCTATAATCGGCAATCGCGCCTCACCAGGCGGCCGATACTCCTCGGTAGCTCAATTGGCAGAGCATCCGGCTGTTAACCGGAGGGTTGTAGGTTCGAGTCCTACCCGAGGAGCCAGCAAACAGACGAAGGCCCCGCATCTGCGGGGCCTTCTTGCGTTGCGCGTGCATGACCGGGGCCATGCACGCGGGCCCCGCGATCGCGAGGCCCTCGGATGATACTTCTCGGCGCTCCCCTACTCCAGGTAGTCCTTGAGCCTGCTGGAGCGGCTGGGGTGGCGCAGTTTGCAGAGCGTCTTACTCTCGATCTGCCGGATCCGCTCGCGCGTGACGCCAAACTCCCGCCCGACCTCCTCGAGCGTGCGCGGGTGCCCGTCTTCCAGGCCGAAGCGGAGCTCGATCACCTTGCGCTCGCGCTCGGACAGCGAGTCGAGCACCTTGGCGAGCTGCTCCTGCAGCATGCTGAAGCTCGCGGCATCCGGCGGCACGACCGCCTCGCCATCTTCGATGAAGTCGCCGAGCTGAGAGTCTTCCTCCTCGCCGATCGGCGTCTCGAGCGACACCGGCTCCTGCGAGATCTTGAGGATCTCGCGCACGCGCTCGGCGGTCATCTCCATCTTCTCGCCGATCTCCTCCGGGGTGGGCTCGCGGCCGAGTTCCTGGAGCAGCTGGCGCTGGATGCGGATCAGCTTGTTGATCGTCTCCACCATGTGCACGGGGATGCGGATCGTGCGGGCCTGGTCGGCGATCGCGCGCGTGATGGCCTGACGGATCCACCACGTGGCGTACGTGGAGAACTTGAAGCCTTTCTCGTAGTCGAACTTCTCGACGGCGCGGATGAGGCCGAGGTTGCCCTCCTGGATGAGGTCCAGGAACAGCATGCCGCGCCCGACGTAGCGCTTGGCGATGGAGACCACGAGGCGCAGGTTGGCCTCGACGAGCTGCTTCTTGGCTTCTACGCCGATGCGCTCGAGACGCTCGAGCCTTCGCTGCTCGGCCCGCTCGAGCTTGATGCCCTTCTCGGCGGCCTCGTCGAGCTGATCCACGGCGAGAAGGCCGGCCTCGATCTTCATGGCCAGGTCGACTTCCTGGCGCGCCGTGAGCAGCTGCACCTTGCCGATCTCCTTGAGGTACATGCGCACGGGATCGCTCGTGAGCGGTGCGGAGGCCACGCTGTCGACCTTCCGGCGCGGCTTGCGCTTGGCGGCGGGCTTCGCGGCGGGCTTCGCGACCGCGACCGCCACCACCGCGTCCTCCGGCACGTCCTCCACCACGGCGTCGGGATCGACGGCCTCGTCGTGCGGAACGTCGTCGATGTCCACGTCGGAGACGTGCTCGTCGGCGATCTCGATGCCGCTCCTCTGGAAGAAGGTGTAGATGTTCTCGAACTGCTCCCCGTTGAGATCGATATCCGAGAGCGCGCCCTGGATCTCCTCGTCGGTCAGGTTGCCCTTCGACTTGCCCATCTTCACAAGCGTCTTGACCGCCGAGAGTTCGAGCTCGGGCGCCGTCTTCCCGGCGGCGTCCTTCGCGGCCGCAGAAGCCTTTGGCGCCTCGGCCTTTGCCGCCGCCCCGGCCGGAGCCTTCGCGGGCTTCACGGGCGCTTCAGTGGCCTTTGCGGGGGTCTTGGCGTCCTTCCCCACCGGCTCGGCCGCAGGCTTTGCCGCCGGCTTCGCCTCGGCCGTCTTCGCGGGAGCCTCTGCGGGTGCATTCACGGGCGCCTTGGCCGGCGCCTTCGCAGGCGCCTTCGCGGTCTTGGCCGGTACGTCCTCGGCCTTGGCCGGCGCCTTCGCGGTCTTCTTCGGCTCCGCAGCGGCCTTCGCCGCCGGTACGGACGCTTCCACGCTCTTCTTGGGTGCAGCCGTCACTTAGGTGTGCTCCATCTCGCCGTCGGTCATCCCCGCATCACGTGCCTTCAGTGCCTGCTGTGCGCGCTGCAACTCCGCGATCTCGCCGAAGAGGCGGTCGTACGCGTCTGGCTCCTGCTTCGGATCAAGCTCGCGCAGTTCGGTCTTCTTACTGCGTATTAGACGCCCGAGCGCGAACTCCTTGACCCGGACGGCCACTTCGCGAAACGCGTATTCTACTTGTTCCACTTCACGGGCGTCCACCAACCACCCGGATACGAGTTCAGCCGCTTCCTTGTCCGAGCGCGCCACGGCCGTGTAGAGATCGTCTCCCGCCGCGGTCCCCGCGTCGATGATGGCGCCGAGCAGCCGCTTCGCGCTCTCGTCAGCCACAGCACCCTCGATAAGCAAATCCCGTGCCCTGCCACGGACCTTGGGCGATACCGCCGCCAGTCGCGCGAGTTCCATCTCGGCCTTCTGCTCCACGGTGAGCGGCGCCGCAGGCTGTGCCACCGGCGCGACCTCCCGCCCGGCGTCAGGCCCCATCCGCTGCGTGCGTGCGGTGGGCACGGCGCGCTGCACGGTGGTGAAGTCGGTCTGCAGTCTGCCGGCGATGTAGCCCATGTAGTCCTTGCCGAGAAGCGAGTCACGCACAGGCGTGAGCAACGCGGCAGCATCGCTGAGCGCCGCGCTCCGCCCCTCCGGACGCGAGAGGTCGTGCGCGGCGAGCCGCGTGTCGATCGCAAAGCGCAGGAGCGGCTGAGCGCCTTCGATCATCGCGCGCATCGCACCGGCACCCTCGGCGCCAACGTAGTCGGCGGGATCCATACCGCCCGGGATCAGCGCCACATCGAGGGCGATCTGGCCGCTGCCGGCCTCGGGCGTGATGCTCCAGTCGAGGAACTCCACCGCCCGGAGCGCGGCGCGCCTGCCGGCTTCATCGCCGTCGAAGAGGTACACCACGCGCTTGCCGAACCGTCCCAACAGCTTCACGTGCCGCTCGCCGAGGGCGGTCCCGAGCGTGGCCACCGCATTGGTGATGCCGGCCTCGTGCAGCGCGATCACATCGGTGTAGCCCTCCACCACCACCGCCATGCCGCTCGTGACGATGTTGTTGCGGGAGCGGTCGAGCGCGTAGAGGTTCGCGCTCTTGTGGAAGATGGGCGTCTCCTGCGAGTTCAAGTACTTCGGCTCACCCGGGCCCACCACACGTCCGCCGAAGGCGATCGTGCGGCCGTGCAGGTCGGCGATCGGGAACATGATCCGGCCGAAGAAGCGGTCCTTCGTGCGCGGACCGTCGGCGAGTGCGAGGTTGGCCTCGATCATCTCATCGCGCGTGAAACCCGCGCCGGTGAGGTGGCTCACGAGCGCGTCCCGGGCCGGCGGCGCATAGCCGAGCCGCCAGCGCTTGGCCACATCAGAGCCGAAGCCGCGTCGCGCCAGATAATCGCGCGCCTCGGTGGCGCCCGAGGTGCGTAGCGTGGTGAGCTGCTGGTGGAAGAACTCGGCGGCGGCCTCGCAGGCGGCCACCAGACGCTCCTTGCGTCCGGCCGGGAGGCCCGCGCCGCCCTCCTCCACGATGTCGATGCGCGCGCGTTCGGCGAGACGGCGGATCGCGTCCGGGAAGTCGAGGTTCTCGGCCTGCATCACGAAGCCGAACGCGTCCCCGCCCCTGCTGCAGCCGAAGCAGTGCCACAGCTGTGTTGTGGGGTCGATCTTGAAGCTCGGCGTCTTCTCCCCGTGAAACGGGCAGTTGCCCCAGAACAGGCGCCCCTTCTTCTTGAGGACGACCGTCTCCGAGACGAGCGAGACAAGATCGGTGGCGTCACGAACGCGTGCGACGTCTTCGTCGGAAATGCGGCCCATGACACCTCCTTGGGGGAATACCTACCTACGTGCCCATGAGGCGCGGAAGTTGCAGAAGTAACATCTTACCAGGGTGCATGTCACGCGCGGAGTGGGCTCGTGCACGTAGAATCACAGGAGTGCATTCCCGACGTGCGGCTTAACGAGTGTTACCCTGGTAGGCATCCGACACGCGACCACACTCGGAGGTTGTCTGTATGAGTAAAGTGCTCTTCGTCACGCCACCCTACAAGTGCTGGGGCCAGCAGATGATCGGCAACTGGCCGCCCCTGCAGCTCGCCTATCTCGCCGGTGCCGCGGTCGCGGCCGGCCACGAGGCCAAGATCTACGACGCGATGTACAAGGACACGTCGCACGACGAGATCCGCGCGCAGGTCGAGAGCTTCAAGCCCGACTTTGTGATGAGCCTCGACTACCTCCCGGTCACCGGTGCCATCTCCACCTGCACCGTGCCGGCGGCGGTCGAGGCGCTGCGCACCGCCAAGAGCGTCGACCCGAAGATCGTCACGCTCATCGGCGGACCGCACCCGACGTTCATGTACGAGGAGATGTTCGCCGAGGAGGACACGCCGGTCGACATCATCCTGCGCGGCGAGATGGAGGAGACGCTCGCCGAGCTTCTCGCGGCCCTCAGGGACGGCACGCCGCTCGACGACGTGCGCGGCATCGCGTTCAAGCGCGACGGTGAGATCGTCGCGACCCCCCAGCGTCCGCACATCGCCGATCTCGACACGCTCACCCCGGCGTGGGACCTGCTCGACTGGGAGGACTACCACTACAACATCGATCCGTGGGGACGCATGGCGTCGATCCTCACCTCGCGCGGCTGCATGATGGGCTGCTCGTTCTGCAGCCAGCGCGTCTTCTGGCGCGGCGAGTGGCGCGCGCGCGACCCGTACAGGGTCCTCGAGGAGATCCGCCACCTCGTGGAGGAGTACAAGGTCGAGTTCATCACGATGATCGACGCGTACCCCACCCGGGACCGGGAGCGCTGGGAGAAGATCCTCGATCTGCTCATCGAGGCGGACCTCGGCGTGTACCTGCTGATCGAGACCCGCGTGGAGGACATCATCCGCGACGAGGACATCCTCCACAAGTATCGCGACGCCGGGATCATGCACATCTACCTCGGCCTCGAGACCTCGACCGATGAGCTGCTGAACAGCCTCAACAAGGGAACGACCATCGACATGAACGAGCAAGCCGTGAAGCTGCTCAAGCAGCACGACATCATGATCGAGGCGTCGTTCATGATCGGCTTCCCGGAGGAGACCTGGGACTCGATCAAGCAAACCGCCGCCATGGCGGCACGCCTGAACCCCGACATCGCCGTCTTCCCCGTCCTCACGCCCATGCCGTACACGGCGCTCTGGAACGACGTGCACGATCGCATCCGCGTGTGGGACTACTCGCAGTACAACATCTCCACGCCGATCATCGAGCCGTACTCGATGTCTCTGAACGACGTGATGATCGCCCTCGGTCGCTGCTACATGACCTTCTACGCCAACAAGATGACCGAGATCCTGGCGCTTCCCGAAGGCTTCAAGCGCAGCTACATGCTGAGCGCCATGAAGGTCATGATGCGCGACTACGGCGAGCACTTCGACTTCCTCGGAATCGGCATGGCCAAGGCCGGCGAGATGCCGAAGAAGATGGCGGACGCCATGAAGGCCATGGGCGGCAAACCCGCCGAGTAGCGGACGAACCACCAGCACGATGAAGGAAGGGCGCCCGCATCGGGCGCCCTTCGTCATCTCGGCACGATGGTGCTGCTACTGGATCTGGCCTTCCATCTCGCCGATGTAGCCGGCGTGGATGGTGTCGAAGACCGTGGGGATGCCGACGAGGCAGAACAGCGCGATCGGCATGGCCACGACCGCATACCAGGCGAGCTTCTCACCCGGGATGCGCAGCATGTAGCGCAGGTGCAGGTAGATCGCATAGATGATCCAGACGACGAGACTCCACGTCTCGATGGGGTCCCAGCTCCAGTAGCGGCCCCAGGACTCGTTCGCCCAGATGGCGCCGGTGACGATCATGATGCCCCACAGGAGGAAACCCGCCAGGACGAAGCGGCCCACGAGGTCGTCCACCACGGCCTGCGACGGCAGCTTCTGCAGGCGGCGCGCCCAGGGGCCGTCCGCCGACCGCGCGCGGATGATGTAGACCACCGCGTAGCCGAAGGAGATGGCCATCGCTGCGAACGCGACATTGGCGAACACCACGTGGATCGCCAGCCAGTAGCTGGCGAGCGACGAGGTGATCGGGAAGTCGGCCTTCGACGCCAGCATCGCGGCGCCGAGCATCATCGCGGCGACCGGCATGATGCCGATACCCGTGGCGATCAGGCGCCGGTTGCGCCAGGTGGAGTAGACGAAGAGCGCCACCGTGCAGAGCGTGAGTGCGTTCGCGAGCTCGTAGTAGCCGATGTACGGGCCGTGCCCCAGCCGCACCCAGCGCACCGCAACGGCGAGCAGCTGCGGCACGAGCCCGACCGCCGTGACGATGAGCGCCCGATCGGTCAGCCGCTCCTTGGTGAAGATGACGCCGAACACGAACATGACCGTCGCCACCACGTACAGGGACAGCGCGGCCCACATCGCGATGATCTCGAGCGTCACTCGGCCTCGTCTCCCTCGCTGTTGAGCGCTTCGGTGAGCGCTTCGGTGATCTCATCCCTGGTCGTGGCCGAATGACGCCACAGACGCATCCGCACGGCCAGACCGGTTCCCTCGGGCCCCTCATGTGCGGCCACCACGACGTACCGCTGCCGGGTGAACACGGTCACGGAGAGCGCAAGCGCGGCCAGGATCATCCACCCGTAGATGAACGGTATCGTCCAGTCATCGAGGATCGACAACCGCGAGTACCAGCCGACGTCGACGACGCGGATCCGGAGCCCGTCGATGAGATCGACGGTCGCCCCCTGGGCCACGACCTCATCTACGAGGACCGCGCCGTCCTGCGAGTTCGCCGCGATACGCGCAGGCACGTCCTTCGGCAGCCACTCGACGAACCGGCCGTTCTCGGATATCAGCGGGACCGTCGCGTGGACGAACGCGAGTGGGGCACCCGTCTCATCGGTGACCGCCAGCGGCTCGAGCGGGATCGTGCCCTCGAGGGCGGACTGGTCGAAGTCCACCAGTTGCACCGCACTGCCCACCTCCGTGCCGGCCTCGTCGAGAAGCGACAGCGTGACCGACAGCCCGTAGGCCGGGGCGCCGATCTTGAGCGACCCGAGATGGAGCATGTTGTTGGGGTACACCAGTTGTGTCTTGAGCACGTTGCCCTCGGCGTCGAGTACCGAGACCGTGGGCACCGGACCGTGGTCGATCCCGTCAGCGGTGAATCTCGGCTCGAAGTCATCGAGCCTGAAGCTCCGGCTCACTCCGTCCCAGGAGTGCCACGGTCCCGTGGACAGCTTGCCGTAGGACTCGGGGGCGTCCGGCTTGGTCTGGCCGACCGCGAGCCCGATGAGGCCGTCGGCCCTCACGAAGCTGCCGATCAGCACGAAGAGCATGAAGCCCACGAGCGCCCAGTGGAAGACGGGGCTCCCCCACGGCACGAGTGGCGAAGATGCGGAGACGAGCGCCTCACCCGACCGCCGCGTTGTGATGCCGAGTTCGCCGAGTGCCCGTTCTGCCGCGGCGAGCGCGTCGGCACTGCTCGTGCCGTCTGTGCTCCCGATGAGCAGATCGTTATCCGTAAGGGTGGGCAGCGAATCGCCGTTCGCCACCGCGCGCAGCACGCGGGACCGCTTGACGGCCACCTTGGTGCGCTGCCACGAGCAGAGGATCGTCGAGAGAGCCAGAACGCCGATAGCGACGAGGAACACCGGCGCGTCGAACGCCTGATGCAGGCCCAGCGCATCAACGACAGGAGCGATCGTCGGGTTGGCCGCGGCCCACTCGAACGCCCGGCCCCGCGTGGGATCGCCCTGCGGGATGATCGTCGCAACGATCGACCAGACGCCGATGAAGCCGAGCGTCACGCTCACGAGTACGGCCGACGTCAGATAACGCACGATACGCCGGTAGATCGCGCTCACTGGGAGTCGCCAACGCGTTCGACAGCCACCGAATCGACGACCCAGCCGGCTTCGCCCTGAACGAGGGTGTAGACAGCGTTGTACGTGGCCTCGAAGGGCCCGTCGATCGTCTCGCCGGGCTCGGATATGGAGACGTAGCGATACGTCCACTGCTCCACCGTGGAGATCGTCGCGGTGGTGCCGTCGATCGCTGGCTCGCCGAAGGTGATCGAGACGAGGCTCTGATCGATGATCCGCTCCTTCTGGAGGTTGTACTCGTTGTACGAGTCGATCCGCACGGCTTCTTCCGCGCTCATCGTGGGTTCGCTGAACGCGGGTTGCGCCGTGCGATACCCGTATGAGATCCAGTCGAGATAGGAGCGCACCGCAGATTCAGGGGACTCGAGGACCCACGGAGTCGGCGTGGACTCAAGGGCGGCACGCGACACCACGACATCCTGCGGGGCTCCCGCCATGCCATAGCTGACCTGGGGCGTCGTCTCGGTGCTCGAGCCGTCACCGTCGCCGTCGGCGTTGTCGTTGATTCCGTAGTAGACCGCAGCTGCGGCGACTATCGCGATCGCGCCGACCAGGAGGATCGTCCTCCATCGTGCGCTCGCGGGCGTGGGTCGATCACGATCGTCCGGGGAGTCCGTCATGCTCACCATTTCCGTCCTCGTATGTCGGAGCGTTGCGAAGTCCTCAGTCTACCGTCACTCGAGAGGAGCGCAACGCCGAGTATATGCACCTGGAGCGACCTAGAAGAACAACAGGTAGAGGTCGGTCGTGTCCTCTACCGCGATCAGGGTCCAGTGGTCCCCGTTGCGCGTCATCCGCAGCCGAACGGTCTCCTCGCCACTCTCGGAGGGAACGACCACGGACACGAGGGCTTCGTCGTCGGAGACGGACTCAGTCTCCCCTATTCCATCGTCCAGGATCGCCGCCAGCAGCTTTCCTTCGGCAACCACCGCGCCGCTCTCGACCCCGGCCTCGAGATTCTCCACGAACTTCAGGGTGAACCCGCCGACCATCGGGCCTGACGAGAACTCACCGCCATGTGAACTCGAGCCCCCCGACGAAGTGTCCGAGGTGTCATCTTCACGAAGGCGCACGATCAAGGACTCGCCGAAGGCGACGCCCACGGCTTCCGGGTCCATGTACGTACGCACGGCTTCCCAGTCCTTGTCATCAGCCGCTTCGGCGAGAAGCCGCAGTGAACCTTCAGGGACATCGGCCCCCGGCGCCGGCGCACATCCCGCCGACATGACGACAACGATCAGCAGAACGGCTGCCACGAGGATCCGGAAGCGCGTGGAGATCACCTGGAATTCCCTAACGCCCATCTGTTTCGTGCCCTTCTCCTGGCGAGTGAGGGGCGGGCATCGCTGCCCGCCCCCCGGTACTACGTGTGAAGCCGTGCGTCACAGCCCTACTGGTGGCAGGACTCGTCGCACTTCATCTTGCCCGCAACCTCGGGAGCGCAGTCGATGATCTCAGGATCATACGCACCCGCGCCGCCGTGGCAGCCGGACGTCAGGCACGTGACCGTGCTCGGGTCCAGCAGTGCGGCGTTGAAGGTGTTCGGCCATGCAGCCGGATCAGCCTTCCAGGCGTTGATAAGCTCGCAAAGCTTGAACACGCAGTCGTATACGAGCTTCGCACAGCGGTCGCTGCCCGCAGCGCCCAGGTTGCCAGCGAACTGCGTCTGGACCCATGCGCCATCGGTGCCTCCTGCCGCTTCGATCCAACGACCGTGCGAGGCGTGGCACAGGAGCGACTTGGGCACCGCACGCGGTGCCTTGTTCTTGGGCACCGCGGCACCGGTGAGCGTCCAGCCGCCGGCTGCGTACAGGTCGTACGCAGCGTTGCTCGGGAAGGAGTTGGCCTCATACCAGGCCATGTAGGTGTCCTTGACGCTCGTCGGAGCGCCAAGAGCGGCGAGCAGTGCGGAGCCGCCGTTCGGGCCGCCGCAGATGCTGCGCCATGCGTTCACGCCGCCACCACCGAAGTTGAAGATGCCGCGTGGGATCTGGTTGAAGAGGGTGTCGGGGTAGTTCGCTGCGATTTGGCCAATCACGGGCCACCAGGTTCCCTCGCCTCAACCACCCTGTCCCAGGGCGCCGTGCACCCCTTTATAGATCTCGTAGCCCTGCTTCGCAGCCGCCACTCCATCGATCGGAACCCACGGCGTGAGAGCTGCCGCGGCGGCGCTGAGCGTGCCGGCCGGCGTTGCCACAGCAGGCGCGACCCCGGCTACCGCCGGAATCACCGCTGCGGCCGCAACCGCTGCAGTCCCACCAAGGAACTGCCTGCGGGAGAGCTTGCTTGCTTCCATGTTCACTCTTCCTTTCCCTACCACGTGACTCCCTGATGATCGGACCCTCCGGGAGTGGGTGTTGCCACCCACTCCCTCGAGGCCCTTACACTCCGGGATCAGAGTGTGTGGTACGTATTGCCAGCTACTCCCACATGCTGCCAGGAGTGGGCGTTTCGGTGTGATGTCCGCATGCCTCGCAGGTCATGCCATCAGCACCCTGCCAGTTGACATACTCGCCGACCTCACCCTCATGCGACATCTCAGGTGAACGGATCGAGGAGATGCCCTTCAGCTGGCCACCCTCCGGACGATCGTAGTGCACCTCGCCCGTGGTCCTGCTGGTATAGAACCTGCCCTCGATCGCGGCGTACGCGGGATCGACCGACGGGCCGATGTTGTACGGTGCGCGGTCGGTCTCGTACACCAGCAGACGCGGACGCTTCCACCCGTGCGGGACTGCAACGTGGCAGTTGCGGCAGTGGCCACTTGCGCCACGGCCGGCACTCGGAGCCTTGAGCTGCGTGTCAGCGGGGTCCAACTTCATGAACGCCGTGTACGTAGTCTCGTCCGACCGCTCGTAGAGGCCAGCATATGCGACAGGATCGTCGTGGTAGTCGTGGCCGTGGTAGTGGGCGTAGCCGTCACCGTCAATCTCCGGGGTGGTGGGGTCATAGCCGTGGCCCGTTTCCGGATTGTGCAGGTCGTGGCACTTCGCGCAGATGACGGTATCGCCATCCTTCACGACGGCAGGACCAGGAATGGCCGTCTGAGAGGTGATGTAGCTCTGCAGAGCATAGGCACTGGGCGCCGTAGGAGTCGGACCACCCGGGATGTACTGGATGATTCCGGAGTACGCACCCATCACTGTCTCGCTGGTGACGGCTGAGTTGTACGTGCCGTCTTCAGCAACAGGACCCCACGCCCACAGAGCAGCCGTCTCATAGTCCCCGGCAAAGTCCGGGTCGATACCCATGTCGGCGATGATCTGCGCACCGTGCGGACCGTCGACCTCGTAGTCGACAAGACCGGTATGGCAGTCTTCGCAGCTGATCACCGAGTCCCACGTCAGGCCCTTCATAGCGCCTGCGGGAGCATCGGGATCAGCGGCATCCCAGAACACGTTCTGGGATGGCAGCGGGTACGTGGCCGTCACGATGGCACCGCTCGCATCGCGAACCGTGACACCTTCCGTGCCATCGAACTTCTCGTACGCACCGACTGTTCCGAGCTGGCTCGTGTTGTGACCGGAGGCCGCAACCCAGCTCTCCTCGTGATGCGCCGAGATGCCGTCTGCGAAGCCGTGGGGTGCGAACGCGTCGCTGTGGCACGAGACGCACTCGGTTGCCGTGGTGGTCTTGGCGTTGATCAGGTCCATGCCAAGATCGAGCAGATCGTCGTACTCATGGCACACGCAACCAGCATGCGCGTCCTTCACGTGAAGATCGACTTCGCCGACTCCAAGAAGGTCGTTACCGTGGCACGCGACACATGCATCGCTCGCGACACCGTCAACGGTGTCCTCGAACAGGGTATGGGCGCCGACATGATACGGGAACGCAGCTGCCGGGTCCATCGGCTGGGCATGGCAGTCTACGCACTCGGCGTACTCTCCCAGGAGGCCCGCACCGATGATCCCGTTGAGGTGATCGGAGTTGTAGGTGTGGCACGAACAACCGGCGTGACCAGGGGTGATCTCGAGCACGTTGTCGCTGCCGTGGCAGGCGGACGACGTACAACCGGAGCTGAGCTCACCAGAGGCACTCGGGTGCTGGTACGCGTGCACCGTGTCGACTGTGGCTCCGCCGGCACCGTGGCAAGCAGCATCGAAGCAGGTCAGGGTCGGCGTGGAGCCCGTGAAGTGGCACGCCGCACAACCCGGAGGATTGGCCCACTCGTTGTGGATGAGGGCCGCGTCGCTCTTGCCGGAGGACGTGTTGATGTGGCAACCGGCGTTGTAGCAGACGCCCGTGACCGCGTGAGCGGTCGTGGAATCGGGATGAATCACTTCGAAGGTTCCACTGTGGCACGTGCTGCATGTGACCGTCGGTGTAACACCCTCGGCATGGCATGCCGCGCAGCTCGGCGGCGTGACGCCATTGCTGAGCATCGTGTCGTGGATCACTGAGACATCCGTGTCATGACAACCGGCCACAACACAGGACTGTGCCCCGGCGTTGTGGATCGTGGCCAGCTGGGGATGGGTCTCGAGCGAGTTCGCGGGCTCGTGGCAATCAGCACAGTCGAAACTCGGCGTGATTCCCGTGCCGTGGCAGTACACACAGTTGTTGGCGTGCAAGGTCATGATGTCTGCGGTGTGGCAGTCGGTGCAATCCACAGCCTCAGGTGAGGCGTGTACCGACACGATCTCCAACGTCGCGACGTTCTTCGCCTCAACGTTGCCTCCCACGTCCACGGACCAGAACTCGACCGTATGGGCGCCGAAACCGCTCACGTACACCATCGTGCCCATGATCGGGCCGAAGCCGTCCACCGTGTAGTACGTGGCGGCGACGCCTGAACCTCCAGCGTTGTCCGTGGCCGAGAGAAGGATCGTGGCGGGGCCACGATACTGCGCCAGGGCGTTCGACGTGGTGGTCGGAGCGGTGACGTCACCGGTGGGGGGCGTCGGTCCACTCGTGTAGGCCAGGTAGAAGGCGGGACCCTCATACGTGTACGTCCCGCTTAGCGTGGCCTGGATGTTGTTCTTCTCGGACGCGCTCGCCGTGTAGAAGTGCGTACCGGTCTTGGTGTTGTAGAACCGGTAGACAGGCGTGTTGCCAGCAGCGACGCTGCTGACGTTGTAGGCAGGAC
>JBASOJ010000014.1:0-3189 GCA_049658145.1 Coriobacteriia bacterium
ATTTTTTACGAAATTCCCTGAATTTCAATTTTTCGGAATTCTACCTACACAATATGAAGCTGCATGTGGGAGCAGAGATCGATCACTTTTATTTTATGTCCAAACTCCGGGTCAATCCCGAAGAAGAAGAAAACCTTGATTTTAAACTGAAAAATAATGTGTATGTGAATTACTTTTTTAACGGAACATATGATAACCTGAATAAAAGCAATTTCCCTGCCTCAGGACAGTATTTTTCATTCCAATATGCGCTGCATACCGATAATTTTTACCAAATGAACGGGACATCTCGTCTTAATATAGTGGATATGAGGTTCGTTAAACCCATCAGATTATCCGATGAACTCTACATCACTCCTGAATTGTCGGTAAGAACCATCTTCAATGCGAATGACAGCGTCCCGATGATGTACGACAATTTCGCAGGAGGGCAGTATAATGGTCACTATGTCCCTCAGCAAATAGCATTACAGGGCACACGGAGTATGGAACTATTTAAAAATACGGTTGGTGTGGCCCAGACCAATGTTCGTTATCATTTTACCTCCACCCGCGGCATATATGCCAACCTGAACTTTACAATGCATCATGATGAATGGCTGAAACTTCATGAGGGGCAATCATTTTTTGGCGGAAGCATCGGATATTTCTATAACTCTATTATTGGACCCATAGCCTTTGAGTTGGGGTATTCGAGCCTCTCCCGGTTTTTGGATCCATTCATTAGTACCGGGTATTATTTTTAGGGGTAGAGGGAACAAACCCGATTTTTACAGGGTGCTTTAACTATTGTTATGGAAATTGTAGCCGGCAAATTTGTTTAAGGTATTTTCTACAATTATCTCATTAAGTGTTTGAACTTTCGGAAGATGATCTAACACCTTCTGTTTTGTTGGCTCAAGCACACAATCCAGTCGCCTGATTACGGTCATGGGAAGTATAACTTTTCCGTAGTCCGACTGCTTATAGTCGCCCCTCAATAAATCAGCCACCCGCCATATCAGATCGGCTTTTTCTTTAAAATTGTTCATTTGCTATTTAAATTCTGATAGTCGTCTAAAACGACACCGGTGTCAATTGTTGTTAAATTTATACTTTGATGCGAAGTTAATGAAAATGTTTTATTGTTTGCCACAAACTTTAAAAAGTACAAAAAGGTCAGATTGGAATAATTTGTTCGCTCCCATTCATCTATCAAGTGGGATTCTATCCCATGCGGATCAGGTCTTTGAGAAAGGATCATCGAAAAAAGATTGGATGACAAATCACTTGCGTGGCCTGGGCTACGAGGTGAACCCCAAGCGCATCCGTTACATCGTAGGCTGGTCGCTGTCTAATATGATGACCACCCGGTGGAAAACTACTTCGGCTACGTTTCGGCTAGGACTGGGCTGGTGCCACTCTCATGCCCCTCCCAGGCCCCTCCCACCCAGCTCCCAAGTTTTTGGGAGTGGGAGAGGCCGATTCCTTGCTTTTGTATAGCCAATTAGGCGGCCATTATCTTCGAAACAATGGATGCAAATGGTACAAGTTGTCAAACATTGTGGCGGTCTTCTATTTGAACCGTTTGGAGAGGTACCTGCGCAGCGGCTCATCGTAGAGCTTCAGCAGGAGCCATGCCAGCAGGATGTTGCCGAAGAGCAATCCCACAGCCACCGGCCATGTCTGCGCGAAGGTGAGCTCATGCTTCCATATCCAGGCGTAAAAGAGGTACATGAAGGGGTAGTGTACCATGTAGAGAGGGTAGGAGATATCGCCCAGGAACTTGCAGGCGCGGGTGGTAGCCTTGTCGGTCGTCAGCCCCGAGGCACCCAGCCATACCAGGATGGGGAAGAGGATGATGGTGCAGACGGCATCGTAGAGACCGTTCATCCAGTGAGTACTGCTGCCGCCGATGTAGGGCATTGAGAGCAGGATGACGATGGCCAGGCTGCTGATCCAGAAGGCACCTCTGATGCGCACCGGCTTGAAGATGCGCGACATCAGCAGGCCCGCAGAGAAGGCGAAGAGCAGTCGCAGGAAGCCGCCCGGCAGGTTGGTGCCTGCCAGAGACCAGCCCACGCCCAGGTGTCCGTAGCCGGAGAAGCTGCCGATGGCATAGGTGGCCAGAGCCGCTCCGGAGAGGAGGACCAGCACTTTCAGTGCCCGTGTGGAGAGGCGGCGCAAGAAGAGCGCGTAGAGGATGTTGCCGATGTACTCGAAGAAGAGCGACCAGCTGGGACCGTTCAGCGGGAACATCTCGCCGTTGCCCCGCACCTCGGCCCCTGCTCCCGGCAGTGCAGGGATCAGGAACATGTGCAGCAGCAAGGCCAGCATCACCATGGAGAGCGGTGCGATGGTGCCGTCCCACATCTCCCTGCCCGCGATGAGGAAGGTGAGCGTCCCCAGCAGGGCTCCCATCACCACCATCGGTTGTAGGCGTATCAGTCGCCGCCGGAAGAAATCCTTCATTGTCATCCTCTTTCCCCAGCGGTCGTCGTAGGCATACCCCACCACGAAGCCGGAGAGGATGAAAAAGAAATCCACTGCCAGGTAGCCGTGGTTGAATTTCTGGTCGTAGGGACTGGTAGCAAAAGCTTCGAAGATATGGTACCAGATCACCATGATGGCCGCCACGCCGCGCAATCCGTCCAGTATGCGGTAGTGAGGTTTGGAGTCTGCGAATGCTGCAGAAGATATTTCTGACATCGGTTGTTAATGTTTGGTTTCGGTTTATTTTTCCGGCTTCTCTTCCCGGCCGACCACCCTTGCGGGCACCCTCCGGTGAGGGGAGATGTGGCTTTTTCGCCGGAAGAAACGCAAAAGTAATCAAATTAACCCTAATTGTAAATTGATTTTTCTTCTCCGATGATGCCGGATGTATCGGAATAATTGCTATTTTTGCACTCCCGAATCGTTAGCTCAGCTGGTTTAGAGCGCTGCCTTGACAGGGCAGAGGTCACTGGTTCGAATCCAGTACGGTTCACTTCCTACAAGACAAAACAACGATACAATTAGTTTCCGCCTTTCCTTTTATCTTCATTGCTGTCCGGAGAAAAATTCTCAGACATGGTTTATTAATATAAATTTCAATATATTACAAGGATAAAATTATTTTTCGATTAGAAATCATAGTTTTGTGAATCGGCATTTGAGCCACATTCTGCAGGCTATGAATAAAGGAAAAACAATCTTTGCACAAATTATGTC
>JBASOJ010000015.1:0-31820 GCA_049658145.1 Coriobacteriia bacterium
CTGAGCGCCCGCGGCCGCGTCGTCCGTCCACACCACGCGCATCGACACGGTCTCGCCACCCGCACCCGATACGTCGGTCACCACACCCCGGATGTCGGGCTCGGTAGAGGGCACGCCGGGCGCGCACCCCGCAAGCGCCAGACCCAGTGCGGTCACCGCGATGATCCGTCCGATGTGCTTCATCTCGTCCTCCGCGTCGTCGCATAACCAGCTGCCGGTATGACGATACCCGCGGCGCATACGTTCGCGCGAAGGACGGGCGGTCGAGGCAGGCCGGAGTGACGGTTCAGAATCCGGTGACATTCCGGTAAGGGTGGCGTGGGAGACTCGGCCCGCGAGACAAGCGGTGACAGGTTGACAGGAAGCCTGGGCGGATGGACTATAGCGGCATCTACACCCCGTCGGATCAGCGTTCGCGCCCCTGGCGGGGTCAGTCTTTTTCTGAGGCTCGTGAGGGGCCTCCTTGCGCCCCCTCGATACTGCGCGCGCACGCGTTCTTCGACGCTCAGAACCTCTTCCATTCGGTCAAGTCTGCGTACGGCTACCGCTATCCCAATTACGACCCGATCGCTCTCGCACACCTCGCCTGCCGTCGTCTGGATCTGAGATGTGATGGCATCCATTTCTACACCGGCGTGCACGATCCACGCGTGAACCCGTTCTGGCACGAGTTCTGGACGCGCAAGCTGCAGGTGCTCGGCACGCGTGAAGTCACCCCCGAGACGGCGTGGCTGCTGTCGGAGGCCCTAAACACCACGCCGGAGTTCTGGATGAATCTGCAGGCGGCTCATGACCTCGCCCGGACCCGGCCGCGCGTGCCAGTTGAGCCGCTTGCGGCGACAGCCTGATCGAGGCACCCGGGCGCGCGTCGATCACCGCTCCCTCCCCATCTCGGCGAGCGTCTCCTTGAGCGCCCAGGACACGCAGTGCTCGAGCAGCCCCCGCGTTCGGCCCCATCGCTCGTTCCGCTCCCCCGTCGCCTCGTCGCAGTAGAGGTCGCGGCGCACCTCTATCATGACCGACTTCACGCGACGGTCCTGGTGGTAGTACGCCGTAGGCACGAGCGTGCCGGCGAACGGGCTGTTGCGATGCACCGTGAACCCTTCGGCGAAAAACGCCTGCTCAAGGCACTCGGCCAGCACGGGCGGCGTGTGGAAGTCATCCGTGCCGATACAGATGTCGGGGCGCACGCTACCGGTGGCCGTCTCAGTGGGGAGTGGCACTGTGGGAAACGAGTGGCAGTCGAGGATGAACGCCGCCCGGTACCGCTCGAGCGTGTCCGCGACAACGCCGGTGAGCGCCTCGTGGTACGGGTCGTAGAGGTTCTCGATCCGCGCCTGGCGCTCCTCGGGCGTGATGTTCGCAAGCAGCTGCCCGTCGCTCGTGTGCGTGTAGACCACGCCCTGGCCGTACCGCGCCGGCGGCTCGAGCGCATCGTCGCGGAAGCGCTCCGGATCGAAGACGAGGCGCGAGTGCGTGTTCACGAAGAGCGTGGCGCCGATGTCGAGCCCCCAGGCGAAGAGGTGGTCCGTGTGCCAGTCGGTAAGGCGGACGATCTCGCGCTGCAGCGCCTCATCGTCGAGGAGGAACTGGCTGCGGACACCGTCGGGGATGCCGGTGGCGGCATGCGGGACGTGCACGATCACGGGCGCGGGGCCCAGGTGGGAGCGCACGATGGTTGCGGGCACGATGGGCATCGGGCGTCCTCCGATTGTCGGGTAGCGTCGGTCACTGCCCACCGTACACGTCGCCTCTGACGCGGTCGCCGCTACCTCGGCAGCGTGACGCGGTCCGGATCTACCGCTTCCCGTCCCACGTGTCGCGCTCGTACGCCCGCTCGACTGTCTGCCCGCCAAGCTGGCGCCAGTCGGTCTCGTTCATCGGCACGCGGTAGAACGCTGCGGCCTTGCGGATGTTCGCGAACGCCTGCTCGCGGTCGTCGTCGGTGGCGCCCACCTCGGCGAACGTCTCGATGGCGGTACGCACGCTGCCCTCATCGGTAAGCGGCAGCTCTCGGCGTGCGGAGAACGCGAACGCGGTATCGGGGAGGGCAGCCGGTTGGGGCTTGCCGTGCGTGGGGTAGGGTCGCCAGGTCGTCTCATTGGCCATGGTGAATCACTCCTTAGGAAGTAGTACTCGCTAGGATGGTTCGTGCCCACGTGGACCGGGTGATCGCAGCGCACGTGGCGTAGTATGCCCTACTCCCCGATCGTCAGCTCAGAAAGCGCGTTGCGGAACTCGTTGGGCTTCGCGAGCGTCTTGACGAAGTGGTTGTCGGTTGCATCGGCGGTGGCCGTGGTCACCTCGATGTCGCCGTCGTTGAGCATCCTGCCGAGCACCCCCTGCGTCACGTTGACGTTGTTCACCTTGTCGAGCGGCGTGGTCTTGACCTCCACCTTGAAGACACCGGACTTGGAGGTGACCCGGCGGTCGGTGATCGCGATCTCGGTGCTCAAGATCCGCACCATGAGCGGCCCGATCATCACGACCCATGCGAGGATCACCAACGGGACAACGATCACCCACAGCACGAGCGCCGTGAGCCACTGCCCCAGCACGAGGACCACGATCGCCACCGCGAGCACGGCGATCGACAGCACCGTGCGGACAACGACGCTTCACCAGCTGGGCCGGCTGAGCTTGATGAGCCTCTCGCCCTCGGCAAGTTCGCGCTCGATGTAGGCCATCTCGATTCCCGTCTCTCGTGCGCGCATCCCTGCGCGAAGTAGCTGCTGAAAGGGTTGTACCCCGTCGTGAGATACCGCCTGCTCACGTCCCCGCCTACTCTATGCCATGATTCGCACAACGGTACATCGCTGTGAACGGGGGCTCCACGATGATCAAGCGCGCGCTCGTACTCCTGTTGGCCCTCACGCTGCTGCTCGCGGCGGCTGCCGGGTGCTCGCTGCCCGTGCGCTCGGAGGTCACACAGGTGGAAGACTCCGGCGAGACGGCCGTGGACGCCAACGGCGACGCCGAGACCGACGCCGCAGCCGCTGACAGCGCGGGACCCGCGGCGCTCGAGCCCGAGACCGATGGCGAGAAGGAAGCGCTTGCACTCGCCGAGTCCGACGAGGCCCGCACGTGGGCCAGCGGCGACGTGCAGAACGGCACCCCGGTCGCGGGCGAACCGTTCCTCGTGGGTTACGGGATCCTCCTGCACGACGGCTCCACGCAGTACCAGGTGAGCGTCTTCGACGGCGAGGTCGTCGGCTTCTTCTCGAACACCAATGGCCAGCGGTACGTCGAGGCGCCGTTCGCCAACTACAACCCCACGATCGAGCCGGCCTCGGCACGCCAGACCGAGGCCTTCGAGGCCGCCAAGGCCGAGATCGCGGGCGTGAATGCGGCGGCCACCCAGGGCGGGATCGAGTACTACGCGGTCTTCTACCCGTCGGAGTTCGAGGGCACGTTCCCGCACGTGGCGATCTACGCCTCGCCAGATGCGGGCGCAGGCTCCTGGGCCATGGGCGGATCGTTCGGCTGGCAGTAGGGACTGCAAGGGCTCCTTGACCCGTGTCAGACGCCGGGCGTACGGTAGTACTACTGCGAGTGCTACCGAGAGGACTACCGATGGGCAAGGCGAACATCTCGTTTCCCGAGGGCATGCTGGAGGAGATCGACCGGCGCGCCGAGGCTGCGGGCGTCACCCGGAGCGCGTTCGTCCAGGAGGCCACCGCCACCTACATCGCACGGACCGACTACGACGCCGAGCGCGAGGAGCGGAGCGAGCGAATCGAACGGGCGATCGCAGGAATGCGCGAGCTCGGCAAGCGCCTCCCGCCCGGACCACCCGGATCAGTGATCATCCGGCAGATGCGCGATGCCCTCCCTGAGTGGCTGACGGATCGCGAGGAACGCGGCGATGAGTAGCCCCCTTCGCGTCGCCACCGGTCAGCCGGTCGTGATCGATTCATCCGTGGCCTTCAAGTGGTTCGATGGGTCTGAGAGCGGCGCCGATGTCTCACTCGAACTGCTCAGACAGCACAAGCGCGATGACGTCGCACTCCTGGCTCCCGCCCACATGCCGCTAGAGGTGCTGAACGTCTTCGCGTCGCGTCGCATGACGCACGATGAGATGGAGCGCGCAGTGGGTTTCATCGCAGACGCCGACCTTCTCATCGCGCCCGTGGACGAAGCGCTGCTCGTCGCCGCGGTCCGCATCGCCGAAGCCGAGCACCTCGCGCTCTACGACGCCGTCTTCATCGCCCTTGCGGCGGCGCTCGACGCCGAGTTGGTGACCGCGGACCGCAGGCAGGCCGCCACCCGCTCCTGCCGGGTGCGGTTCATCGAGTAGCGGCGCGTCAGTGCTACCGGCTACTCGCGTGCGCGTACGGGGTATCAACTCCCGTAGCCAAACCGACCGAGGGGGCTTCTTGCGATGGGCTGCTGTCTGGGAGTGACACTTCTTGCCGGAGCGCCGCGTCTGGCGCTGTTCATCTGGTGGCTCTTCGACCCGGCACGGGTGACCGGCGTGTTCAACTGGCAGACCGTGATCGGCTCGATCACGGTTCCCGCATGGGTCTGGATGGCCGCAGGCTTTCTGTTCGTCCCCTGGTCAACGGTCGCCTTCGTGTTCACCGCCCCGGGTGGCGTCATCGGCGCCGAGTGGCTCGTGATCGCTCTCGGCGTGCTTCTCGACCTCGGCACGCACGGCGGCGGCGGCCGGGCATACAGCAGGCGGCGCGCGTCGGCGTAGCCAGTGGCAACGCCGAGAGCGGCACGCCCGTCGCCGGCGATCCGTTCCTCGTCGGCTACGGCGTCCTCGCCCATGACGGCGTCACGCAGTTCCAGGTGACCGTCCTGGACGGCGAGGTCGTGGGCGCCTTCGGCAAGTCAGCAGAGCCGCGCTACATCCAGGCGACGTTCGCGAACTTGAACCCGACCATCGACCCGGCGTCCGCCCGGCAGACCGAGGCGTTCGAGGCCGCGAAGGCGGAGATCGCCGCGGTGAACCCCAACGCCACGCAGGGTGGCATCGAGTACTACGTGTTCTTCTATCCGCCGATCGACGAGGCGCAGTACCCCGAGGTGTGCATCTACGCGTCGCCCGGCGAGAGCGGCAGCCCCCAGGCGATCGGCGGTACGTACGGCTGGCGATAGGCGCTCGTCGGCCGATCACCGCGCGCGTGGCGTTCGCCCCTGTCCGAAGCGGGTTCGCGGATATGCGTCCCGGTCCCCGCACCCGTGCAGCCCGATGTCGCACGTCTGCTAACACGTGAGTTCGCAGATATGCGAACTCAGCCGAAGAGGGTGCGCGCCTCACGTCGCAGATATGCGAACTCGACGGTTGAGGGCCCTGCTCCCTGGCCGCAGATGTGCGAGCCCGCAAGTGCGCAAGTGTGCGAACCCGGCCGCAGTAGGCGCCCGCCTCCGTCTACTCCCCCGCGCTCGGCCGGAACTGCGTGTGGTAGAGCTCGGCGTACAGGCCACCCGCCGCCAGCAGCTCCTCGTGGCGCCCACGCTCCACGATGGTGCCGCCGCTCACCACGAGTATCTGGTCGGCGTCGCGGATGGTGGACAGGCGATGCGCGATCACGATCGACGTGCGCCCCTCAAGCGCGGTGGCGAGCGCGTTCTGCACCGCCACCTCGGACTCCGAGTCCAGGTGCGCCGTGGCCTCGTCGAGCACCACCACGTCGGGCGCCTTCAGGAGCAGCCGCGCGATGGCGATGCGCTGCTTCTCGCCGCCGGAGAGCCGGTAACCGCGCTCTCCCACGAGCGTCTCGAGCCCGTCGGGGAGCGACTCCACGAGGCTCAGGATCTGCGCCCCGGCGAGCGCCTCGCGGAGCTCGGCCTCACTCGCCTCGGGCTTCGCGTAGAGCAGGTTGGCGCGCAGCGTGTCGTGGAACAGGTGCGGGTCCTGCGTGACCATGCTCACCACGTTACGGAGCGATTCCAGCGTGGCGTCGCGCACGTCCACCCCGCTCACGCGCACGGTGCCGCCGCGCGCGTCGTACAGACGCGGGATGAGGTAGCTCATCGTGGTCTTGCCCGAGCCCGAGGGCCCCACGAGTGCCACCAGCTGCCCCGGCTCGGCGGTGAAGCTCACGTCGTGCAGCACCGCCTGGGTGGTGGCGGTCTCGGGAATGCCCACGGCCTCGAGCGAGGCGAGCGACACCTCCCCGCTCGTGGGATACGAGAACTCCACGTGGTCGAACTCCACGCGCGCCGGACCCCGCGGTATGGCCACGGCGTCCGGCTTCTCGGGCACCTGGGTGGGCAGGTCCAGCACCTCGAAGACCCGCTCGAAGCTCACGAGCGCCGTCATCACGTCCACCTGCATGTTGGAGAGCGAGGTGAGCGGCCCGTAGAGCCGGTTGAGGTACGCGGTGAGCGCCACAACAGTGCCCACGTCGAGCACCGACCTCACCGCGAGCACGCCGCCCCAGCCGTACACGAGCGCGGTGGCGAGCGACGCCGAGAGCATGAGCGAGATGAAGAACACGCGGCCGTAGAGCCCGCGCGTGATCGCGATATCGCGCACGCGGCCGGCCTTACCGGCGAACGCGCGGTCCTCGGCCCCGGCATGGCCGAAGAGCTTCACCAGGAGCGCGCCGGATACGTTGAATCGCTCCACCATCGTGGTGTTCATCTCGGCGAGAAGGTCGTAGCGCTCGCGCGTGACGCGCTGGATCCGCCGCCCGAGCCAGCGCGCCGGCAGCGCGAAGAGCGGCACCACCACGAGCGCCACTAACGTGAGCTGCCACGAGAGCGCGAACATCGCAGCGAGCACGAACGCCACGCGCAGGATGTTGCCCACCACCGAGGAGAGTACGTCGGAGAGCGCCTGCTGCGCGCCCTCCACATCGCTGTTGAGGCGGCTCACGAGTGCGCCCGTCTGTGTACGGACGAAGAACGCGAGCCCCATGCGCTGCACGTGCGAGTACACCTGGGTGCGCATATCGAACATCAAGCCCTCACCCATGCGGAGCGACACCCAGCGCAGCACCATGAGCACGCCGGCGTCCACCACCGCGATGCCGGCCACGAGCGCCGCCAGGCCGACCACGAGGCCCGCGTCGCCGCCGAGGATGCCGCGGTTGATGATCTCGCGGTAGATGAGCGGGTCCACCGCGCCGATGGCCGCCTCGAAGGTCACAAGCACGAGGAAGGCGACGAGCAGCCCGCGATACGGGCGCAGCGTGTCGAGGATGCGGCGCGCGGTGCCCGGCGCCACCTTCATGTCCTTCACGGAGGCGTCGCGCTTGAGCGACTGGAGGGTGCTGTGCCCTCCCATACCAGGGCTTACGCCCATCGGTCCTCCCCGCCTTTCGGGCGTGGGTACCCTACGTTCCCGGGTGCAGGTAGCACGACACGAAGTGCCCCGGCGAGACCTCCACCAGCTCGGGCATCTCAGTATCGCACGCGCAGCCGGTACAGCCGCTCCTCGCGTAGCAGCGGCTCGCGAAGCGGCAGCCCGGCCTGGGGTCGATCGGGCTCGTCACGTCGCCCTCGAGCAGGATGCGCTCGGTGCGCAGCGCCGGATTCGTCACCGGGATCGCCGACAGCAGCGCCTTGGTGTACGGGTGCAGCGGGTTGCTGTAGAGCTCGCGCTTGGACGCCACCTCCACCAGCCGCCCGAGGTACATCACGCCCACACGGTCGGAGATGTGCTTCACCACGTTGAGGCCGTGCGCGATGAACAGGTACGTGAGCCCGAACTCCTCGCTCAAGTCGTCGAGCAGGTTCAGCACCTGCGCCTGGATCGACACGTCGAGCGCCGAGACCGGCTCGTCGCACACGATGAGCTTCGGCTCCATCGCAAGCGCGCGCGCGATGCCCACGCGCTGCCGCTGGCCGCCGGAGAACTCATGCGGGAAGCGGTTGCGATAGTTTGCCGAGAGGCCCACGGCGTTCAAGAGGTAGCCCACGCGGTCGTCGATCTTCTCGACGGGCTGCAACCGGTTCACGCGGATGGGCTCGGCGATGATGTCGCCCACCGTCATGCGCGGGTTCAGGCTGGCGTACGGATCCTGGAAGATGAGCTGGATGTCGCGGCAGTAACGCCGGCGCTCCTGCGGACGCAGCGTGGCGAGGTCGGTGCCCTGGTAGATGATCTGGCCCGCCGTGGGGTCGTAGAGGTCCACGAGCAGCTTGCCCACGGTGGTCTTGCCGCAGCCCGACTCGCCCACCAATCCGAACGTCTCGCCCGGGTAGATGTCGAGCGACAGGTCGTCCACGGCCTTGAGCACCGACGTGGTGCGGCCGAGCAGGTCGCGGTCCATCGTGAAGAACTTGCTGAGGTGCCTGAGGCTGATGAGCGGCTCGGTCACTCGGCCACCTCATAAGACGCGGAGACAGGCGTGGCGGGCGCGGCGGCCGTCACGTCCACGAAGCAGCGGAGCTTGCGGCCGTCGGCACGCTCCTGGAGCGGCGGCATCTCGCTCGCGCAGCGGTCGATGCAGTGGTCGCAGCGCGGCGCGAACGCGCAGCCGGTGGGCAGATTGAGCGGGTTGGGCACCATGCCGCGGATCATGTACAGCGGCTCGTCGGTCTCCTCGGCGTCCATGCCCGGGATCGACGCGAGCAGGCCGAGTGTGTACGGATGCAGCGGCTGCTCGAAGAGCGCTTCGGCCGTCGCCTCCTCCACCACCTGGCCGCAGTACATCACGACCACGCGGTCGGCGGTCTCGGCCACCACGCCGAGGTCGTGCGTGATGAGGATGACCGCCATGCCGATCTTGCTGCGCAGCTCGGACAGCAGCGCGAGGATCTGCGCCTGGATGGTCACATCGAGCGCCGTGGTGGGCTCGTCGGCGATGAGCAGGTCGGGGTCGCACGAAAGCGCCATGGCGGTCATCACGCGCTGACGCATGCCGCCACTCATCTGGTGCGGGTAGTCGTGGATTCGCTTCTCCGGGCTCGGGATGCCCACAAGACGCAGCATCTCGATGGCGCGCTCGCTCGCGGCCTTCTTGTCGAGCTTCATGTGCGTGCGGATGCTCTCGGTGAGCTGGTCCTCGATGGTGAAGACCGGGTTCAGGCTCGTCATCGGCTCCTGGAAGATCATCGAGATGTGGTTGCCGCGCACGTCGCGCATGTCGCGCGTGGAGAGCGCGAGCAGGTCGCCACCCTTGTAGATGACCTCGCCCGCCACCACGCGGCCCGGCGTCTGCAGCAGACGCATCACGGACAGCGCGGCCACGCTCTTGCCCGAGCCGCTCTCGCCAACGATGGCGAGCACTTCGCCCTCGCGCACGGTGAAGCTCACGTCGCGGACGGCCTTCACGGTGCCGCGCTTCATCTCGAAGTCGGTGGAGAGACCTCTCACGTCGAGCAGCGTCTTAGCTTCGGCGGATGTCATCATCGGCATGCCTTACTTGATCCGCGCACGGGGATCGAGCGCATCGCGCAGCCCGTCGCCCAGCAGGTTGAATGTGAGCACGGTGGCGGTGATCGCCATGCCCGGGAACAGCAGCGTGTGCGGCGCCTGGAAAATGAACCCGCGCGCACGGCCGAGCATGTCGCCCCACTCAGCCTGTGGCGGTTGGACGCCGAGGCCGAGGAAGCCGAGCGCGGCCGTGTCGAGGATGGCGCTCGAGATGCCGAGCGTGGCGCGCACGATGATCACCGAGAGCGCGTTGGGCAGCACGTGACGGAAGATGATGCGGGCGTCGGAAAGCCCCACCACGTGCGCCGCGGCGATGTAGTCGTTCTCCTTGATCGACAGGATGTTGCCGCGCACGATGCGCGCGTACTCGGGGATCGACACCAGCCCGATGGCGATCACCGCCTTGTCGATGCCCTTGCCGAGGGCCGCCATCAGCGTGATGGCGAGCAGGATCGACGGGATGGCGAGCATCATGTCCATCACGCGCATGATCACCGTGTCCACCCAGCCGCCCGCGTAACCGGCGATCGCGCCGAGGATGATGCCGGTGGTGAGCGCGATGGACACCGCGAGGAGGCCCACCGTGAGCGACACGCGCGTACCGGCGATCACGCGGCTGAAGATGTCCATGCCGAGCTGATCGGTGCCGAACCAGTGCTGTGCGCTCGGGGTCTGCAGCGCGCTCGCCATGTCGGTCTCGATCGGGTTGTACGGTGTGACGTACGGGCCGAAGATGGCCACGAGCGCCAGGAACACGATGAAGATGAGGCTGACGAGGGCGGCCTTGTTCGCGACGAGGCTGCGCCACATTTCGAGCCACTGGTTCTCCGGCCTCTCGTGCAACGTCTCGTCGAAGTCGTACGGGGGGATCTCGCCGTCGGGCAGCGCGATACCCATCGCGAGCGTCTCATCGGCCTTCTGACTCCCGCTCCCCATCGTGGGGACCTCGTCGACCGAGGATTGGTTCCATTCGCTCATGGCTACCGCTCCTTCTTCGACGAGTACTTGATGCGCGGGTCGAGGTACGCGTACGCGAGATCGGCCACCAGGTTGATGGTGACGAAGATGACCGCGACCAGGAGCACGATGCCCTGGACCACGGGGAAGTCCGATTTGAGGATGCAGTCCACGGTGAACTTGCCGATGCCCGGCCACGAGAACACGCTCTCGGTCAAGAGCGCGCCGCCGAGCAGGGATCCGAACTGCAGGCCGATGACCGTGGTCACCGGGATGAGCGAGGGGCGCAGGGCGTGCTTGGCGATGACCTTGGTCTCGGCGATGCCCTTGGCGCGCGCGGTGCGGATGTAGTCCTGGCTGAGCGTCTCGAGCATGGATGAGCGCGTCATGCGGGTGATGATCGCCATCGAGTACATGCCGAGTGCCAGCGCAGGCAGGATGAGATGGTTGAGCGCGTTTCTGAACGCCTCGCCGTCACCGGCGATGAGCGCGTCGACCATGTAGAAGCCGGTCACCTCGGCGGGCTTGAGGAGCACGTCGATGCGGCCGCCGGACGGGAACCAGTGCAGGAAACCGCTGAAGAACATGATGAACAGGATGCCGAGCCAGAAGATGGGGATCGACACGCCCACAAGCGCGAAGAGCGAGCCGGCCGCATCGAAGATGGAGTTCTTCTTCACCGCCGCGATCACGCCAAGCCCCACGCCGAAGAGTGACGCGAAGATGATCGCCGCCACCGCGAGTTCGATAGTGGCCGGGAAGCGCGCGAAGATCTCGTCGGTCACCGCCGACTTGGTGTAGTACGAGGTACCGAGGTCACCCTTGAGGGCGTCCGACACGTACGCGAAGTACTGGGTGACCACGGGGTCGTTGAGGCCGTTGGCCTCGCGCCACGCCTGCATCGACTCCTCGTTGGCGTGCTGGCCAAGGACGATGGGCGCGGGATCGGGAGAGAAGACCCGCATCAGCGAGAACACGATGATGGAGACCCCGATCATGACGGGGACGACCATCAGTACTCTCTTGATGACGTATTTCAGCATGAAGTGAGGCTCTCGTGGAGTCTGTGAACGGTGCAGCCGGGAATCGCAGGTGCGCGGTTCCCGGCTGCACGCGCTCTATTCGCCAGAAGTGGTGCTATTCAGCTTCGACGACCACGTTCTTGAGGAATACGTTACCGGTCACGTGATAGTTGAAGCCCGAGACCTGCGGGCGGTACGCGGCCAGCGTCTTGGCGTGGCTGATCGGCAGCCAGATGGCCTGCTCGGCAGCGTACTTCTCGAGGTCGCCGTAGGCGGCATCGCGCTCGGCGCCGTTGGGTAGTTCGAGAGCGGACTTGATGCCGGCGATGTAGTCCGCGTCCTGCCAACGAGCGATGTTCATGCTCGGGTCAGGGTCGGAGAGAAGGTTCAGGAAGTTGTCCGGGTCGCCGTTGTCGCCGATCCAGCCGTAGAAGGCGATGTCATAGTCGCCGCCCTTGACCTTCTCCTTGTAGGTGGTCCAGTCGTACGTGTCGATGGTGCACTCCACGCCGACCTTCTGCAGGTAGCCCTGGATCGCGGTGGCCAGCGCAACACCGGTGGCGGCGTTGTACGGGCGCGGGTTGGTGTAGGCGATCATGTGGACCTTGGTGATACCGGCAGCGGCGAGACCGGCCTTGGCGGCGGCCTCGTCGTACGCGACCTGCTTCACGGTGGCATCATAGCCGGGGACGAAGCTCGGCAGGATCGACTCGGCAACTTCCGAGTAGCCCTGGTAGAGGCTCGCGACAAGCTCCTCGCGGTCGATGGCCTGCGAGAACGCCGTGCGGGCTTCCTTGGTGGCGAACGTCGAGGTCGTGGTGTTGTACGCCATGTAGTTGACGTTCATACCGGCGGCCTCGAACAGCTCGTCGCCACCCTCGGCAACCTGGTCCACGACGGTCGCGTCGATGCCGTCGATCATGTCGACCTCACCGTTGTTGAGCGCGAGCACGCGTGCCGAGTTGTCGGCGATGAAGCGGAAGATGACGTTCTTGGTCTTGGCCGGCTCGCCCCAGTAGCCCTCGTTGCGGACGAGGACGACGTTCTCGCCCTTGTTCCACTCGACGAACGTGTAGGGACCGGTGCCTACCGGCGACTCCATGACGGAGTTGTCACCGGCCTCGAGCGCGGCCGGGCTCACGATCGGAGCGGCCATGCTCATGGCGAGGTTCGCCAGGAAAGCGGTGTTGGGGGCGCTGAGGTTGATTGTGACGGTGTAGTCGTCAACGACCTCGACGTCCTTGACCGAACCAAAGACGAAGCCTGCGTAACCCATGTCCTCGGTCACGAGCGGCGGCAGCTGGCGGTCGATGTTGAACTTCACGGCCTCCGCGTTGAAGTCGGTGCCGTCGTGGAACTTCACGCCTTCACGAAGCTTGAAGGTGTAGGCGAGGCCGTCGTCGCTGATCTCCCACGACTCGGCCAGGCAGGGCTCCACCTCGGTGGAGTCGTCGTTGTACTTCAGAAGACCCTCGTAGATGTTCACGATGATCTTGGAGGACTCACCATCGTCAACGAGTGCCGGGTCCAGGCCGCGGGGGTCAGCGCCCTGCGCGTACGTGAACGTGTCGACGGTGGTCGCCTCGGTTGTGTCCTCGGTCGTGGTGTCTTCGCTCTCCCCGGCACAACCCGCGAGGGCGACCGTGAACAGAGCGACGGCAAGCATGAGCGCGAGGAAACGAGCGGATCTCTTCATATGCCATCCCTTCTTCCCTGGACGTGCTATCGCACGCCGGTCAGCGTCCGGTGGACGATGATTCTCCGAAGTGTAGCGTACGCTGCGCGCGTGAGGAATCCTGAATGCAGAATGCGCGTCGAATGATTCATGCACCAGCGAACGGCGCCGATGGTCCCGCTCGTCCTACCGCCGGTCGAGCGCGCCGATGATGCGGTCGAGCGCCTCGTCGAGCACCGCGCGCGTGGTGGCGAAGTTGAGCCGCGCGAAGCCCGTCCCGTGCTCGCCGAAATCGGGGCCCGAGCCGAGCGCGACCTTCGCGTCGGTGAGCAGCCACGCCGCCGGATCATCACCGAGGCCGTATGCACGCAAGTCGAGCCACGCGAGGTAGGTGGCCTCGGGCACCATCGCTACAGCCCCGGGAAGCTCGGCCGCCAGACGCCCCATGAGATGATCGCGCTGCGCCTCGAGGAACGCGACCGTACCCTCCAGCCACGGCCCGCCTTCGGTCCATGCCACGTGCGTGGCCACCGCGCCGGGCGAGCCGGCCGCGCCGAGCAGGTGCCCGGGCAGTTCAGCGATCCGGCGCTCGATGTCCGACACGCCGATGTGTGCCACGGCGCAGCGCAGGCCCGCCATGTTGAAGGTCTTGCTTGCCGCCGTCGCGGTGATGGTGCGGGCCTCGGTGGCGCCCGAGAGCGAGGCGAAGGGGATGTGCTTGGAGCCGCTGTACACGAGATCGGCCCAGATCTCGTCGCTGATCACGAGCAGATGGTGGCGCTCTGCGATCGCCGCCACCGCCTCAAGTTCCTCGCGGCTGAACACCCGTCCGGTGGGATTATGCGGACTGCATAAGAGCAGGGCGGTCGTCCGCTCGTCGATGCAGGCCTCGAGCCGCGCGGCGTCGATGCGCCAGCCCTCGGGGTCGAGCGGGCAGTCCACCACACGGCGGCCGATCCCGGTGATGCACTCGAAGAACGGCGGGTAGACCGGCGTGAGGAGCACCACGCCGTCGCCCGGCTCGGTGCCGAGCCACAATGCGAGGTCGACCGCCTGCAGCACGTCGCAGAACACGCGCACGTGGCTCTCGTTGGGCCGCCAGCCGTGCCGCTCGGCGGTCCAGCGCGAGAAGGCCGCGGGGATCGCGGCCGCCGCCTGGAAGTGGTAGCCGAAGTCGCCGCAATCCACGAGGGCGGCGAGCGCGTCTTGCACCACCGGCGCCGCGGGCAGGTCCATGTCGGCCACCCAGCATGGCAGCACGTCGTCCGGGTAGCGGGTCCACTTCACGCCGGTGCTGCAGCGCAAACGCGCGAGGTCGGCGGCAAGTTGAGAGATATGCGGTTCGGCGGTCATGCGGGCTCCTTCGGCGGGACGGTCGCCTCTAGGATACCCCGCCGCCAAGAAGTGCCGAATTCCGAGGTCGCGTCGCGCCACGCTCTTTGGGTACCAACTACCCTTGGACCCCACACGAGCGACGATTGGAGCACCGTGTCCGAGATCGCACCCGTACTCTCGATGGGGCGCAAGAAGAAGCAGGCGGCCGGAACGTAGAGTGCGCCCAGCCGGGAAGCACTACACGCGGGGCGGCATCGGGCTTCCGGTGCCGCCCTTGCTGCTGCCGAGCCGCAGCACGTCCACGGCGGCGATCTCCCCGGCAATCTCCTCGAGCGCTGCAAGCCGTGACCACACCATGGCCGTGGCAAGTGGCGACGACACCTTCTTCTGGCCGAGGGAGAGCCATTCCCAGCCCTGGAACACGCTCTGCGGCGTGACGCGCCCGTCGGGCGCCACGTTGTAGGCGAGCAGGCACGCCGCTATCTCGGCGAGTGACGCCCGATCGATCGCCGCATGCCGCCATGTCTCGGGAAGCCGGCCGAGCGCGTCGGTGATCTCGTAGGAGCCGTACCAGGTGGGCGGCCACTTCACTGTCTTGAACTGACGGCCGTGGCCCATCATGTACGGCTTGCGTGCCCCGCGCTGCCGCCACACCTCGATCACCGTGTGCACCACCTCGGCGAGCCACACGGGACGCCCGCCCTCCGGCAGCCACGAGAACGCGCGCAGGGCCTCGAGTGTGGTCTGCGGGCACGGATCGCTCGTACGACCCGGTCCGCGAAAGCCGGTGGCCGGATCGGGGCGGCACCCCCACGCCCTGCCGAAGTCCGTCTCGATGAGGTCGCTCTCGGCAGCCGCGAGTGCGCGGCCCACGCGCGGATCGCGCGCGAGACCGAAGCGCCCCGCCACATCCGCGATCGCATGCGTGTCACACCCCAGGCAGCCCCACACTGCCGGACCGGTGCGCTGCACGGCATAGGCGATGAAGCGGCGGTCCTCATCGGTGTGCGAGAGCATCGCGTTGAGCAGCGGAGCGATGCGCGCATCGTCGGCCGTCGTCACCCCGAAGACACCGAGCAGATCGAGCACGTTGGTGGCGAGCTCGGGTCGGTTGTGGCCCGATACGTCCGCCGGCTCCTCCCACGACGCCGGCAACAGGTCGAGCAGGCGCCGGGTGGCCGGGTGCGCAACAACCTCGGCGTGCGCAACAGCGAGTTCCGCGGCACGCTCAGATGGCGGGCCCAGGCCCTCGATCGGCAGCCACCGCAGCGCGATCCAGCGCGCCTGCGGCTCATCGGCCTGGAGCAGCCACGGCGTGGGGTCGCCCCGTCCGAGCAGCGCGTAGAGCGACACACGGATCACCCCCTCGGGTGAGTGTAACGCGCTCGACCCTACAGCGTCGGGTGGCAGGTACCGCAGTCCGACGCCGGGTGTGAGACATCGAGCCACGTAGCCGGCGGGACCTGATGGCAGGCGGCGCAGTCCGTGTCCGGATGGTTCGTGAACGCCGTGTCCGGCGGCGACACGTGGCACTGGGTGCACGTGGCCGTCGCGTCCGGGTGCGGCGCATCCAGCCAGGCGGCGGGCGGCACATCGTGGCACGTACCGCAGTCAGCGGCCGGATGCAGTGTGGGCTCGATGTGACACGTGGCGCAGTCTACCGGCTCTGCCGGATGCGTGCCGTCCTGCCAGGTTGAGGGCGGGATGGCGTGGCACGATTCGCAGACCAGGTCGGGGTGGTCCGTGGTGGCCGTGTTCGCGGGCGAGGTGTGGCACGCCGCGCAGTCCGTGTGCGTCGTGTGTACCGCCGGCAACCAGGCGACCGCCACCTGCGGGTGGCACTCGGCACACGGCACCGGATAGTCGCTGCGGTGCGGCGGCACGTGACACGTGAGACACGCCGAGTCGGCCGCCGGGTGCACGCCATCAGGCCAGACAGCCGGCGGGATCGCATGGCAACTGCCGCAATCCACGTCGGGGTGGTCCGTCGTGGTCGTGTTCGCCGGAGCCGTGTGGCACGCGGCGCAGTCGGCGGTCTGCGCGGGGTGCGCAGCGTCCTGCCAGACCGCGGGCGGCACGGGATGACACGCGCCGCAGTTCGCTGTGGGGTGGAGCGCCGGTGGCGTGTGACAACTGGTGCAGTCGGCGGGCACGACCGGATGCGAGGCATCCGCCCAGTCCTTCGGCGGGATGTCATGGCACGATTCGCAGGTCGCGTCGGGGTGATTGGTGTTCGCTGTGTCAGCCGGCGACGTGTGGCACAACACGCAGTTCATCGGCCTCACGTGGACCGCGGGTGTCCAGGTGACGCCCACCTGCGGGTGGCACGACACGCAGCCCACGGGGTAGTCCGCACGGTGCGGCGGCCTGTGGCACCCGATGCAGTTGCTCGAGGCGTTCGGGTGTGACGCCGGCTTCCAGGTGGGCGGGCGGTGGCAGGAGGAACAGTCGCCGCCGGGGTGGTTGGCTGGCCGCTGTCCCTCGTGGCAGCTCGCGCAGCTCGAGAACCGCGGGTGAGAGAAGCCCCAGGTGGAACCGAGCGCGGGGTGGCATGTGACGCACGACGCGCCCGGGAAGTCCGGGTGCGGACGTACGTGACACTGGAGGCAGTTCATCGACGCGGTGTGCGGGAACTGCGTCTCGACCCACGGCACCGACGGGTCGTGGCACCGGGCGCAGTCACTGCCGTAGTGATCGGCGGGCTCGGTATGGCACTCCAGGCAGTTGGTCTCCATGCCGGTGTGCACGAACTGCCATGACTCCCCGACCTTCGGGTGGCACGCCACGCAGCTCATCGTTATGGCGGGGTGGACCGCCGGAGGATCGTACTTGTGACACTTCACGCAGTCGGTCTCCGCGGGATGCTGCGCGTCCCACGTGGGATACGTGTGGCAGTCCTCGCAGCGATTGAACTCCATCTCCGAGTGCGCGGGGGTGGGCGCGTGACAGATCGAGCAGGTGCCCGTCTCGGTGGCGTGATCGAACTCGGCGGTGCCGGTCTCTTCCGAGGATGCGGGCGGCTTGGTGACGGTACCGTCATCGTCCTCGGTGGATCCGAGGGTGGCGAAAAGAATCGCGGCGATGATCACGACGACCGCAAGTAGCAGCACTATGGCGATGCGGTTCCGCTTACCCATCGGGGCTCTTTCTCGTCGTCAGTCTGTGCAACTGCGTGCATTCTACCATCCGCGAACGCGCGGAACGCGAGCCGAATGCGGTATTCCGCAGGTTACGTAGCAACCAGGCTGCCAGCTCAGCGACCGTCGTTCATGCCCCAGTTGAAGCCCATCGCCACCACGGCGTCGAGCAGCTCACCGGCGCTCATGCCGCCGGCAGGCGAAAGTACCTCGCCGACGATGCGCACCGCCTCCTCGAAGGGCTCGGCACCGTCCGCCGCAGTGGTCGTATGGAACACGAGCCGATCCACGCCTGCAAGATGAGCGGCAACAAGCTGGAGCAGCGGCATGAGCACGCGGTCCCCGCCGAAGACACCGCAGCCCCAGTAGCTGGTGTGGATGATCACCGGTGCGGTCCCGCAGATGAGTGCCGACTCGGCGACCGCAGCCGAGAATCCGGTGTACGCGGTCACCAGGATGCGCTCGATCTGCTCACGCGTGTACGCACCGACGCCGTATGACGGTGCCGCGAGCGCGATGATGTTCGTGATGGTGGGCGGATTGATACGCGTGGTAGCGCGCCGCACGACCTCGGGCGATGCGGCCGAGAACTCGTTGCCGTACAACCCACGCGGGCGCCCCTCGGCCTCGTTGCGGTCGGTAGCCACGTGGCACTTGCGCTCGACACCGGTGACCAAGACCGGCGTCGGGCCGTTCTCGTCTTCGGTGACCGCTCGGTTCGGGCCGACATGCAGGGCCTCCACGAGCGAGCCGAGAACGGGGTGCTCGGCGGACTGCATCTCGTCCTGTGCGAAGAGGCCCGAGCCGTACGCGTAGAAGAGGAGCGGATCGGCGAAGTTCACGTGCCACTCCATCGCCGTCGGATCGACTGGCTCGTAGTCGTAGATGGTAGGACGGCTCTCCACCACGGTCCCGCCAGCGCCCGGGTCCACGTGGTCGGGCAGCGGCATCGCGGCCCAGCGCGTGTAGCCGATGGTGCCTGCGTGTCCACAGCCCTCGGCGCATGCGACGCGCATGACCACCAGCTTGTTGGTGTGCCGAAGCACCGGCGGGTGCTCGGCCACGAGCGTGGCGGCGTCGAAGCTGAGGCGTTCGAGGGGCTCGGGAGCGGCCATGCAGTCCTCCTTGAGTAGCTATACGTGCAGTCTACAACGGCATCGCAAGGTGCGGCAGTCTCGACGACCCGGACTGTGTCGTTCGTCGCGCCAGTGTGCCGTTCGGCATGTATCGGCACTCACCGAACGTTGCGCGCACGGCCGAAGGGTATCGTAGTCGATGCGGAGTCTTATGTAGGGGGTTCGCGGGAGGCTACGATCCATCGGCAATATGCGGTCACCTAAGCCGACGGGGAGCCAGTGGTGAGACCGGCCCTGCGCGGCCGGTCGTTCGCCTTCCGGGGGGAACTCGCAAAGTCTCACCTTCTCAAGCCCGCGGGCTGACGTCGGCACGCGTCCGCCACGAGAGAGGGAGGGGCTATGAGAAAGGGTCTTGTTGTTGGACTTCTGACGGTAGGGTTGGTGTTGATGGGGGTGAGCTCAGCGTTCGCAGCCACCGGGAGTGCGCACTTCTACAGCGGCAACGATGCCGCAACCGTGTACGGACCGAGCTACAGCTACCTCGCTCCTGGCGATGCCGCCTGGGGGCCGGGCGTTCCCGCAGTCCTGTGCTGGAAGCACAGCTCGTGGCCGCTGATCGCGGGCAGCCCGGCACTGTACATCTCCAACAGCTACTACATCACTGGCACCATCGGGGCGAATCAGTGGCGTTGGTACCGTATCGACCTGGGCACCATCCCCGCGAACGCCGTCAACATCCAGCCCAGCGGCTCCATGAAGGTCAACTCGGACAACGCCGACCGTACCTGGATCAATGGTAGGCTCGTCGGCACCGATGGCGAAGTCGAAGGTGCGTTCGTTGACAACCACGAGTGGGCCACCATTCAGGACTACCCGCTGCTGGCCGGTGACCTCAAGATCGGCGCGAACTACATGGACGTCGTCGTTCGCAACTACTCAGGTCCCGCGACCGCAGAGGGCAACCCCACCGGCTTCATCTACGACTTCTCAGCGACGTGGACCTACGACCTGACCGTGGACGTCGATATCAAACCGGGCTCCGATCCGAGTGCGGTCAACTGGGATGGGAACGGCAAGGTGCCCATAGCAGTCCTAGGTTCGGACATCTTTGATGTTCGTACGATCAACGCCTCGACCGTCACGATGAACGGCGCGGCCGTTGGCGTGAGGGGCAAGAAGGACCCGACAGTCATGGCCTCCTACACGGACGTCAACTTCGACGGCTATGAGGACCTGGTCGTACAGATCGTCGACACGGACGGAAGCGTCATTCCTGCCGGTGCTACCGAAGTGTTGGTCTCGGGCTATCTGCTCGACGGCACGTACTTCTCAGGCACAGGCGACATCAAGCTGGTCCAGTAGGCAGCATACCCGCTCGCGAACGTCGCAAGTGGCGTCGCAGTGGTGAACGAACAAGGGCCCCGCTCCCATCAGGGAGCGGGGCCCTACACACACCGCGCACCGAGCACCTACTGCACGTACCCATCCGACAGTGTCTTGAGGAAGGCCACAAGCGCCGCTTCCTCGTCCGGCTTCAGCTTGAGGTCGCCGAGCTCGGCGGTGTTCACCGTAGCCGCGTACTCGGGCGCCGGCCACGGCTCGTCCATCCAGCCCGCACCCACAACGTCGCGGGTGTTATAGAAGTGCACGATCTCCTCGAGCGACTTGAAGTAGCCGTTGTGCCCGTACGCCTTCACGTCACCCTCAGCCACACGGAGATCGACGTTCCTGAGCGTCGGCACCTTGTGCTTGCCCCACTCGGGCGCGTAGACGGCCTCATCGTAGCCCGCACTCATGAGGTACCCGCCGAGGCCCGGGTCGATCCAGGTCGGGTCGGCCACGGTCGCCGGGTTCTCGAGGTTCTTCGGCACGCCGAGGTTGTCGTACGTGAAGTCGGTGAAGTCCGGTCCGTTGTGGCACCTGCCGCACTTGCCCTTGCCAAAGAAGATGTTCATGCCGGCCTTCTCCTGCTTGCTGAGCTTCACCTGCTTGGCAAGGTAGGCATCGTACTTGGAGCTGTACGGCATCACCTCGGCCGACCGCTCGTACGCCGCGATCGAGAAGCCGACCGCAGCGTAGGCCTCGGTCGTGCTGTCCCAGATGCCGGAGCCCCACACCGCTTGGAACTCGTCGGCGTAGTCGGATGCGGCTACGACGGCAACGACCGCCTCAGCGCTCGGGAGCGCTTGCTCCTTCGGGTTGAGGAACGGGCCGAGTGCCTGTTCGGCGAGCGGATCGCCGAGCACCCATCCGGTGGCCCTACCGTCCCAGAACATGCCGCCGACCCAGACCCCGCCCTTCGCGTCCCAGTAGAGCAGCGGACTGTTGCCCCCGTAGGCCGCTGTCGGCGGCTTGCGATCGCCAAACGCTCCGGGAATCGACCCTTCGTACACCGACCCGTGTGCGTTCACGACCGGATTCGGTCCGACCCAGCCCACCTCGGGCGCATGACAGGAGGCGCACGACTGGTTCCCGTTGAGCGAGAGTGCCTCATCGAAGAACAGCGCCTTTCCGAGCGCCTCCTTCGCCGTGAGCGTGGGTGCGGCGGCGGCGCTGGCGGCCAGCCCCACCGCGAACACCACGAACACGACAGCGAACACGATCACGCGACGTCTCATTTGCCCCTCCTTAGAACGACGTGCAGATGAGACTTCATACCCACGCGAGAACGACTGGGCGCAAGGATCCGTCACTCGATCGCACTGATCGACGAGCGGCACGATGAAAGGCCCGCCCCGTCGGGGAACGGGCCTTTCGCCACGCGTGGGCGCCGATACCTACGGCATCGCGGGAGCCGTCACGCGCACACCCATGTACGCGCCGCCATCGGTGGCGGGTGCCGTGCCCAGCACCTGGATCTTCGTACCCGTGACCGGCGTCTTCACGCTGCCGGTGGGATTGGCCGCGCTCCAGTACGACAGCGCGTCGTTGAAGACCGGCACCGCGGGCAAGCTCGGCAGGAGGAACGCCCTGCTGTCGTAGTGCAGCGTCACCGCGTCGGTCGGCTCGAGACCGAAGCTCGCGTCGAACGTCTGGATGCGATTGCGCCAGACCTTGTTGCCCGGCCGCACGAGCGGCACGGGGTGCGCGTCGACCGGAAGCGCGAACCCGCTCCCGGGGTGCACGCTGGTGTTGTTGTCCGCCTGAGAGGTGTCGCAGTACCACACGACCAGGCCGTCCTGGTACGGGAAGCGCTCGACCCAGTTGGCGGCCGCAAACCGGCCCTTGAGGAAGCCGAAGTTGTAGGCCCTCGCAAGGCCCACGTCGTAGCCCCAGTACTGTCGGTACTCGGCCAGGTAGTAGTTCCAGTAGCTGCCCGTCTCCTGGCCCGTGGTGGTCCGGAAGCCGTCGTACACCCACCCGGTATCCGCCTCGGCTCCATCAACGCCGTACCCGGTGATCGCGATGTCGTCCACCATGAACCCGACCTCGGCCACTCCGCCGTCGGTGATGTAGCTGAAGCCGAGCAACACGTCGCCTGCGTACGCGGAGAGATCGGCGGTGAGGTTCACCCAGCCGTCCGAGAACCCGTCGATGCTGTTGGCCTCGACGCTCGAGTTCGAGAGGTTGGTCGGCACCGTGTTCCAGCTGGCGCCGGCATCGGTGGAGACCACGACGCTTGCGTAGTCGTAGCCCTCCTCGATTCCGTAGTTCACCCAGGCGCTGAGTGACGCCCCCGCGGGCAACGTGTAGGCCTTCGCCATCCGGTTGCGGAGGTTGTCGCCCTTCCCGCTGTAGTAGAAGTACGAGCCCGCGTACGGCACGCCGATGTTCGTCTGCACCGTCTTGTCGGGCAGGTTCACCAGCAACGCCTGCGGGGCCGTGGAGTTGTACTCCGCCGGGCCGAGCGTGAGCTCGGTGGTGGCGCCTTCCTCGGCCACCGCGTAGTCGAGCCAGCCGAGCATGTACTTCTCCCACGGACCCTCGTGGCCGGGCGCGGACCCGATGTCGAGGTCGTTGTCCGAGAGCCACGATCCGCTGCTCATGAGCGTCCAGAAGCCGGTGCCGTTCTCTCCGGCATTCGTGTCGTAGAGATCCGGGACGCCGAGATCGTGCGTGTACTCGTGGACGAACACGCCCACGCCGCCGTTCTCGGGCTGGATGGTGTAGTCGCCGATCCAGTAACCGCTGTCGCCGATCTGGATGCCCCCAAGGAGGTACTCGGGCGACGGCCCCACCTTGCCGATGGTGCCGTAGTACGCGTACCAGCTGTGGCTCCAGATGGCCTCATCACCCAGTACTCCGCCGCCAGCCTCTTCGCCTTCGCCCGCGTGCAGCGACTGGAAGTGGTCGATGTAGCCATCGGGCTCGTTGAACCGGCCGTCGCCGTCCCAGTCGTAGCGGTCCCAGGTGTCGTACTCGGCGAGATAGGCGTCGATCTGCGCGGGCGTCTTGCCCGCGGCGATCTGCATGTCGTACCAGCCGTCGAGCGAGTCCTCGAGGAAGAGCCACACGTTCTCCGAAGTGTCGGTAACACCGTCGCCGTCGTCGTAGTAGAGGTGGTCGCCGGGCACGGGCACCCAGTCGGTGCAGTCACCATCGACGGTGTACCTGCCGCTCGACTGCTCGAGGAAGTACTCGGCCATCGAGTTCACACCCTCGCCCCGGGTGTAGAGCAGTGTGTCGAAGTACGCCTCGCTGAAGTCCTCGACCCAGATGGTTGAGTTGTCCACCGTCCGGTCCGGCTCGGCGATCGAGTTGTGCGGGAAGTCGGCGAACTCCCCGGGGACCGTCCACACCATGTCCGTGCCCTTGAGCTTGAGCTCAACGAACTCTCCCGGAGCGACCTCGTAGACGTCGCCGTCGCTGGGCTTGCCCTTCGCGATGTTCTCGAGAGCCTTCGCCTTAAGGGCATCCTTCTTGGTGCCCAGCGGGTGCTCGCGCTTGTCCTTGCGCGCGTGGCGCGCCACGTTCTCGACCACATCCCGAGGCACGACCGCACCGGCCGAAGCCGGCACGACCATCGCCAGCAGCGTGGCGAGAACGACGATGCTGAGAATCCTCCTGCTCATATGCCCCTCCTTCTCGGGCGCCGCATGCGCAGACGCCCTTGCCACTTGTCCCGCCGGATTCCGCGCAGAAGCGCCCTCCGCGCGGATAGGAGTTTCTACCCATTCGGGGCGTCAACCGGCGCGGGCCGGGCGCGAGATTCTGCCTACTCAGCCCAGAACCCCCGGCCGGCGTCGCGTGCCTCGGACTGCAGGCCCTTGAGGGCGTCGGTGTACTTCACGTTCGGCGGGTAGGTGTAGGCGTTGGCGTAGCCGTCGAGCACGAGCCGGGCGTTGAGCATCAACGCGCGCACCTCGGCATCATCGCCGGCGGTCGGTTGCTCGAGCCAGACGTACGCAAGCAGTCGACCATGCCTGTCGCGCAGTTCGGCGTCGGTCTCGAGCCACACCGTCGTGCCGACGGGGATCGCAGCGGCCGTGTACGCGGCCGCCTCGTCGCCGAACGGCTCGGCGTGCTCTCCTACCTCGGGCGTATCGATGCCGATGAAGCGCACACGCTCCTCGGCACCGCCATCGAGCAGGAAGCGCGCGGTGTCGCCGTCAGTGTGGCGCACCACCTCGGCACGAGTGACCTCCGGTGCGCCAGGCGGCGGCTCCTCGGTGGGCGCACGCAGCAGCGTACAGCCTGCCGTAAGGACGAGGGTGAGCAGGAGCACAAGCGGGATGAGGGTGCGAAGGCGCATGGGCCGATTGTAGCGGGATTCGTGCTCGCGGCGCGGGTATACCTAACCGACCGGCCACAGGAGGGAGTCAGCTGTGCGCACTCGGATGGTCTTCGTCGTTCTCGCACTGGCGATCGCGTCCATCGCGTTGGTCGGCTGCGCGAAGGAGCCTGCCGGCGAGCCGGATGTGGTGGGCGCGACGCCTCCCGCCGAAGAGCTCATCGAGGCCGAGGAGCCGACGCCCACGCCGCTCGCCGAGCTGACAGTCGCACTCGAGCCGGTGCTCGACGGCTTCGGCCAGCCGCTCTACGTCACCGGCTACCCCGATGGTTCGGGACGGCTCGTGGTCCTCGAGAAGACCGGGGTTGCCTGGCTGCTCGAGGATGGAGTGCGCGATGGGGTCTTCCTCGACCTGTCGACCGTAGTGCGCACCGAGAGTGAGCAAGGGCTGCTCGGGATGGCGTTCTCACCGGACTTCGCCGAGGACCACACCGTGTGGGTGGACTACACGCGCGCCGATGGAGCGACGGTCATCTCGAGCTTCGGCGTCTCAGGCGACACGGCCGACCCTGCCTCCGAGTACGTGTGGCTCACGATCCCTCAGCCGTACGCCAACCACAACGGAGGGATGATCACGTTCGGACCGGACGGGCACCTGTACATCGGCATGGGCGACGGCGGGAGCGGGGGCGACCCGCAGGGCAATGGCCAGAACCCGGCCAGCCTTCTCGGCAAGATGCTGCGCATCGACGTGCTGTCCGACGGGAGCGCCACGGCGAGCACGCCGTACGCCGTGCCTGATGACAACCCCTTCGTGGGCCAGGCAGGCTGGGCACCCGAGATCTGGGCGTACGGCCTGCGCAACCCCTGGCGGTTCAGCTTCGACCGGAAGACCGGCGACCTGTGGATCGGCGACGTCGGACAGAACCTGTGGGAGGAGATCGACTTCCTGCCCGCGCCTCTGCGCGCAGGCGCCAACTTCGGCTGGGCCGAGTGGGAGGGAACGCACCCCTACCCGCCCGACTCGACACCCCCGGTCGGGCTCACAGGGCTGACCAACCCCGTCGTTGAGTACGACCGCCAGACCGGCACATCGGTGACCGGCGGCTATGTCTACCGCGGAGCCGCACAGCCGAAGCTGTGGGGCACCTACTTCTACGCCGACTTCAGCTTCGGCCGGATCTGGGGGCTGCAGCGCGCTGCCGATGGGAGCGTCGAGACCCGCCTGCTCCTCGACAACGACATGCTGATCGCGAGCTTCGGTGAGGATGAGGCCGGTGAGTTGTACGTCGTTGACTTCAACGGCGGCGTGTACCGGATGGTGGCGCAGTAGCGGCTATTCGACATACCGCTTCTCCACGTACGGCGACGTGAAGGCCGCGAGCGTAGCGGCGTAGTTGGGGACGAACGTGATCGCGTCGCCAAGATGCGGGGCCTCGGAAAGGTCGTGCACGTCGAGCACGAGGTGGTCGCTCGAGGCGCCGAGAACCCGGATGCGCGAGTCGAGCGGCACGAGCCCCTCGGGCACCACGTCCTGCCGGCCCATCGCGAGGATCGCGCGTCGACGCTCCCCCCGATCGACGAAGACCGGTCGCTGCCCGAACGCGTCCTGCGCGCTCGTGCCACGCGGGAGGCTCGGCTTCACCAGGCACTCGATCACCGGCGCGCTCACCGTGATGGCGTCGGTGTGCAGGCCGAGGATGGGTACGCGCGTGACGGTCGAGACCCCGAGCAGGATGCTCTCGCCGATACGCAGACTGTCTATGCGCCCGGGCAGGATCCCGTCCACCAGCGCATCGAGCGAGCTCGACATGCCGCCGCTCACGTGGAGGCGACGACCGAGGCGCGCTTCTGCAGACTGTGTAAGCGCCACGAGTTCGCCCAGGTTCTCTGCGTCGGGCACGATCGCCCCGTAGCATGTGAGACTCGCGCCGATCCCGAAGACCTCGATGTTGGGCAGCGCCTCAGCCGCGTCCAGGAACGTCGGCAGATCCGCTGGCATCATGCCCTCGCGCAAATCGCCGAGGTCGACCATCGCTACGATGCGGTGGCGCTTTCCGAGGGCGCGGGCCGCCGCATCGAGCGCCCGCACGGTTTCGATCTCGCTCTCGAGCGAGACGTCGATGAGCCGCACGGCTTCCCCGGCACCCGCGATCACGGGTGCGCGGAGCGACCAGAACTCGGCAGCCACTCCCGCGTCGCGCATGCGGGCGACGTTCTCGAGCCGTGAGTCGGCGATACCGGCCGCACCCCCCGCGAGCATCGCGCGGGCCACCTCGGGCGCACCGCACGTGACCTTCGTGACGCCGTACACGGCCCGTCCGCCGAGTGCGTCCACCACGCGGCGCGTGTTCTCGGTGACCTTGGCGAGGTCGACGGTGACGGTGGCCTTCGCGAGCATGTGACCTCCAGGTGGTCGCGGCAGTTGCACCATTATCCTACGCCACTACGAAGCGGGGCCCCGCGCTTCGGCGCGAGACCCCGCCCGGAAGTGCCCGGATCGGCTACACGTCGATCGCGAGCAAGACCAGGAGCTCCTGTAGTGACCAGTAGATGCGCCGCTGGGCGATCGGGTCGGTGACCCAGTCGCCGCCGTCAGGCGAGCCGGTCTCGATCACGCCGTCCACCTTCGGCAGGAGGTCGTTCACAATCTTGTCCTCGGCACCGGCGATCGCGCCGTTGTCGATCTGGTGGATGAGAGCATCGAGCTTCTTCGCATACGCGACGTCCATGTTCTTACCGCGGAGGTCGTCGCGCTCAAGCGCGAGGACGAAGTCCTGCAGCTCGGCGGTCTTGGCGAGAACGGTCGGAATGGGATCGATGGCGCCGTACACGACCATCTTGCCGTCGCGAACGTACTCCCACCCCATCTCGAGCGTGTCGATGTCCGTCGTCCCCTCGGGAAGCGGCTGCACCTTGATCACGGTGGTGCACTTGGTCGAGAAGCCGGCGTTGTGGTCTGTGACGTCCTCGGCCTCGTTGAACGGCCAGATGACATCCTGGATCTTCGACGTGGACTTCTGGTCCGGAGGACCCGGTATCCGCTGCGGCGGGACCACGCGGAACGGACCTTCGCCGTCGAGTTTGCCCTCGTCGTTAAGCCCGCCGGGCACAAGGTCCTGCTCTTCGTACTTGTACGCAAGCAGCATGCGCTGCTCATCGGGGATCGGATCGCCGTTGGCCCGCCCCGCCACCGATGCCGCGCTGTAGTCGCACCATCCGTACGTGGTGGTGGCGAAGTCGGCCTCGGCGTCCCGGTAGAACGTCGTGGCTGGATACACGCCGCGGACGTGATAGAAGCCGGCCAGCGGATCCAAAGGATGCGTCGCGCCGAACCCGTCTGGCGCCTGCACGGCGATGGAGACCGCCGAGGGGAGCATCCCCGCATCGGCAAGCAGGTACTCCATCGGCACACCCGTGTACGTGGCATAGAAGTCGGTGGACTTGTGCGTGTTCATCAGCTGGAACTGTGCGTGGGCCGGCATCGCCTCGATCTCGGCGAGGGTGTACACGCGATATGGCGCCTCCACCTTCGTGGGATCGTCATCCGCATTCCCCGGGTAACGCACGGCCGCGATCTCATCGATGTTGCTGTAACCATCGCCGTCTGAGTCATCGCCCTCGATCGCCAGCACGGCTGCTGTGCTGCTGCCAGCCGCGTGGTAGTCGAGGCCGTAGTCATTGAGCGTGACCGTGATGTCGCCACTCGCGTCGTAGCCGTACATGAAGTGACACCACTCGCAGCTGCCGAGTGTCGCTTTGCCGACCTTGCCGCCTCCGTGACACAGGACGCACGAGTCGAGCTTCGTACCGGCCGCCTCCGGATGCGCCGCCAGGAAGTAGTCCGAGTCCATCTCACCCGAATGGTGGTATGCCGCCTGTGCGCTCGGCGCAGGCGCTGCGATCACCCCCACCGCAAGCACGACGGCGAGCACGCCGAAGAGCCCCCAACGTCTACGCATGATGCTGCCCCTTCCCCTCCAACCGGCTCACTGACCGGCCGCTGACCTCCTCCACGGAGGGTCTCCGGGCGCGCACGAAACACCCGACGGGGAAAAGAGAAGCCTTCCCCGCGTCGGGAAAGGCAGGCCTGGGCGCAGATGCGCCCTGTAGGTCCCCTTTCCAAACGGGAGGCCAGAGCGTTTCCCCTCTGACCCTATCGGCTCTACGACCCTGGGTTGGTTCCGGTAGGTCGCAGCGCTCGGAGACGCGTTCGACCCTACTACTGCTCTCCGAGGGGGTCAACCGGCACCCGATGAGCGACCCCGGGCGAGACGCACCGCGAACGCGAAGGGGCCCCGCGTAAGGCGGGGCCCCTCATGGCGCGACGGTGGGCCCGGCCGTCCCCCGTCGCAGGGAGCGGGGCGTGAACGGGCGACGTGAAACGCCCGCACCGCCACGTCTCCTCAGGCGATGCCGATAATCCCGTCAGGGGAAAGCGAAAGCCTTCCCCGCGCGGGAAAGGCGAACCCGGAGCGCCATCGCGGCGCCCCTTCGGATCTCCTTTCCAAGCGGGAGGCCAGCCGGTTTCCCTGCTGACCCTATCGGCCCTGCGACCCTGGGGCTTCGCACCTGTAGGTCGCAACGCTCGGAGACAACTCGAACGCTACTCCCGGATGGCGCGCGGGTCAACGCGCGTTAGACAGGCGGGGCCCCTCACGCTAGTTGTAGGGAGCGGACGTCAGTAAGGCTCCGACGACGAAGAGAACGATGCCCGCCGCCTGAGCCAGCGCAGCTGCGCCCAACGTGCGTGGGAGTGTTGGGTGATTCACCCGCGCAGCGAACACCACGACAGCCACCAGGGGGCTGAGCAGGAACAGAGACAACGACACGGACCACTCGAGAGCGAGTTCCGTCACGACGTCAGAGCCCAGGACGATCGCCAGAACTAGGATGAGCGCGGTGACCCCGGCGGCAGCCAGCGCGAGGTAGACCGTGCGCCATCCGGAGACCCGAACGGCTATGGACACCAACAGAAGTAACGCCGCAGAGGGCGGTATCGCCAGGAGCCGTAGGTAGTAGAACTGCCAGCGGATATCGCCGAGTTTCACCACAGCATCAGCATACCGGCCGCTTGGAGGCATGATGACGAGCAAGCCGGCGGCGACAAGGAGCAGGACGCCTGCGCTGGCCCACAGCGCTCCGGTACGCAAGAACCGGCCAGCGCCCCGCTGTGTCAATCGCTCCGTCCCGCCGCCCATGAGCTCCCCCCGATCAGCCCGAGGCCGCGATCTGACGCCCTGTCTAACGTCTCGGCGCTTCAGCCGCGAACGAGCGGCTGCTATCCAACCTAGCGCGTGCGTGAGTCGGCTGGAAGCACGGGCTAGGCACGCGTTGTTGAACAAGCAGTCATCGGCTTTTGGCGCGCCGAACTGGGCACTTACATGGTCGACCGCACTACAGTCCACCGCTCAGACCCGCAGCGGCCCGTGAATGAGTACCCCTAATCGGACCTGTCAGCGTTCACGTAGACCATCTTGAACTCCGGAGAGATGCTCACACGAATCGACTTGTAAGCGGGGTTACCTGTGTCGATCAGCATCATGAACTCCTCTCCAGCGTGGTAGTCCATCTCGCTGTTGGCGGGATCCACGCGCGCACCTCTGTCCTCCAACGCGTTGCGCAACTTCTCTCCATCGCCCTCAGCCGGATTCGTTGGGATGCCGTACTGCAGGCTGACGATCGGAGCTTCGACCGACGGAGCACTCTGGAGCTGGGCATCGCCGTAGACCTCTTCGATAGCGGGCCGCGCTATCGCGTCGACAGCCTGGCCCACAGCGGTCGGATTCTCTGCCACGGGACCACTCGGTGCCGCCGATTCCTGGGATGCTGCCGGGCCTGCGTCACCGGTAGAAGCTCCCTCAGACGCAGCCCGCTCGGCGGGGGTCTGCGTGAAGTCGTAGTCGATGACACCGGTGAGGTACATGCCACCCAGGATTACGACGGCCGCAATCACGATCAGGACCGCACTGACCGTGCAGCCATACGGGTCGTTGAACGGGTTCGGGTTGCGTACGAATCCCGTCAACGCAGCAGATAGCGAGCCAAGACGCTCGCGCATACCGCCCTTGACGCGACGCCTCGCCGACATAGGATCCCCTCCCAGGATAGCCGCCACGCTTGCCGCGCGGCGGAAGAGAACACGGGCAATGGTAGCTCTACACCGCTCGCGCCATCGCGGTCGCCTCCCCCATGTACTCATCATCTCCACGACAGACGACCCAGAGGGGCTCATCACCCGTCTGGCCGTGCCTAACGTCCGGCAGTTGAGCGGCGAACGAAGTGAGCCCGCTCGAACTGCTTGTTAGTCTGCCCCCTCCAACAGCGCCTCACACTCGATCCGAAGGCGTGGGATGTCCCCCATGGCAGTCGCGTAGACGGACTGGTCATCCACGGAGGCGTAGTCATGGGCGAGCACATTACGAAACCCCACGATGAAGTTCGCTTGCGAGATGGACTCAGCGAGTTCCGGCGATTGACGTCTCAGCGCGGCAACGGCCTCGCCGATGATAAGGACCTGCCGCTCGACCGCCGAGCGCTTCTCATCCGACTCGAGATAGGCGGCCTGGTCAACGCCGACAAGAAAGTCTTCGATCAAGCGACATGGGCCGATGATGTCCGCAAGGTACGCAAGGGCGCTACGCGGCATAGAGCAACTGCTTCGTTCGCTCGATCTCAGCGGCGATGTAACGGTTCTTCACAGCGCCGGTCCACGTCACTACGACCGGGCTCGAAGTCGGATCCAGCAGCCGAACCGAAGAGGTACATGCTGACAACACCGTACTTGCGGCACAGGGCAGAGATGGCTTCGAGCTTGTCCGAGATGACTGATACCATGCGGAACCTCCGAGTTGATGTTACCCGAGGTGAAGTGAACTCGTCACGCCTCACGTCCGCAGCGACTGGGGTCAGACTAACGTCCGGCAGTTGAGCGACGAACGAAGTGAGTCCGCTCGAACTGCTTGTCAGGCGTTGACCGAAACCTGGCCTAGGAAACGTCGAACCCAGAATCGGGCTGTGATGGCTCCTGCGTCGCAGGCCAGTTCTCTCGCTCGTCCTCAGGCAAGGCTTCAAGAAACTGCGAGTACGCAGTCTCAATCTCGTTTCGCATCACCGAAAGTCGCCAGAGGGGCTTCTTCACAGTCCGGTGGTAGGTGAGGTGACTCAGCGCCTTGTTGATTGGTCGTTGGCATGACCTCACATAGGTCAAGGCAGGTCGCGTCCACAGAGATTGATCGGCTACGTAGTGCAGCGCGAGTACATCGTCCTCATCCGATTGCTGGTGTATGAAGAAGTCGTGGAGATTGCGAGCGTGTACGAGCGCCGACTCGAGCAGGGCGTTGTGAAGGGCCATGGGGTCCGGGCGGTCGCGCAGCATGTCTGTCACAGCACGGAGCATGTCCAGCTCGTAGGCGAAGTGCTGCCGAGCGCTGTCAAGCTCGCTCCTCGTCGGTTCGTACACTTCGCCCCTCAAATCAATACGCCGAACGTGTTTCGGCTTGAGCAGACGCCGAGCGCCTGCATGTTGATTCTACCTCGCGGCGTTCTGCTCGAAGCCGGGGTTAGATTCGCGGCGGTCAGGCGATCGCAGCCAGTGGGGGGACCGGTTCAGA
>JBASOJ010000016.1:0-41683 GCA_049658145.1 Coriobacteriia bacterium
GCTTCTGGCCCTGCGACCCGCCCTTCGGCGCGTCGGTCTTGGCCTTCTGCGTGCCGCCCTCCTGCTTCTGCCCGCCTCCCGACCGCTTCCGGCGGGAGCCCTCGGGCCGCTTGCCGTTCTGCACCTCTGCCGAACGGTCGGCCTCGCGAAGCGTCGGCGTGGTCCCGTAAGCCAGAGTGGCCGCGGTGGCCTGCTGAGCCACCGCATCCGCGTTCAGCTTGCACGGGCAACCCCGGCCGGCGCTGCAATCGAGCGCCTCGAGCGGGACCGTGATCTCCGGTCCGCCCTGCTGGCGGATCGTGAGCGTCTCCCGGGGGATGTTCATCGCCGAGATACGCCCCGCCGAGCCGTCGGCGAAGTCAACGATCGTGCCGCACTTCGGAGCACGCTGTTTGAAGTCTTTGTACGCATCGTACTCGTACCGCAAACAGCACATGAGTCTGCCACAGAGCCCACTTATCTTCAAGGGATTCAGCGGCAGGTCCTGCTCCTTGGCCATGCGGATCGAAACGGGCTGGAACTCCCCGGCGAAACGCACGCAGCATAGCGGCTGACCGCAGTGGCCGAGGCCACCGATCATCCGCGCCTCGTCGCGCACGCCCACCTGCCGCATGTCGATGCGGTTGTGCAGTTCGGCGGCGAGTTCGCGCACGAGTTCGCGGAAGTCCACCCGCTCCTCGGCCGCGAAGTAGAAGACCACCTTCGAGTCGTCGAAGAGGTGCTCGACGCCGATGGGCTTCATCTCGAGCTTGTGCTTGGCCACGAGTGCCCGGAAGCGCTCCATCTCGGTGCGCTCGTGCTCGAGCAACACCTCGGCGCGCGCGAGGTCGTTCTCGTCGGCGACACGCACCACCGGCTTCAGCTCGGCGGGCAGCTCGGCGGGATCGATCTCATGCGGGGCCATGACGACGTCGCCGTACTCCTGGCCGCGCTCGGTGGAGACGATCACGTGGTCGCCCTCTTCGGGCGTCGAGCCGGCGGGATCGAACCAAAGGACCTTGCCGGCGTAGCGTAGCTTCACTCCCACTACCGTGGGCATCGTAGAACCTCCTGTATGTCGAACAGCATGGCCTCGACGACCAGCTGGGGAGACACATTATAGGCTAAGCGTTCGCGCGCCGTGCGCACGCAGTCGAGACCGCGCAGCGCGGCCGGAACGCTGATCACCGCCGCGACCTCCGCAGTCGCGTCGGCCGTGTCGATGTTGTTCACGAGATCGGGCATGTCCCTCGACATCACGAGGCAGTCGCGCAGCCAGCTCTCGGTCACGCTCAGTATCTCAGTCATACCGTCGCGCTCGTGCGCGGTGAGTTCGCGCTTGTGGCGCTGCTCCATGCGCTTCGCGACACCCTTCGAGAGGTACTCGCGGGCTTCCTCGGCCTCTTCGGCCTGTGCGCCCTTCATCTCCTCGACCGGCGCACGCACCGCTGTGAGCAACTCCCGGGCCGCGATGAGGACATCGTGACCATCCATCACGACGAGCCGCTTCACGATGGTCAGGATCGTGGCCCGCGCGTTGCGACGGCCCGTCGAGTTCAGGAAGTCGATGGCGCGGGGTATCACCTGTCCCGCGGCCGCCAGCGCGGCCCGCGCCTCGTCCTCGCTCGCGCCAGTGCGTTCCACCACGAGGGCGCGCGCAGTCGACTCGGCAACCGGCGAGAAGCGCACCACCTGGCAGCGGGAGGCGATGGTTGGCAGCACGTCGTCGTAGTCACCCGCGAGCAGGACGATCACCACGTCGGCGGGCGGTTCCTCGAGGGTCTTCAGGAAGGCGTTGGCCGAGGCATCGTTGAACCGGTCGACACCCTCGAGGACGTACACCTTGTGCGTGGCTTCGATCGGCCTGAGATTGACGTCGTGGATGATCTCGTGGATCTGACTGACGACGTAGGTGACGCCCTCGGGCGACACGAGGTGGAAGTCCGGGTGCGCGCCCGAGCGTACCCGTCGGCACGCGCTGCACGATCCGCAAGCACCGTCGGCACAGAAGAGCGCGCACGCAAGCGCACGGGCAGCCGTCTTCTTGCCCGCACCCGTAGGTCCGATGAAGAGGTAGGCGTGCGCGACCGTGTCACCCTCGGCGGCGCGCCGCAAGTACGTCGCCGCGCGCTTCTGGCCCACGAGGTCATCCCACACGCACGTCCTCATATACGGATCACGCCCGTTCGAGACGGGCCAGCAGCGGCTCCACATGCGCCCAGACGGCCGCCGCCACCTCATCCACCGATGAGCGCGGCACGACCTTGATGCGGTCCGGCTCGGCTGCGGCCATCTCCAGATAGCCCGCACGCACGCGCTCGTGGAAGTCGCGGCCGGCGGCTTCGAGACGGTCGGCGCCCTCGGTGGTGGCCTGCGCCAGACCGGAGGCGGCATCGACATCGAGCAGCAGCGTCAGGTCGGGCGTGAGGCCGCTGGTGGCGATGCGATTGAGCTCGTGCACCTCGGCCACTGGAAGCACGGCCCGGCCGTACCCCTGGTATGCCACACTCGAGTCGGCGTAGCGGTCGCAGAGGACGATCACGCCTGCGGCCAACGCCGGGCGGTAGTGTGTCTCCACAAGCTGGGCGCGACTGGCTTCGTACAACAGCAACTCGGCGCGAACGCCGAGGCCTTCGTGGATCGGGTTGAGTACGACGTCCCGGATGCGCTCGCCCGCGTCACCGGGCACCACGCCGCCGGGCTCGCGGAAGGTGCGGACCTCGTGGCCGAGGTCGCGCAGGCGTGCGGCGAGCAGGGCGATCTGCGTCGACTTGCCCGATCCATCGCCGCCCTCGAAGGTGATGAACAGTCCGCTCACCGGCGGCCCTCCCCTGCGGCCCACTCGTCGCGCGCCTCGGCATACAGGTCATGCCCCTTGGTGTCGATCGCTACCCACACCGGGAAGTCGACGAGCTCCATGCGCACGAGCGCCTCGGTGCCGAGGTCACCGTAGGCCACCGGTTCGGCCGAGGTCACACGCGTGGCGAGCAGCGCCGCCGTCCCGCCCACCGCCGCCAGGTAGACCGCGCCGTGAACGCGACACGCTTCGCGCACCACCTCCGAGCGCGCGCCCTTGCCGATGGTGGCCGCGATACCCGCGGCAAGAAGCGCGGGCGTCCAGGCATCCATGCGACGGGCGGTGGTGGGCCCCACCGACCCCAGCGGGCGACCAGCTGCCGGAGGCGTGGGTCCGGCGTAGAAGAGCACAGCGCCCGCCAGGTCATGCGGCAACACGCCATCGCGCTCGAGTTCGGCTGCGATCCGCGCATGTGTCGCGTCGCGAGCGGTGAAGACCCGCCCCGAGAGCAACACGGGCGTCCCGGCGCCGAGCTCCCTCAGGCGCGCTGTGTCGCCGGGCAACGTGATCCGTACCGGCTCACTCATCGGCGGTCACCACCCCGTCGGCGTCCGTCTGGTCCGCCCGACGCCAGTCGAGTGTGCGGTACGCATAGTACGCCGCCCCGAGTACGATCAGCGACGCGATCTGAAGCGTCACACGCGGGCCCGTGAACCATGACGGATCGGTCATGCCCTCGGAGAGCTTCCGGATGAGCGTGGCGAGCAGGTCGGCCATCGGCGAGACGACCACCATCGACAGCAGCAACGACACTCTGATGACCGACTCCATGGCCGTGAACACACGGCCGCGGATCTCGTCGGATACGGTGCGCGCCACGTAGGTGTTGCCCGCCACCGTGAGACACGCGATGCAGAAGCCGGCCGTCACACTGAAGACGAGCGCCACCCAGTACACGCCGATGCTGGCGAAGGCGAGCATGCTCGCGCCGAACACCGTGACCGCGCCCAGGAACAGCGCCTGAAGCGGCACCCGGTCGGCAAGCCTCGGCACGAGGATCGCACCGGTGACCATGCCGAGCGCCATGAGCACCAGGATGAAGGTCTGCGGTGCGGCGATGAGGTTGCGGATGGCGTCGAACTGATCGAGGACGGGGATGCCGTGCGAGAGGATCGCGGTGACGTACGACAGTCCGACAGTGATGACCGCTCCACCGCCGAGTATCGCCATGCCCACGGTGATCAGCAGCCCGCGCAGCTCGCGATGCTCGCTGAGGAACCGGAACGACTCCAACGCGTCCCGGCCGATGAGCGAGATCTGGAACTTCCCGCCCTCCCGCTCGGGCCGGACGCGGATGCGGGTCGACCACAGCAAGATCGCCGAGATCACGAACGTGAGGCTGTTGAGCACCACGCCGGCGCGCGGGCCAAGGAGTGCCGGAGCGAAGGGGCCGACGAAGACATCGACGAAGGGCAGCCCGCTCTCGAGAAGTGTGCGGACGATAGCCTCGAAGCCCGCGAGGATCGCGCCCGACATCGTGAGACCGATGAGCATGCTCGCCTGCTGCGTCGTGTAGGCGAGCCCGTTGGCGACCGCGACCTCGTCTTCGGAGACGAGTCGCGGGATGAGCGCGCTGCGTGCAGGTGAGAAGAAGAGCGAGGCCATCTCCATCAGCAGCACCGTGGTGTAGATCACGGCGAGGCTGTTGGTGAAGAGCAGGAAGAGCGTGAGCAGGGCGCGCACGAGGTCGCACGCGATCATCAGGCGACGCCGGTCGAAGCGATCGACGAATACGCCGATCACCGAGGAGAAGAGCAGCGATGGCACCATCTTGGCGATCATGATGCCGGCGACCGCGAACGACGAGCCGCCGGTGAGCGTGGTGACGAGCGGGATCAGCAGACCGATCACGAGCCAGTCGCCCAGCCCGCTCACGAACTGCGAGAGCCACAGCGCGCGGAAACGCTTGTTCTTGAGCACCGCCGAGTACGGCGTCTCCGCGGGGCGCTCGGACACTGTCAGCTCGGACTCAGCCACGCGCCGGCACCTCCACGGTGACGGAGCGCATCGCCGAGCACCCGAGGTTCACCGCGACCGGAAGCGCCGCGATGTGGCATGGCGCAGTGAGCACCCGCACGCCGAGCGCAGTCGTGACTCCGCCCAGCCCGGCCGGGCCGATGCCCAGCGTGTTGATCTCGGCGAGTAGCCGCTCCTCGAGCCCGGCGACCTCCACCGGGTTCGTCGGCTCCCCGAGCGCGCGCAGCAGGGCCTTCTTCGCCAGCTTGCCGACCGAGTCGAACGTTCCGCCCACACCCACGCCCACGATGAGCGGAGGACAGGCGCCCGTCGCCTTCGCCGAGACGACGTCGATCACGAAACGCGCGACGCCCTCCACGCCCGATGCGGGGTCGAGCATCGCGACGGCGCTCGCGTTGTCGGAACCGCCGCCCTTGAGCATGACGTGGACGGTGGCGCCCTCGCCCGGGCGCTGGGTGATCTCGATGAACGCCGGCGTGTTGTCCATGGTGTTGGTGCGATCACAGAGCGCGTCTCGCACGACGCTCATGCGCAGCGCATGCTCGCGGTACGCGCGTGCGACCGCATCGTCGATCGCACCCTGCAGGTCGCCCTCGAGGCACGACTCCCGCCCGAGCTCGACCCAGACCCACACGGTCCCGGTGTCCTGACACAGCGGCACGCAGTCGCGCCTCGCGATCTCCGCGTTCTCGAGCAGCTGCCCGAGTATCTCGCGACCGCGCTCGGATGGCTCGGTCCGTGCAGCTTCCCGCATCGCCTCGAGGACATCCGGGCGCAGGGACGTCGCTGCGGCCCGGATCGCTCCCGCGACGATGTGGGCGATGTCGGCTGCAGTGATGACGGTCACGCCACGGACTCCCCGACCGCGCGGGCGATCGCCGGTACGACTCGCCCATCGAAGATCGACGGGACGATCGCATCGGGCGTGGGCTCCTCCACGAGACCCGCCAGTGCGGCCGCGACCGCCAGCTTGATGGGCACGGTGACATGCGCGATAGCGTGGTCCAGCAGCCCCCGGAACAGTCCCGGGAAGACGAGTGCGTTGTTGATTTGATTGGGAAGATCCGAGCGTCCGGTGGCAACGACGACAGCGCCGCCTGCACGGGCCTCGTCCGGCATGATCTCGGGCACGGGGTTGGCGAGCGCGAAGACGATCGGGTTCTCGCGCATGCGCCTGATGTCATCGGCAGTGAACAACCCGGCGCGCGAGACGCCGATGAAGACATCCGCGTCATCGAGCACGGTGGCCCCGACCGGCCAGGAACCGTCGGCCGTGCTCAGCGCAAGCACCTCACGCTGATCGTCGTTGAGGGTCTCTCGCCCGGTGGTCAGCACACCCTTGCTGTCGCTGATGCGGATGGTGGTGAGTCCGTATGCGACCAGCAACTGCGCGATCGCGATACCCGCGGCGCCGGCTCCGCAGATGCCGATCCGCACATCGGCGTCCTTGCCTGCGACCGCGAGCGCGTTGATGAGCCCGGCGAGTACCACGATGGCCGTGCCGTGCTGATCGTCGTGGAACACCGGGATGTCGAGTTCGCGGGTGAGCCGTCGTTCGATCTCGAAGCAGCGCGGGGCTGAGATATCTTCGAGGTTGATGCCACCGAAGCCCGGCGCGATGTACTTCACCGTCTCGACGATCGCATCGGGGTCTTTCGTGTCCAGGCAGATCGGGACCGCACTGATCCCGGCGAACTCCGAGAAGATCGCGGCCTTGCCCTCCATCACCGGCAGCGCGGCCTCCGGACCGATATCGCCGAGGCCGAGGACCGCCGTGCCGTCGGTGACGATCGCGACCGTGTTCTGCTTACCCGTGAGTTCACGCACCAGGGCGGGATCCCCGGCGATGGCCATCGAGACCTGGCCCACGCCTGGCGTATAGACGATGCTCAGGTTCTGCGCATCGAGCGGGACCTTGGATGTGATCGCGGTCTTGCCGCGCGACTGCCGGTGGAACTCGATCGGATCCGACGCCTGGGTCATGCTTCTCCCTCTTCGCAACGGCACTCGCTCCGGACCACAGGGCGCGCGGAACGCAGCCGAGGAACGGCCACGTGCGATTCTACCATCAGGAGATCGGCCCGGAGTCTCAGCCGAGGTCGGCAGGATAGCCGACGTCGACCCTTCGGCCCTGATGCGCCGCGATGCGCTGAAGGAGCAGTGGCGGCAACTCCGGGAAGGTAGCAGGCGCCTCGGGAGGACCGAGCGGCGTGGCGACCTCGGCGAGGAGCAGGTCGTCCCCCGCGACCGCCTCCGCCACCACCTCCCCGAGATGGACGATCGCGGAACCGCCGTGGCCGGGCTCACCGGCCTCGGCCCCATCGGTCTCGGCGATCACCACGACCGAGGCAAGCGACGTGGACAGTGCCACCGCGAGTTCGAGGACCGCCTGCGCCTGCAGCTCGGACTCCGCCCCGGGAGCGAGCACCAGAAGACCCGGCTTGTGCGTGACGCACGCCGACAGGACAGTGGAGTCGATCGCGTCGTCGCCGACAAGCGCATAGGCCACGAGAGCCGGATCCGCGGCGAGCGCGAGCGGTCCATGCCCGGAGTCGGGTGCGTACCGATGAGCGGCCCAGATCACCACGCCGGGCGCGCCCTCCTCGGAACGGCGATAGAGGTCGTCGCCGAGCGGACCGTCGTACACCGCCGGGACATCCGGCAGCACCACGAACTCCGCGCCGAGCGACGCCGCACGTGCGACCGCGATGACCAACGCCTCGAGGTCCTGGGCCGGAGCGGGCCGGAGCGCGTGCTGTACGACCGCGATCTTCACGTATGTCTCCCGACTCGACGACGGTGCACAGAGTTGATGCCCCTTGGCAGCGACCCGCTCACCAAGGGCCCCGTCTACTTCGCGCCGTCCGGCTTCTTCGCCGCGGTGGGCTTCTTCGCGCCGGTGGGCTTCTTCGCGCCGGTGGCCCTGCGCGGACCCGTGGTGCGCGGTGGTTTGAGCGGGCACTCCGGGTCGATGCAGATCTTCCAGGGACCCTTCTTGGTGTGGACGATCACCTTCGGCGTACCGCACTCACAGACCTCGTCCGTGGGCTCGAGGTCACCTTGCTGGGGAAGCGGATAGGAGGTCTTGCAGCTCTCGTAGTTGGTGCAGCGCACGTAGCGGCTTCCGGTGCCCGAGTACTGGACCACCAGATCGCCATGATCACCGGTGGGACACGCATCCCTGGCGATGACGATCTCGGGGCCGCGCTTCGTGGGGCATTCGGTGCTCAGACACATCAGGCGGGGGCGCTTCTTGAACTGGATGATCTTGACCTGCGGTGTCCCGCACTCCGGGCACGACTCGTCGGAGGACTGGTACTTCGCGTTCTTCGGCAGCGGGTACGTGACGGTACACTCGGGGTAGCCGCTGCATCCCACGAAGTACGTGCGGTTCTTGGGCGAGTACTTGATCAGCAGATCGTGTCCCGAGACAGGACACGTGCCCACCTTCGCGTCCTCGTCGATGGCTCCCTTGAGCAGCTCGGCGATCTCGTCGACCCGAGGCAGCAGCTCCTCCAGGACCGTCGCGAGCGCGTTCTGCGAGTGACCCACCACCACCGGAAGCGTGGCGCGGCCGTTGGCGATGGCGTCCATCTCGCGGTCGAGCGACACGGTCATCTCGGGGCTCGTGATCTCGCTCGCATACCGGGAGAGCGCATCGATCACGGTACGGCCCTTGAACGTGGGCTCCACCGGGTCGTTGGCGACGTACTTGCGGTCGTAAAGCGTCTGGATGATGTCGTGACGCGTGGCCTTCGTGCCGAGGCCGAGCTTCTCCATCTCCTGGATCAGCTTGCCCTGAGAGTAGCGCGCGGGCGGCTGGGTCTGCTTGCCCTCCATCTCCGCACCGAGGAAGTCTACGCGCTCCCCGTCCTCAAGCTGCGGCAGATGCTCGTCCTTGCGCAGTCCGTAGGGATAGATGGCGCGATACCCGGGCACCACCACCACATCGCCTTTGGCGACGAACCGCTCGCCGGCCACATCGAGGTCGACTCGCGTCCCTTCGATCACTGCGGCATCGGAGAACGTGGCCATGAACCGGCGGGCGACGAGGTTGTAGAGTTTCCACGCCTGTGGCTCGAGCTTGTCGGGGTCCCCGATGCCCGTGGGATGGATCGGCGGGTGGTCGGTGGCCTCCTTCTCGCCGCGCGTCGCGTGCAACTCCCCTTGACCGAGCAGCTTCCGCGAGTACTCGTGGTAGAACGGCACCTTCGAAAGCGTCCGCAGGATGCCTTTGATGTCCAGACTGGGCGGGTACACGGTGTTGTCCACGCGCGGATACGAGATGAGACCGCTCATGTACAGGGACTCGGCGATCCGCATCGTCTGTGAGGGGGACAAGCCCTCGGAAGCGGCAGCCGCCATCAGCGCTGTGGTATTGAACGGTGTGGGCGGCTTCTGCTGGCGCTTCGTGCGCTTGACCGCCTGCACCACTCCCTCTGAGGCGCCCGCAACGACGTCGAGCACGGCTCGCGCAGCATCTTCAGCGCTGAACCGCTCGGTCGCATGCCCTGCAGCGAACTCATCGCCGTTCTTGCCGAAGGCGCCACGAACAACCCAGTAGTCCTCGGGAACGAACGCCTCTCGCTCGAGCTCCCGGTCGCAGATCATCTTGAGGGTCGGCGTCTGGACGCGTCCGGAGCTCAGCACGTCGCCGAAGGGCTTGCGGGTCATCCTCTGGAGCGACAGCGTGAGGAACCGCGTGAGCACGGCGCCCCAGATGAGGTCGATGTCCTGCCGCGTCTCGCCGGCCTGCGCCAGCTCCTCGGAGAGCGGCCCCTCCTCGGCGAATGCGCGCTCGATCTCGTCTTTGGTGATGGCCGAGAAGCGCACGCGCGTGACCGGCACGGTCTTGTTGGCCGAGCGTACGATGTCACGCGCGTCGGCACCGATGAGCTCGCCCTCACGGTCGAAGTCGGTGGCGATTATGACCTTGTCCGCCTTCTTCGACAGGTTCTTGATCGACTGGATGATGCCCTTCTCTTTGGGCACCTTCTCGACTGCCACACGCGCCAGGACCGGCAGGGTCTCCAGGCGCCACCGCTTGAGGTCGAGGCCTTCCTCGGCCGCGACAAGATCGCCTGCTCCGTACGAGAGCACGCGCGGATCGGCTGCGGCCAGCTCCTTCACCGACGCGCCATCGAGCGTCGGTGCGAAGTCGACCTCCATGATGTGGCCTTTGAGGCCGATCGAGACCCAATCCTCGCCGTCGCGACGGAAGTAGTAGGCGGGTGTGGTGTACACCTTGTCGGCCTTCGGCTTACCCACCGCAAGAATCTCCGCGATGCGCTTGGCCGCTATGTTCTTCTCCGAGATGACCAGATTCATTCGTCGTCTTCCCGCCAGGGGGCAGTCACTTCCGCCGAGTATATACGCCGAGTCAAGCGGGAAGTGAATCACATCTTGACCGAAAGTGAGTCTAAGGGCGCAACAGGAGCAGCGGGATCGCCCACGCGTAGGCGCCGACGGGCGTAGAGGGTCCGCCGCGAGTTCCGCAGAACGGGAGGAGCGTGCGAGGGGCGCCTGTGGCGCGCCGAGCGCGCTCGGGGACCCGTTCGAGGACTGTCTGAGCGCCGGATCCTCTACGCCCGTCGGCGCCTCTAGAGTCCTACCTCACTCGCGCGCTGTTGCATCGCCGTGAGCGCCAACTCGAGAAACTCCTCGCGGGTGAGCCCGAGCTCCTCGCAGGCGGCCATCTGCTCGCGGCTGGCGCCGCGCGCGAAGGCCTTCTCCTTCCAGCGCTTGAGCAGCGACCGCAGCTCGACGTTCGCGAGCGATTTGTCGGGACGCACGAGGGCGGCCGCCACGATGAAGCCGGTCGTCGGATCGGCAGCGTACAGCGCCCGGTCCATCAGCGACTCACGCGGCGCCTTGTCGGCATGGGCGAGGATCGCGTGCAGCTGCTCGGCATCGAGCTCGTCGGCCAGCAGTTCGGCGGTGACCACGCCGTGGCGCTCGAAGTCCTCGGCCGTCTCGGCATAGTCGAGATCGTGGAGCAGCCCCGTGAGCGCCCAGCGCTCGACGTCAGCCTCCGAGAACTCGAAGTGCTTCGCGAGCGCCTCCATGATCACCTCGGTGGCGACGCAGTGGTTCACGAGGTTGGCGCTCCGGATGCGCTCGCGTATGAGCGCGAGCGCCGCTGCGCGGTCCATCATCATGCGACCTCCACCTTCGCTGTCTCGATGCGCCCCGCGAGCCACTCGGCCCACTCGGCCACGCCATCCCCCTTGGTGGCCGAGATCGGGAAGATCGGCGCAGCACCGTTGAGGCTCCGGACCACGCTCGTGAACTCATCCTGGTCGAAGTCGAACACGGGCATCGTGTCGCACTTGTTGAGGATGACCGCCTCCGAGACCTGGAAGATGTTCGGGTACTTGTACGGCTTGTCGTGGCCCTCGGGCACTGAGAGGATCATGACCTTGGCGCTCTCGCCGAGGTCGAAGTCCGAGGGGCATACGAGGTTGCCGACGTTCTCGATGATGATGAGGTCGAGCGCCTCGAGATCGAGCGTGTCCACCGCGCGGCGGATCATCGCCGATTCGAGGTGGCACGCGCCGCCCGTGTTGATCTGCACCGCCGGGATGCCGTGGGCGCGAACCTTCTCCGCGTCGACCTTGCTTGCGATGTCGCCCTCGATCACCGCGATCGCGTAGCGTTCGCGCAGTGCGTCGATGGTCGCGAGGATGGTCGAGGTCTTACCCGCGCCAGGTGATGCCATCAGATCGAGAACGAACACACCGTGCTCGGCGAAGCGGACACGGTTGGCGGCTGCCAACTCGTCGTTGGCCGCCAGGATCCGCTGTTCGATGTCGACTTTCACACGCTACACCCCTCAGTCGATGTCGATGGAGTCGATCTTGAGCTCACGGCCGGCGAGCAACCGGATCAGGTACCCGCTGCACGACGGGCACTGCGCGCCCGAATACCGGTCGTGCGCCCATTCGTGACTGCAGTCGGCGCAGCGCGAGCGCGCTTCGACCATCGTCACGTTCAACACCGCCGCTTCGGCCATGGTGCCGGGAGTGATCGCCTCCCACGCGAAGTGCAGCGAGTCTTCCATCACTTCGGTGAGCACACCGATGGTGATATCGACTTCGTTGATCTTCGTCGCGCCCGCGTCTTCGGCTGCAGTGATCGAAGAGGAGAGGATTCCTTCGGCGATGCCCATCTCGTGCATGTGCGGCTCCGTGCTACTCGGTGTCGGGCTCGTCGATGTCCGGCAGGCTCTGGGCCTTGATCTTGCGCGCAAGCGCTATGCGCACGAGCAGCATGCTCGCCTCGAACAGCGTCACCATCGACGCCGACAGCGCGGCCATGCTCCAGGGGTTCCAGTCGGGCGTGATCATCGACGCCGCGACCACGATCACGACCCATACCGTCCGCCAGTTCTTGCGGAGTGTCGCGTACGGGACGACGTTGAAGTAGACGAGGTAGAAGACGACGACCGGCACCTCGAATGCCATGCCGAAGCCGGCGAGGAACCACATCGCGAAGGTCATGGCGCTCTGCGCACGAAGCAGCAGGTCGAAGGTCTCGCCGCTCTGGTCGACGAGCCACTGCGTGCTCGGCTCGAGGATGTAGAAGTAGCAGAACGCCACGCCGACAAGGAACAGCAGCGCGGCCGCCAGAGCGGTCCAACTGAACCACTTGCGCTCCTTGGGCTTGAGCGCCGGCAGGAAGAACGCGAGGACCTCGTAGATGATGACCGGGCTACCCACGATGAGCGCGCCGAACATGCCGAGCCGGAACCGGTTCGTCATCGCCTCGAGCAGGTCGAACGTGTAGCCGCCCTTGTCGCCCAGCACGGGCAGCATAGGACCGATGAGGATCCGGTAGATCTCATCGGAGTAGTAGTAGCCGACGAGTGTCAGCACGCCGACCACCGCGATCACCACGGTCAGTCGCTTGCGGAGTTCGTTCATGTGCGACATGAACGGCATGCGCTTTGGGGAGATGGGCATCGTGCTCGCGGGAGGCCGTCAGGCCTCGTCCCGCTCCCCCTCTCCCTCTTCCAGTACCGAGACGGCCACGTCAGGCGATCCGGCGCCGTCAGCGGACTCCGCGGGCGGCACGGCCTCGGCCTCATCCGACTCCGCTTCGGCCTTGGGCGTTGGCGTGGTGAAGCCACCGCCGGCCACACGCTCCCGGAACGCCTTGCCTGTCTCGAACTGGTCCTTCTTCGGCGAGTCGAGCTCGGCCGCGAGGATCTCGCCTCGGACCGTCGACTCGATGAGGCTCTGATACCTCTTGATATCGCGCATGAAACGCCCAAGGGTGCGCGCGAACTGCGGGAGCTTGTCGGGGCCGAAGAGCAGCAGCGCCAACACCGCAATGAGGACGAACTCCCAGCCGCCGATGCCGAACAAGGCTCAACTCCTCGATAGAGGACGAGGCGACGGACCCAACCGGTCCGCGCATGCCGCGCGAACGGTCTAGAACTCCGTCGCTTCTTCAACGGTCGTGAACAACGGAAACACCTTGTCGAGCCCGGTGATCCGGAAGATCTTCAAGATGCTTTCCTTGGTGCATACGAGCCGAAGCGTGCCCCCGCGCTCTTTCACACGCCGCAACGTGCTCACGAGGACCCCGAGCCCGGAGCTGTCGATGAAGCCGAGATGCTCAAGGTCGATGACCAGGTGGAGGCACCCGGAGTCGACCACGTTCGCGAGCTCCTGCCGAAGGCGTGGCGACGTGTAGACATCGACCTCACCATCGAGTGCGATCGTACAGCTCGCTCCCGCGCTCTCGGTTGAGATGTCGAGCTCCATGGCGGTCACTGCTTTCGCTCGGGTATACGCGAGCACGATTGTACCCGCAGCGTACCACGCGTGCCACCACGCCACGAAGCCCATCGGTGTGAAGCCGCAAAGCGCGGGGTACACACACAAGTGCCGGGGGGTGTGGAGAACACGGGGGGTGACATGGGGCTTTCGATTCGGCTCGATCAGAACCCGGACCACTGGGTTCTGACGCTGCAGGGCGACCTCGACTACAGCGAGTGCGCCACGTTCCGAATGACGATCGATAGGGTGCTCAAGCATCTTCCACCGCGAACCATCGTCGATCTGAGTGCGCTCGACTACCTCGACAGCTCCGGACTCGGGCTGCTGCTCTCACTTTCCAAGGAGTATGCTGCCCACGGCGGGCGGCTGGTGCTCGTCACCAATGACTCCGTCGACAGCATCCTCGACATGACCCGCCTGGCCGGGCTCTTCTCGTGCGCGGAGTCTATGGATGAGGCGCTCACGATGCTCGCGGACGTCGCACACTAGCCACGGCGACACGCCGAAAGCAAACGGCCGGCTCCCCGTGGAGCCGGCCGTCATCGTCTGCGTGTGCGCCCGAGAGCTACGGTGTGGTCGTTGCTGTCGTCGGCGCCGATTCGAACTCGGCGAGCATGCCGCGGGCATTGTCCAACTGCTGCGCGAGCGATGCGTTATCTCCCGCGCCATCGATGAATGCCCGCAGGGCGGCGGGCGCCAGCTCGGCGTCCTGCGCGTAATAGAGCGCGAAGGCCTTGTTGCCGAGCGCGATGTCGTGGGATGGATCCATCGCCAGGACCTTGTCGTAGTAGCTGACGGCGCTCGTCCACAGCGGCAGCGCCGCAGCCGCCTGGCCCGACTCGTAGACCGCGACGGCCCACTCGAAGTAGGCGTGGCCGACCTGGATGACGACCTCAGGGTTGTTGGGGCTCGCGTCTGCCGCGGCCACCGCGTTCTCCACCCGCGCCTTGTTCTCATCGGTGATCGAGCCGCCCGAGGCGGTGTTCGTCCCCGAACCACCTCCGCCGATGCCGGCGGCGACGATCGCGATACCCGAGGCCACGAACGAGATCGCCACAACGATTATCACGACGCGCATCCAGGCGGGCGTGTTGGACTTGTCGACCGCCATGGGCGCTTTGACCGATTTCTTCGCCATGGCGCTACTCACCGGTCGTTGCGGTCGTGCTCATCGAGCCGATGTCCGGATGGCCTTCGGGAAGCGCCCCCGAGGAGAGCTCCTCTTCGCTGAGTTGCGGAGCCGAGCTGCCCGAGCCGGTCGTTGCGGCCGGGGTGCCCGTCGAGACGGTGCCGCCATCAGGCGCCACCAGGAAGCCGATGATAACGCCCACGAGCACGCCGATCACGGTCATCAGCGACGCGATCGTGATGCTGACGCTCTGCTCGAAGAAGGACGGCGTACCGCCGGCGGGCCTCGCGGCAGCAGGCGTGGCGCTGGCCGGCTTCGGCGCGGACTTGCGCGCTGCAGGCGCCGGCTTGCTCTCGGACTTCGCCGAGGGCTTCACGGTCTCCTTGGCTCCGGTGACCGTCGTCTCTTCCTCGTCGAAGAAGAAGTCCTGATCGCTCACGTACGACTACCTCCTTGTTTGTCCATCGAACGGCCACGGCATCGTCATGACCGGCCGTGGCCCCGCGCGATTATAGCACTGACCTTCGGCGTGTACTGCCCGTCGGACGCCACCCTGCGTTCGGCGAGGCGGACACCCAGTACCGCGAGATTCGCGGAGAGCAGCGCGCCGACGAGACCGCTCACATCGGGCGAGATCCCGACCCATCTCCCGAGCAAGAAGCCAGCCAAGTAGCCGACCAGCATGCATCCCACCGGTACGATGAACACGGCGGCCGCGGCCTTCGCCCGTACGGTGTCCGGGATCATGACGTCGACGGTATCCCCCACCGTGACTCCCAGCGAATCAACGACATCGCGCATGACGGTCTCCCCATTGGCGCGCGAACAAGCGCTGCAGCCTCCGCAGGCCGCCGAGACGTCCATGCGGACGTCGACAGCGCCGTCGCGCACCGTTATCACCGTGCCGTGCTCGTGCACCAGCATCAGCTCCGCATCATGAGTCGCAGCTGTTCCACGCGCTCGCTCATCGCCTCGGGATCGAGCGTGAGAAAGCGCCCGCGATCGAAGAGCATACGCCCTTCCACCATCGTCATCAGCACGTCCTCCTGGTTGCAGGTGTGCACCAGCGCACCGTAGGGATTCTGAGTGGGTACCTGATAGCTCTTGGAGAGATCGACCGCGATGATGTCGGCACGCTTGCCGGGTTCGAGCGAGCCGACGAGCCGGTCGATCCTCAGAGCGCGCGCGCCGTCGAGCGTCGCCATCCGCACGAACTCCTCGGCGGTGAAGAAGCCCTGCTCACCGCGGATCCCGCGCTGGATGAGCAGGCCGACCCGCATCTCCTCGAAGAAGTCGATCGTGCTCGTCGACGCGGGCGAGTCGGTGCCGATGCCCACGCGCAATCCGGCAGTCTGGAAGCTGCCGAGCGGCGCCGTCCCCATGCCCAGCTTCGCGTTGCATCGCGCACAGTACGCCACCGCGGTGTCCGTGCGCCGAAGGACGTCCACATCCTCGGCATCCACATGCACGCAGTGCACCGCGACCACGTTCGGCAGGTCGAGTATGCCCCACTGGTAGACGTAGCGGACCGGGCTTACGCCGGTGGGCATCCACGCCTCGTCCGCCCACCCGGACTGCGCGCGGAAGTCCTGTCCGAGCGGCGAGGAGCCGTACTTCACGAAGTCGTACTCATCCTTCGAACCCGCGAGGTGGATCGTGACGGGACGGTCGTGCGCCCCGACCTCGTCGGCGATCGCCTTGAACAGGCGCGGATGACACGTATAGGGCCCGTGAGGCGCGATGCCGATGGTGATGCGCGAGCTGTCGGTAGCGGCAGTCCAGGCATCGATGTCCGCGCGCGCCTCGGCCATCACGCGGTCGACCGAGGCCGTGTCCATGGTGGCGACCTCGCGGTACAGCACGCCGCGCAGACCGGCGTCCTGTGTCGCCTGGACACTCGCACCCGAGTACGTCACATCTGCGACCGTGGTTATGCCCGAGCGTATGGCCTCGATGGCGCCCAGCACCGCCGAGTCCTTCCACGCGGACCCATCGAGGAGGCGCTCGCGGCCCTGAACCGCCATCTTCCACTCGGTGTAAGGCAGATCGTCGACGACACCGCGGAATATCGAGTACTCCATGTGGGTGTGCAGGTCGACAAAGCCGGGCATGAGCGCTGCGAGGCCGTAGTCCACGACCTCCTCGTCGGGGTGCTCGCGGAGCAGATCGGCGCGGGCGCCAACAGAGACGATAGCGCCGTCACGCACAAGCACGGCGCCGTCCTCGATATGAGCGTCGCTCACCGGGAGCACGTAGCGCGCAAGTAGCAACATCTCTCGGATCGGCCTCCCACCAGGTAGGTTCGTCGGGCTCCTATCCTACACGCTCGAAGCCACTACTTCACCGCCACGTGCACGGCGACGATGCCGAACGTGAGGTTGTGCCACATCACTTCGCCGAACCCCGCTTTGTGCAGCTCACCGGCGAGCGCCACCTGCCCGGGAAAGGCCTCGATCGACTTGTTGAGGTACTCGAACGCCGGGCGGTCGCCCGTGAGCTTGCCTCCGAGAGCCGGGATCACCGTGCGGATATAGAAGTGGTAGAGCGCCCGGAACGGCGGGAACGGCGGGCGGCTGAACTCGAGCACGACGTACCGGCCGGCCGGTTTGAGCACGCGGTAGACCTCGCGGAAGTTGGCGGCCCGGTCGGGCAGGTTGCGTACACCGAAGCCCACCGTCACTACGTCGTAGCTCTCATCGGAAAACGGCAGGTCCTGGGCGTCCACCACCGCGAAGCCGATCTCGGTGGGGCCCTCGTATGCGGCGGCCTTGGCCTTCCCCACCTCGAGCATCTCGGGGACGAAGTCGGTCGAGAGGATGCTCGAGGGCCTTCCGAGATGTGCGATCGCCATCGTGAGATCGCCCGTGCCGGCCGCCAGATCGAGCACATGCGACGACCGGCCGATGCGGGCCAGTCTCACAGTCCGGCGGCGCCACGACCGGTCTATGCCGAAGCTCGACAGCTTGTTGAACCGGTCGTACTCCGGCGCGATCGTCGAGAAGATGGACCGCACCTTCTCGGTGGTGGGCCGGGCGTCCTCGGGGATGCGGGCGCGGCTCACCATCTAGCGTCCCTCGTTCTCGAAGCGATGATCGTACGCGCGAAGCCAGGGAAACAACAGCTCGGCGTATACCTTGAACAAGAGCTTGGCGTTGTTCCAGAAGTGGCCGAAGTCCATGCGCGCCGGCCAGTTGAGCTCCGTCTTCTCACACACCGTGCTCTCGTTGAGGTGGTCGATCTCGTGCTTGTAGTCGTCGAGCAGCTCACTGCGCTTCGGCTCGGGATGCCGCATGATGTCATCGATGCGCGCCATCGCGATCTGCGCTTCGAGCACCCGACGCTCAGTGGCTGCGGCGGTGGCGGCATCGATCGCACCGACCTTCGCCTTCACGCGGTTGAGTCCGACCGCCGCCTCGTACGTGGAGTCCACCAGCTCGTCTAGTGTCATGGCGTCGGGGATGTAGTTCAGGATGTGCTTCCACGACGGCTGCGTCATCAACTGCCGGTGCTCCTCGAGCGTGTGCGCGCGCAGCGTGTAGCCGAAGCGGTCCGGGTCCTCGAAGATCTGGCAGCCGGGATCGAGGAAGGGCGCCATCGGCCCGATGAACGGCAGGAGCTTCGGGTTGTTGCCGATACGCTCGTAGAGCTCCTCGACCGCACCCACGGTGCCGAGCACGGACGCCGCGGTCTGCGTGGGGATGCCGGTCATGAAGTACAGGTCGAAGCGCTGGCAGTTGTGCTTGAAGGCGTGCTCGATCGAGGTCGAGAGCGCCTCCCATGTGTACGGCTTGCCGAAGACCTCGCGCACGCGGTCGTCGTGGCTCTCTGCGGAGATCTCCACCGAGTAGTCGTTGAGGTTCTCGTCCAGAAGCGCGTAGAAGTCCTCCGAAGGCGGCGTGAAGAACTCGAAGCCGATGGGGTTCTTGAAGTCGATGTTCCTGAGGCCCGTTATGAACTGCTCCACGTATTCGTCGCCGGCCTGCCGGAAGTCGTTCAACACGAAGACCGGCCCCGGTATGTGCCTCGCGATGTGCGCGATATCGGCCACGAGCAGATCGGGGTCGCGGAACGCCACGCGATCGCGGCCGAAGTACTCGCGGAACGCGCTGGACGATCCGCCGCACGTCACGCAGTTGCGCGTGCAGCCGCGACAGGTGAGCGACGCCGAGACCGGGTAGCTGAGCCAGCCCTTGAACGGGAGCGACGACAACATGTCGCGCGTCCGGATGACCGAGCGCATCGAGAAGCTGTAGTCGAGCTTCACATGATCGAACGTCGGCGGCACGCAGGTGAAGGGGTTCACCACGATCGCACCCGACGCGTCACGGTAGGTCAGGTTAGGGATGTCCGCCACACTGCCGCCGCGCTTGAGCGCGTAGACGAGCTGCGTGAACGGCTCTTCGGTTGAGTCGCCCCGCAGCACGTAGTCCACACAGTCGTACCCTGCCAGCTCCTCGTGGAAGTACGTCGCGGTGAGCCCGCCGAAGACCACCGGAGTCTCGGGATGGTACTTCTTGCACAGCCGGGCGATCTCGATCGATCCGTGCGCGTGCGGCATCCAGTGCAGGTCGATGCCGAAAACGTGCGGGTCCATCTCGCGAATGGCCTTCTCCACATCGAACTTCGGCTTGGAGAGCATGAGCACGGCGAGGTTCACGAGCTTCACGTGGAGTCCGTGCCGCTCGAGATACTCGCCGATGGTGGTGAAGCCGAGCGGATACATCTCGAAGATCGGGCTCGAGGGAACAAGGTCCGACACGGGGCCGTACATGATCGAGGTCTCGCGGAAGTCATATACGCTCGGGGCGTGGAGCAGGACAAGGTCCGCTTTGGGCATCAGATGGGGTCCTCCTCACGCCGCCTTCACGGCGGCGCACCAGGGCAGAACAAGGCGGGAGTATAGCACAGGGGTGAGGCGAGACCGCGGGCGCCGAACCCCTAGAGTATCTCCCCTTCAGCGGCCGCCTCGACGGCGTCGACCACCCACCCGTCCGCACCCGGAACGAGCGTGTAGGTGGTGTCGTAGCTCGCCCTGAACTCCTCGCTCACGTACTCGAGGGTCTCGAGCGAGAAGTACCGGTATCGCCATGACTCCCGCGCGGTGAGAACCGCGCTCGAAGCCTCCTCGGAAACCGAGACCACCTCGAACGTCTCGAGGAACTGCTCGATGCCGTTGCCCTCCATGCGATTGAGCTGGATGTACGAGTCGACGCGGACGCCCTCCTCGGGAGTCATCGTGGCGGTGGGGATCTCCGAGTTCGCCATGCGGTACGAGAAGCTCACCCAGTCGAGATAGGAGCGTACAGCAAGCTCGGGCGTGGAAAGGTCCCACGGTGTGGGCTGCACCGCCTCGCCCACGAGCTCGGCAGGCTGACCGCCTCCGCAGCCGAATGCCGCCAGGCCGAGCAGTACGGCGAGAGCGACCATCGCAAGACGAAGCGGCAGCCGGGTGGGGTCGAGGCGCATCGCTCACCGGGTCCCGACGGTACCCGCAGGCACCTGGCAGTGGCACGCGAGCGACTTGAGGTCGCACGGCATCCGCAACTGCGTGATCGTCATCCCCTCGGGACGGCGCACCTTGATGACCGGGGTGAGCAGCAGCGCGCCGCCGATGCCGGCACCGGAGAGCAGGTCGAGGGTGATCTGCACCCACCCCGGCGAACAGGCGATGAAGGCGACTTTGATGCCCAGAGCGGGATCGAGCTTCGGAATGTCGGTGAGGTGCTGCACCGGGATGCCGCCCACCTCGGCCCCCGCGTCTTCGGGAAGCTCCGAGAAGAGCGCCGCCGCATGCACGCCGAAGCGTTCGGCCGGGAAGACCACCTGCAGCGCCTCGAGCATGGCGGCACTGCCGACAGTGACGATGGGGTAGTTCTCAGACAAGCCGAGGTAGCGCGTGAACTCCTCGTAGAGGACCTCGGGTGAGTAGCCAGCGCCCGGACGTCCGATCTCGCCCACGAAGGAGATGTCGCGGCGGACGGTCTCTTCCTTCACGCTGAGCTCTTCGGCAAGCTCCCGGGAGGTGATCCGCGGCGGTGCACCCGTCCGCAGGAGCTCTCCCAGATAGCAGTGATACATGGAGAGGCGGTACAGGGTCGCATCGGGTGCCGAGCGCGGATCGGTACTCATGGATGCCTCCGGGGCTGGTTCCGCATTGGGTTCATCGTAGCGCACCTTCGCGTGATGGTGAACGAAGATGATGCGAACGCACCGCGCCCGTACGAGCCAGGAGACGCGCAGCCGTTATCCGCGAACGGTCTACTCGCTGAGCGGCTCGGGTGCCGATGTGGCCTCAAGGGCGTCGACGACGACCCAGCGACCGTCTGTCTGAGACAGGACGAACACCGTCGCGACCGGCCAGTCGGGGAAGTCGTCGCCTGCCTTCCAGACCACAGCGACGTCGGCAGTCGAGGTCGTCTCGGCGGTCAGGTACAACGACTCGTGCTCGGGGACCTGAGGCGTGCCGGTGGGCTCGTCGCTTCCCGACGCCAGCTCGGCAGCGAGCTCCGTGGTGGTGAAGTAGGGCTCGTACGCCTCGGGATCCCGCACGTCATCGCGACGGAGCTCGAGTAAGTCGGTGATCGCAGTGACCGCTGGGTGAACGGCATCGACGGCACAGCCGGCAAGCAGCGCGAGGGCGAGGGTGACGCCGACAGTTGCGCGTTTCACGGCGTGGTCTCCTGGTCGGGGGCAACATCGAATGCGTCCACCGCGTAGACCAGCCAACGACCGTCCGTGAGCACGAGGTCGTACCGCAGGTCGTACAAGACGCCGCGCTCCGAACGGATGGTCTCGCTCGTCTCCACAGAGATGTAGTCGTAGTCCCACGTTTCGTGCGTGGTGATGCTCACGTCGTCCTCGGCATAGACGATCACGTCACCGAACTCGACGCTGATAAGCTCCGCGTTCATGACAGCGTTCTCGGACTGGAGCTGCATCAGCGTGTAGCTTTCATCGGCTGCCTGTTCGGTTGTCGCCACGCTCTCAAGGTGCCCGAGGTCAAGTGTCGCGAAGGTGTCCACGAGCGCATCGTTGTAGTCAGTCACGGCCTTATGGATCGCGAGAGTCTCCGGGTCGAGTGTCGCGTCGCCTCCCCTGGTGCATGCGGCGACACCCACAAGGGCAGCGACTCCGAGTAGAAGCGCGAGAAAGCCGAGCTGTCGCGAGGGTGGCATCACGTGAAGTACACGCCATGGATCGAGCCGGTCAGAAACGCTGTGCCAAACAGCGACATCACCGCGAACGCGAAAGATACGATCAGGAGCCATGCGGCCTTGCGCCCATCCCATGCGAAGAAACGCCGCAGGTGCAGATAAAGCCCCAACACCAGCCAGGTCACGAGCGACCAGGTCTCGACCGGGTCCCACCCCCAGTACCTGCCCCATGCGTTGTATGCCCAGATCGACCCGGTGAGCATGCCGACAGCCCAAAAGGTGAATGCGAGACCGGCATATTGGTAGGCGGCCGAGTCGAGTTCCTCACGACCACCGAATCGTTCAGTCGTCTGCTGCCTCGCATGGGGCCCGAGCATCAGGAGAATCGAAGCCCCCACGCCGGTGAGCGCTGTCGCGAACGCCAGAAAGTAGAAGCACACGTGGAGAACGAGCCAGACACCAGAGAACGTCGGCGGGAGGTTCACGGACTCCGGCCCGGTGTAGAGACCCAGTCCAAGCATCAGAAACGCAACGGGATACAGAACGACCGTGATCTGCCGCAGCGAGGGTCGACGCTGCAGGAGGTACAGCGCGATGATGGCGACTGCAAGCGCATAGGACGAGAGGTTCTCGTACTTGGTGAGCATCGGACCGTGGCCGATCGCTGCCCAACGAGACGCGATGCCTGCAACATGCACCAGCAGGCCCGCGGAGCCGAACACCGAAGCAGTGTGCCTCGAGCCCTTTCCGGCAATTGCTTCCACCATCAGAACCACGAACGCGACCGCGTAGCAGACCGCTGCCATGACGTGAAGTATCGGGTCGAGCATTCGCAGCGTCTCAGTCATCCGCATCCACTCCCGTCCCGCTCGCGGCCGCACGGAGAGCACGTTCCTCGGCAGCATACAGGGCAGCGAAGCGCGCCGCGTGCCAGTCGGCGGTCGCCGTGCCGTCCTCCTGCCCCACCAGCGTAAACTCACGCGGAGTGGCTGCGTAGATCAGCGCTGCGCCGAGCAGGATGATGAAGAAGCCCGCGAACAGCATCCCGGCACCGCGGCTGCGCTCCAGGGCAATCATGCTCCAGCGCGTGGCGATGTCCACAGAGACCTCTGTGTCGCCCAACACACCAGCGCCGGTGCTACTGAAGGACTCCTCCCCGATGATGTCCTCACCGCGTACGAGCCGCAGCGTGAGGACTGGGTCGCCCATCGGGGCCGAAGGGTCGTGTGTCACCTTCGCGCGTAACATATCGCCGTTCTCGAGCAGCGTGTCGATATAGGAAGCGCTGTCCCCGGACTCCGGCAAGGGCAAGTCAAGTCGATGCTTGGTCGTCGTTTCGCCGCGCATTAGGGTCACACCATAGGCGTAGCCCACACGTGAATCCTGGAAGAAGCGTACCCCATCTACCACAAGCGGAGCATTCGTTGCTACCCGGAAGCTCTGGTCTCCACCGAGCCTGACGATGCTGTACAGACCTTCGATACGCCGCGGCTCACCATCTGGCCAGTAGGTGATATCGATGCCATCACAGCGGAGTGTCTGCGAGAGCACCGGAGGGTCCGCAAGCGGTCCGTAACGCGCGCTCCCCAGCGGCTCACCTTGTGCCACTGTGGCGCCCTCGAGCAGCACCAGATTCCCTGAACTCAGAGTGAGTGAGTTCATGAGAGCCCCCAGTATCGCCGCAAGCATGCCGAGGTGCAGCAGAGTCGGACCCGCGTAGCCCCACACGTGTTTGACGTAGCGCGCGGTGGTTGCTGATCGGCGGATTCGCCGGTAGCCGGCTGCCTTCAGAGCAACTGCGAGCCTGGAGGCATCGCGAACGGTCATCGGATCTGCCGATGCAGGTCCCCGATCACGACGAATCCGCCGAAGGTCACGAGTACACAGTCGGGTGATCGCACCTGTAAGCTGGACACTGATCAGCGCACAGACGGCAAGAAACCACCAGCTTGAGAAGACGCGATCGAGCCCAAGCCTGCCGGCAAGCCCCGTGGCGGCACCGTCCTGTGGGACTGCCAGACCGATACCGACGGTGATCGCGGCCAGCACGATGGCCCCGGCTACAGACTGACGGCGCATGACCGCCCGAAGGAGACCGTGCGCGCTAGGTGTTACGAAGGACTGATGGCGAGACACGACTGCGCGGCCACTACCAGTCGGCGCCGGCGGTGACGCTATGCCCGCACGTGGTTCCACAGTCGGGCTTCGTGGCGCCACCAGGGTTGTACCCGGTCATCATCGTATTGTCCAGGACGTTGCCTTGAGCGTAGCGCGACGGCATGGTGGTGCCGGTGCCATTGTCGCCGTCGGTGTTGTCGTCATCGCCATCGCCGATCAGGCCGGCGAGCTTACCACCGTGCGGCACAACAAGGTGACAGTTGACACAGGCGTTCCCGTTGATCCCGTGGTGGTCTGTCTGGTGACCGGTCGTGAAGTCACCGATGTTCGCCATCTGGTGGCAGTTCGCGCACAGTAGGTTGGTGTAGTCGCCCCCGAGGGTGTAGTACGCACCCGTGCCATCCGGGCTGTTCGTGGGCCAGTAGCCGCGCAGGATCTTCTTCACCGCCGAGCCGTGCGGCCCGTAAGCAGTGGAGCTCGCATTCGTGGCCTGGTGGCAGTCGGAGCAGGTCATCGTCTGGCCCTCGGTACGCCAAGCGTCGGTCATCGTGCCGGTTGCGGCGGTGATACGGGCATCCGCGCGCCCCGTTCCAGCGACAACCGGGTGATATGAGGCATTCGCCGGATTGAACTCAAGCGCAACGTCCGTCCATAGGTTCACCCCGGAGCTACCCCAGCCGTTCGACCACGTGCCGTTCTCTCCAGCTGCGCCAGCGGCATAGGCGAGGTTGTAGCCGGAATGGCACTTGAAGCAGATCTGGTACTCGTAGATGGCCGGCTCTTTCACCGAGCCGACGCCGTACACACCCGTTGGGCTTGCCCAAGTGGGCCATGTCGTGGGCTCCACACCCCACGCACCCTGGAGTGGCGAGTTGGTGCCGATTCTGTTCCCATTCGCGCCGCCGACCGTGTGAAGTGTCGCGCCCGCAGCGTGTGGGCTGTGGCAGTCAGCGCACTCGACGTGCTTGTTATCGCGGATGTAGGTGCCCGATTCGTCGGTTGGGCTGGGCCTGTGCAGCCCAGTGTACGTGTCAACCATGTGGCCCGAGGTCCGCTCCGGGGCGCTCGGCCCCGTCTGCGCGTAGATCGCCTGCGAGGCGAGGTCCATGGCACCGTCGGCATCGCCGTACCAGTCGCGGTTGGCCGTGGACTTGAAGCCGTCGCTCGTGACGGAGTGGCAACTGTAGCAGAAGCGCTCCTCTACGTATGGGTCGCTCACGGTCCCGCGACCGAGCGCCTCCAGGATCCTGCGAGACGTGTCGTAGTGCAGACCGAATTCGGCGCCCGTGGTAGCTGTCTTGTAGAAGAGCCCCGTCTGCCCGTCACTGTGGCACTTGGAACAGTCACCACTGAACGTCGTGTTGTCGCTCCGGGCACGACCCGTCACGCCGTACTGATGCGGCGAGTTGCCATACGCAGTGATCGCATCGGCAAGCGTGCCGCCCATCGTATCCGGAATCACCGGCGTGACCGAGGTGCTGTCGCTCTTCTGGTTGGCGATGTCCTTCGTGCGAGACAGGTAGTGGCAACCAAGACATACGCCGCCGCTGGTCACATTGAAATCACTGCTCGCAGCAGTCACAGATCCAGGCGCGGTATCGGTGCCGGCAATCGTGCTTCGCAGGCTCGAGGACTTGCTCGAGTTGAACTTGTCGTGATCGACATGGCAGCTGAGGCAGTACACGTCAGTGCCCGCAGCAGGGTAGCTCGTCAGATTCCCCGAGTCCGTACCACCGACCGCCTCGTCGCCGTCCTTCGTGTCACTTCCCACCACGTGGTGGTATCGGGTGGTGCGGCTCGAGCCTACGCCAGCCTCTGTGTCACTGGTGTCCCGGTCCGTCCCGTCCTCCATGTAGTCCATGTAGGTGGAGTGGCAGATGTAGCAGTCCTTGCCACCGCTCGATGCCCCACTCCCGGGGTTGTGCGCATCATCGTGGCACGCCAGACAGCTCTGCGTGGCGGCCTGCAGATGATAGGAACTGCCGCTGAGCTGTAGGTAGCTCGTCGACGGAGCCACGGTCCTGCTGATTCCGACGGCGGTCGTCCCTACGGCGGTGTTTGCGAGAGTCGTCGTGTACGCACCATCATCGTGGGTGCCATCGTCGTTGACGTCGGTGTCCCAGCCAGCAGGCGTGGCATCACCGGTAGTGTGGCAGCTGAAGCAAAACTGGCGGACTTGCGCCGCCGTGCCATCGGGCTGCAAGTTGCCGCCCAACGCATCCGAGATCATGAGCGTGTTGCCGTTCTTGGAGCCGTGCGGATTGTGGCACTCGTAGCAGGGCAGCGGCGAGTCCACGGCGTAGTAGGCGCCAGCGGTGCGGATGCGGTGACCTGAACGCGCGCTGCTCGTGTCCGTAACCAGCGCGTAGACGTCGGGCGCACCTACCGTGGTCGTCCAGTATGAGTCCGTGTACGTCGCCGCAGGCAGGTACACCGTGCCGCTGCTGTTACCGTGACACTCGAAGCACGCCTGCGCGTACTCCCCAACCGTGGTGCCGCCCGGTGCGTCGTTCGCGGTCGAGGCCCGGTACTCGCCGAGCAGCCCGTCGTGCGTTGCGGTGCTCCTGTGCGATGCGTGACACCAGAGACAGTCGCCTTGCACGCGCGTCACCATCTCTGTGGGTACGGAAACGAGGCTCTCAACCGTCCCCGTATCGATCCCGCTGGCGTGCGTGCTCGCCAGGTAGGTCGCGTTCGACGCGCTACCCGGGAATGTGCCGAGCTTCGGATAGTGGCTCGCGCCGCAGGTGGGGTCTTGTATGAGCGCCTCGTAGGCCGTCTTCAACCCGGCATCGATGCTGAATACCCCGGCCGTCTCCGAGCCCGCGTACCAGGCGTGATCCGCATTGTGGCACGCAAGGCACCAGCTGCGAGGATCCGCCGGGTCGATGGTGGTACCGGCCACGTCCTCGTTTGCCGGCAGGTTCGCCCGCAGGTCGGGGTCGCCGTGCACGCCGTGGCACCCCGTGCATGAGTTGGTGAGATCGACTGTCAGATCCGGGTCGACCGCGTTCTCGAGTACGTGACCGCTCACCATACTGGCGCCGGTGAACGAATTGGTGCCCGTCTCCACGTTCCAGTCCGAGCCCGCCGAGTCACCGTGACACACGTAGCACACCTCGGACTCCGTCACGTCCGAGAGGAGGCTGCGCTCGGTAGGCGCCTGATGCGGCTTGTGACACGCGCCGCAGTCCGGATTGACGCCGGTGTCAGCATGCGCGGTTGCAGCGAAAGCGGATGCGGGCGCCACGCACAGCGCTGCGACAACGATCACACACAGCACCATCGGGAACCAGGCAAGACGCGCCTGATTCCGAATGTAACGACCGTCAGTCGTGTGTGTACGTGAACTACTCAATCTCCGCCTCTACAAGGCCTGCATCCGATTGCGCTGCCGATTCGCGAGTCCCGTACTCCCGTGCTGACCGACTCTGCGGCGGCCCTGCGTTGGAAGTGGTCAAATTGGTCCTGGACCAATATACCAGCCGCTCACTCCATGCGTACGTTAAAGACGCTTACGATGCCCGCCGCAGAGTCGGTCACATAGAGCCTCGACTTGGCGGCATCCCAGGTGACGCCCTCGGGCAGTGCCAGCGTCGCGTCCGGAACGGCCTCAGCGCTTACAGAATGCGTCCGAACGCCGTCGGCATCACACACATAGACCGCTTGGCCCAGCACGTCGGCGACAGCGTAACCGACGCCCGCCCGAGCCAGCCCCCTCGGCACAGTGTACGTGTCGGGCCACGTGCCGATGACATCCCCTGTCTCGGCGTTGAATGCCGAGATGCGCCCGCTCTTCGTATCGCTGAGGACGATCGACCCATCAGCCACCACGAGGCCGCCGGGGTACTCGATCGCGGGATCGACCTTCACGTCGACCTCACGCACCGGCTCACCACTGCTGTCATAGATGCGGACTTTCGCCTCGGTGCTTCCGACGACGTAGTACTCGCCGTCAGCGTACGCCACGGCGACGGGCCGCACCGGAGCGGTTCCTTCCGTGGCATCGCCCAACGCGAACAGCACGTCCGCCTCCTCGGCGGGCTTGGCGGTGACGACCACGACCCGGCCCAGCCCACTGTCGACCACCGCGAGCCGATCGGCGTCATCGATCGCGATCGCGATAGGGCCCGCGATCGCGCCGTCGGTTCCGGGGAGCACGATCCGACCCTTGTCGCGGCCGTACCGATCGAAGATCCGCACCGTGCCAGCACCCGCATCCGCGACGTAGACTCGGTTCCCGCTCATGGCGACGCCCGCTGGCTTGATGAGCGGCTCCTCGCCCTCAGCGGGAAGGACGCCCGCAAGATTCACGGTAACTGAGGGGTCATCAGGCAGGTCGGCGAAGGGATCGCGAGCGAGATAGGCGCCGAGTGCGGTCGTTGCGGCGATCGCCACAACGACCCCGATCGCGACCAGCCTCCGCGGAGCACGCCGTTCGACGACCGGGGACGTCTCAGTCGCGGCCGGCTCAGAAGTCAACGCCGACAACCTGCCCGGGTACCACTGCGTGGCAGATCAGGCAGTTGCCGTCCAGCCCGGCCTCGTACTGGCGTAGCAGATGGCTGAACCCCCTAGCGGAACCGTGCGGATCGTGGCACGTCGTCGTGCAGGTGAGGGCCTTCCTCGCGTTCACGTCGTAGTACACCGGCCGGACCGGATGGTTGTGATACCCGCCCGCGGCATCGTCGTATCCGCTCCGGGCATGACATGAGAAGCACACCTCGGGTTGGGGCGCCTTGAGCAGCGGCCCGTAGTCGGAGCCGTGCGGGGTGTGACAGCCCCAGCACGGGGTCTCGAAATGTGACGACACGTCGTAGGTCGCCTGGATCGGCCGTGCGTGGCAGTCGTAGCAGATGCCGTTGTCGTCGTCGTAGAGCAGCCCCCCGTAGTCGGTGGCATGCGCATCATGACACCCGGTGCAATCAAGCGAGATCGTCCCCACCGGATGATGGCTGGCCTTCAGGAAGTCGTTCTGGATCCCCGGATGACAGCCATAGCACAGTGCGGGCTGACCGTTGCGCAGGAGGGGCATGAAGTTCGAGCCGTGCGGTTCGTGACAGTCGGTGCACGCGTCGCTCAGGATGGGCCCGTGGACGACCTGCATGCCCATTCGCGAAGCCACCGACGGGTGACAGGTGAAGCACAGGTCGCGCTGGTTGTCGACGAGCATGCCCTTGTACGCCGAGCCGTGCGGATCGTGGCAGTTGGTGCAGTGGAAGCCATCGACCGGGGCGTGCACCTGTGCGCGGCCGAGTTCCTCGCCGATGGGGTGGCAGGTGATGCAGAGGTCCTCGACGCTCGCATTCAGCATGCTGTCGATGTCCGACGCGTGCGGGTTGTGGCAGTCGATGCAGTTCCCGTTCACGAACGGTGCATGCGTGTACTCCGAGTTGGCCTGCGGGCCCATGTTGCCATGGCACATCCAGCACAACTCGGAAAGCGGCATGACGAGCTCGGACTCCTCGCCCTTCACCTGCTTCTCGGTCGTACTCTTTGCGTCACCGCCGTTGCCCTCGGCCACTTCCTCGTCGGTGCCGAAGACGTCGAGCACGATCTTGAGCGGCAGCCACTCCACGAGCGTCCGCGTGCGGCTCCAGACCTGGGTGATCCCGGCGATGATGGTGGTCGTCTCGATCTCACCGTGCGGGGTGTGACACGTGGTGCACCGCTCCGACTCGAACGGGTTGTGAACGACGTCCCGTGAGAACTCGGGGATGAGTTCGACGTGGCACTGCAGGCAGTCGAGATTGCGGGTGACGCTGCGAAGGACCTGGTCGTCGCCGGCGGTGACGTAGGTCTGTGTGATCGTCGTGACGCCGCACAGGACGAGAAGCAGCAGCAGAACGGCTGCAAACACACCGCGCCCGCGGCGATTCGTCGTGCCGCCCTGTTCTTCGCCGTCCGTTGGGACGACGTCTACCTCGACATCCGGCTCGCCCAACTGACCTCCCCCGAGCATGAGTGTGGAGCAGCGGGGCGTTTGCGCACCCCTGCGCCACAGTCAGTCTAGCATTCACGAGAGCAGTTCCACACTCACTATCGGCACACCTGCAAGACCTCTCGCTGTTTCCGCGTGCACGATACGCAGGAGGGATCAGTCTGTCAGGCGCACCAGCTGCAGGCGCCCGTTCTCCTTATCGGCGATCGCCACGAAGCTCCTGAACGCCTCGACGTCGTTGCTGAAGTTGAACTGCCCCGGGTCGACCCCGCGCTCGCCGTAGTCGCCCAGGACCTCGCCCTGTGCGCTGATGCGCACGAGTGTGAAGGCGAACACGTCGGCCACAAGGATGGAGCCGTCGGGCAGCACCGTGAGACCCCTCGGCAGCTCGAGCGCACCGGCCTCCGAGTCGCTCATGCCCTCGGGGATGTCGCCCACCTGCCACAACACCTCGCCTTCGGTGGTGAAGGCCGTCGCGCGAGCGTGGTTGGAGTCGGAGACGTAGACCGTCGAGCCATCGTCGCTGACCGCGATGCCGTTGGGGTGATCGAGATCGCCCGGCGCGGTACCCGGCTTGCCCCACTGGTCGACAAACTCTCCCTCGGTGGTGAAGACGAACACCTGGTAGGCGTCGAGGGCGTAGACACGGTCGCCGCTGACCGCGACATCAGTGACCGCGATCCCCGTTCCACCGTAGCCGGAACTCCCCTGACCCACCGGCAGCGCGGGATCGGGGAAGCGCCGCAGCGGTTCCCCCTCGGCGTCGAACACCTCGACAGAGTCGTTGTAGAAGCTGGCCACGTAGACGTTCCCGTCATCATCGATGTCGATCCCGACGGGGTAGTTGAGCGCTCCGGCAACGTACGTGGCTTTGTAGCCCGCAGCCGGCTTGGCGATGCCGAACGTGCCGAACTGCTTGATGAACCGACCGCTTGAGTCGAAGACACAGACGCGGTTGTTCCCGCTGTCCGTCACATAGATCCTGCCGCCGTTGCCCGCCGCGACGCCCATCGGCCGGTCGAACAGTGGCAGATCGCCCTCGCCGGGGCCATACACCTGCCAGACCGGATCGACTCCCTGCACTGTCGGCAGGTCGACGAGCGACTCGGGCCGACCCACGAACCACAGCAGGTACGCCACCAGACCTACGAGCACGAGCGCGAGCACGATAGCGAGCAGGCCGAACGCGCGCCTGGGCGTGAGTGCGAAACCGCCGCGTTGCGACCTGCGGGCGGGATGCTCATCCGCGGCCACGGACTCCCGCACTCCATCAGGGGCCGGAAGCGATTCCAGCATGTCGTCGAGAGAGGGTGTCGTCACTGTGCCTGCTCCGTTGCGCCGAGTCGATCGAGTCCGTCCTTCGCGCCCTGATCGTCCGGGTCGTAGCTGAGCGCACCGCGGTAGTAGGTGATCGCCGTCTCGGTGATACCGAGTTGCTCGCACGAGTAGCCCGCGAGGTACTGCAAGTCGGCGTATTGCGGCTGCACGGCGATCACCGGCTCGAGCGCCGTGAGCGCGGACTTGTACTGCTTCTTGCCGACGTAGTAATCGCCGAGCGCCTTCGCCGCAAGCGCGTGATCGGGCGCCACCTCGAGCACGTCCCAGTACGCCACCTCGGCCTCTTTGGACTTGCCGAGGAGTGTCAGCGCCACACCCTTGTTGAAGAGCGCGCCGGTGTTGCCGGGATCGAGGGCGAGCGTCTGTTCGTACAGGCCGAGCGCCTCGTCGTAGCGGCCCTCCTGCTGGTAGGCGTAGCCGAGCGCGAGCAGCCGCTCGGGATCGTTGGGATCCGACTCGACTTGCTCCTCCATCTCATCCACCGCCAGTTGGGTCGGAGTCACGGCCGACTTGTCGGTGAGCGCGCCCCTGATGAGGTAGCCACCCAGTCCGGCGACTGCCAGGAGCAGGATGAGAACGAGGAGCGCCAGCCAGCCGGGGATGAGTTCCGCCGCGTCCGTCGCACCCGTACGCCGATCTGCGGAGGACTCCGGCCCGGCAGCGTTGGCTACGGCGTCCGTGACGTCATCGGCCGATGCATCGGGTCGTACTCGGGCCACGTGTCGCTCCAATCCCCGCGGATCGAACATCAGGTTTTACAGCGCCTTCTGTGCCAGGTAGAACGACAGGACCTGCAATTCGGTCGAGAGGCAGACCTGCCGCACGGCAACGCCCTCGGGCACACTCAGCCGCACCGGGGCGAGATTAAGGATACCGCGTATGCCCGCGCCCACCAGCCGGTCGACGACGGCCTGCGCAGCCCTGGCCGGCGTCGCCAGGATCGCGATCTCGGCACCGGTCCCGGCGACCACGTCCTCCAGGTCGGCGACATCGGTCACGGTCACGCCGTCCGCCTGGGTGCCGACCTTCGCCTGGTCTGCGTCGAGCACCGCGACGATCTCGAACCCGCGCTCCGCGAATCCGGGATAGCCGAGCAGCGCACTGCCGAAGCGGCCGCAGCCCACAAGGATCGCGCGCCGCAGTTCCGTGATGCCGAGGACGGACGAGATGTGCGCCACGAGCGCGTTGACGTCGTAGCCGATACCGCGGGTTCCGAGTTCGCCGAGGTACGAGAAGTCCTTGCGGACCTGCGCCGCGTTCGTGCCGCACATGTCCGCGAGGATCTGCGAGTTCACCAGCGGCATGCGTTGCGGCTGCGCCTCGAGCAGACACCGCAGATACATCGGCAACCGCTCGATGGTCGTGCTCGGAATCGCAGAGGGGTCATTCATCGTCTCTCCCTGGTCACTGACCCGGTGTGGCGGACTCGCTGGCTTCGAGAGCCTGTAGTGCCTGCTGTGCCTCGGCATTGCCCGGATACCGCTCGAGCACGTGCGTGAGCGCAGCGCGTGCGTCGTCGGTCCGCCCCTCCTGGCGGTACGCCTGTGCCAGGATGACGTAGGCCTGGCTGTAGTTCGGATCCAGCGAGGTTGCGAACTCGAGTGCCTCGATGGCGTCCGCCGGGCGGTCCAGTACCAGGTACGACATGGCGAGTTGGACCCTGATGGCCGGCCCGAACTCCTCGACGACGATCCCCTGCTTGGCTACGTCGACGGCTCGCTCGGCATACGCCGAATCGACGTACGTCGCGGCTTCGTTATGCAGGTTGGCCAGGAAGACGTAAGTGTCGTATTCCTGCGGAACGTAGTCGATCACGTCTTCGTAGGCTGCCTGGGCACGAGAGTACAGCTCGAGCGTCTGTTCGAGCAGCCCGGCGTCGGCGGCGCCGGAGAGCGCACTCTGCGCATAGGATCGTGCGGACGACTGGAACAGGTCACGCCACGCCGTGCCGAGTTCGAGGCGGTACATCTCGTTGTAGGGGTTGAGCTCGATCGCTCGCTCGATCTCCGCGACGCGCTCCGAACCACTGGTGAGGACCCGCCCGGCGAGATAGTGCGTATCGGCGACGATGTAGCGGACGTTGAGCACGCCGCCCACGAGGAACGCGACGGCGACCAGCGCGATCCCGATCGCCTTCCACTGCGGGGCCGCGACGTCGAACTCGGCCGATGCGGGGCTGAGCAGCACGCCGAGCGCTAGCCACATCATGATGGTCGAGCCGGTCACCGAGAGGCCGAACATCAGATGGACGACGTAGCCGGCCACCGCTGCCCAGAAGCCGGCGAGCACGAGGCTGCGGCCGGCTGTTCCCTTCGCGAACGACGCCCTGGCGGCGCTCACGAGCGCGACGCCGACCGCGCCGTAGAACAGCAGCGCGCCGGGAATGCCGATGCCACTCGCAAGCTGGAGCGGGTAGTTGTGCACGTTGTCCGCGACCGACAGGTAGCCTGCGGCCTCGACGTACTCCCTCGGCTTGAACATCGGGAAGAGCAGGCGGAACGTGTCGGCGCCCCATCCGAAGATCGGACGCTCGGCGATCGCGGCACGCGCAGCCTCCCAGATCTGGAACCGCGTCTGCGCGCTGCCCTGGTCGAACTGGAAGATCGAGATCACGCGCGTGATCACGTTGCGTACCGCGTCAGGCCGAAGCGAACTCGCCACGACGACTGCCACGCCGGTAGCCGCGGTGCCGCCGATAAGCGTCTTATCCATCGGCGTGAGGCGCATGTCGGTGCCCTGCCGCGAGCGTTGGTAGGCGAAGATGACCAGCCCAAGCGCGACCACCGCTCCGATCCACGCGCCGCGGACGTAGCTGGTGATGCCCACGAACACGTTGAACAGCGTGAACACCCAGTAGAGCGTGCGCCACAGCGGGTGCTTCTCGGAGAGCGCAAGCCCGAGCGTGATGGCGAACGGGAAGATGAGGTACCCGGCGAGGAGGTCAGGATTGCCGAATGTGGAGAACGCACGGTTCGATTCGAAGGGAAGCGCGCCCCACCGGATAGGGTCGAGCGCAACCGACTGAACGCCGGTGCTGACCGCGATATCGATGTTCTGCGAGAGGCCGGCCGAGAGCATCACGCCAGCCAGCAGCGCGAGCGCCGCGCCGATCCAGTACGCCACCTTGCGGTCCCGATCCTCGCCCGACCGGGCAATCGCCATGTAAGCGAGCGCGGTGGGGCCCGCCACGGCGAGCACAGTGACTGCGGGCTGGAGCACGCGCGCCACGCCAAGACCCACCGTGCCGACGACCTGCAGCGCCCCGTAGGCGGACACGACCAGGCCACCGACGGCGAGCGAACGGGCGAGCGAGCGCAGCCGCTGTGGAGTGTTCGCCATCTGCAGTCCCATGAAGAACGTGACACCGTACGTGAGAAACGAGATGAGTCCCTCGAAACGCCGGTACTTGCCGAAGACCGCCGTGGCCGGATGGACCGAGAACATGGTCGTGATCACCAGCCACGCGAGGAACGCGACCAGGACCCATTCGCCCCGCGTGAACCGCACGCGACCGCCGCGCACCAGCAGACCGATCAGCCATGCGGAGACAGCGGCGAGCATGAGACCACGCTCGAGGAAGACCTTCAGGATGTCGAACTGGTCGTACGTGAACGGGACGCCGTTGCTGTTGAACGGGCCGAGGTTGGACATGGCGAGCGGCACCATCACCACCAGAAGGTGCAGGCACACCCAGGCGATACGGTCCCACAGGTCCATCGCAGGCTCGGCCTGAACGGCCACGCTTGCGGAGGTCCCGGTCTTCTTCTGGTCACGCTTGGCCACGCGCACTCTCCTATCGGGCACCGCGGCCGGTGAGCACGACCCGCACCGTCTCGACGAGGATCTGAAGGTCCATCAGCAGGTTCTGATGATACATGTAGATGAGGTCGAACTTGAGTTTGCGTTCAGGGGTGGTCGCGTACCCACCGCTCACCTGTGCAAGACCGGTCACGCCAGGCTTCACCTTGAGCCGCTCACGGTACCCGGGAATCTCCTCAACGTACTGGTCCACGAAGTGCGGCCGCTCCGGCCTCGGTCCGACCCAGCTCATCTCTCCGGCCAGGATATTCACCAACTGCGGGAGCTCGTCGATGCGAGAGGCCCGGAGGAATCTGCCGAGTGAGGTGATGCGCGGATCGTCCTCCTCGGCGAGCACCGGGCCGGACAGCGCCTCGGCGTTCTTCACCATCGTGCGGAACTTGATCACGTCGAACGTATGCCCGCGCCTTCCCACCCGCTCCTGCGTGAAGAAGACGGGCCAGCCCATCGTGACGAGCACGGCGAGCGTGACCAGCAGCAGCAGCGGGCTCAGCACGATGAGTACCGCAAGCGACGTGACTATGTCGAGCAGGCGCTTCGTGCTCAGGTACCAACCGGGCGCCGCGGGACGCGTGAGCTCCATGAGCGGGATGTCCGAAACGGTGCTGTCCACCGTGCCGATGAATATCTCGTAGAGCTCCGGGATGACCTCCACGCGCACGTCGGACTCGTTGCCGAGCGCCATCTCCTCGATGAGCTCTCGATGGGCGGTGGGGCTCGCGATGATGATACGGTCGATGCTCTCGCGCTCCACGATGCTGGCGACATCGTGTGCGCTCCCGAGCACGGGGAACGCCGAGTCCGCCTCGTCTTCCGGCTCAGCCCGCCGCACGAGGCCGACGACACGGTAACCCCAGCCGGCGCGATGCTCGAGCTCGGTGGCGAGCTCGACCGCAAGATCGCTCGTGCCCACGATGAGGATGCGCTGCTCCGGCCAGAGCACCGAGGTGAAGCGCAGGAGCACACTCCGCCAGCCCACGAGCAGGACGAACTGCACAGCCCATGCGATGAGGAGCACGAGTCGGCTGAACGAGAAGAACCGGGGACCGGCGAAGAACGCGACGGCCACGGTGAGCACCATACCGAGCGTGACAGACTGGAATGCGGCCCGCACGAGCTCCCACGTGCCCTCCGTCCGCTCCGGCTCGTACAGGCCGAAGATGTAGCCGGCCGCCAGATAGAGCACCGTGATGAGCGGCGAAAGCGCCACGTACGGCTCGAAGTTGAATGTCGGGAGCTCGCCACCGAATCGGATGAAGAACGCGATCACGATGCCCGCGTTCACGAAGAGCGCGTCTAAGATGACCGAGAGCACCACGAACCTGCTGCGGACCATGCTACGCACTCACCCCCAGCTCGGCGTAGACCTGAAGCGTCTGGTCGACCATGCGCTCCACCGAGAAGTCCGCGAACGCACGCTCTCGCGCCTGCGCGCCGAGGCGCGTGCGGAGCGACTCATCGGCAACGAGCGAGCGCAGCGCCTCGGTAAGCGCCGCCACGTCACCCGGCGGCACGGTGAGGCCCGTGACACCGTCCTTGTTCACGAACGGGACGCTCGTGGTGAGCGTTGTCGAGACGGTGGGCGTGCCCGAGGCGTGCGCCTCCAGCTGGACCAGCCCGTAGGCCTCCGAGCGCGCGACACTCGGCAGGCAGAAGACGTCCGCCGCGTGGTACCAGGCGGCGAGCTCGGCGTCGTCGACGGGGTCAAGGAAGGTGACGCGGTCGACGATCGCGGCCTCAGCGGCGATGCGCTCGAGCTCGGGCTTGAGCGGACCGCGCCCGATCACCACGACGTCGGCATCGACGTCGGCCATCGCGCGCATCAAGACCTCGGGGCCCTTGTAGTACACGAGCCTGCCAACGAAGAGCACGATAGGACGGCCGTGGCCCGAGCGAAGCTCGGCGGCGCGCGCGAGCAGCTCGGGCGTGTCGGCGTAGCGTTCCACATGCACGCCGTAGGGGATCACGCGGCATTTCTCGGCGATCTCAGAGAGGAACGGGCTGTATTCGACCATGTTGGGCGATGACGCGAGCACCACGTCCACGCGGTCGAGCACGCGCCTCAGGATGGGCGCATAGGCGGCGAGCAGCGCCTTCTGCCGCACGATGTCGCTGTGATACGCGAGCACGGTGGGCTGGGCGACCTTCGCGCGCAGCCATGCCACCTCACCCCACGGGTACGGAAAGTGCAGGTGGAAGAGGTCCGGCGCGCCATCGCGGGTCGACTCCTTGCGCAGCGCGCGGGCCATGCCCGGGACCACCGGCGTGGACGCGTACGCGAACGAGCGCGCAAGGCGCGTGACCTCGACGCCGTCGATGGTCTCGGTGACCGCTCCGCTGCCCTCGTTGGCGACGATGGCGCGCACTTCCACACCCCGCGCCGCGAGCTCGGTCGCGAGATCCCGCATGTGGAACTCGATACCGCCCAGATGCGGTGGGTAGTACTTGTTGACCATCGTCACGCGCATGGGAGATTCGTGTCCTCCAAGATCCGTTGACAGCGATTCGACGCCAGCGAGTCGACTGAGACTCACGTGCTGTCTCTAGCCCAATCGTCGTCGAGGCGAACGATATCGTCTTCCCCGAGGTACTCCCCGACCTGCACCTCGATGAGCTGCAGAGACGCCTTGCCACAGTTCTCGAGGCGATGGACGCAGCCGACCGGCAGGAACACGCTCTCGTTGGCGTTGACCTCGATCCGCTCGCCGTCGCGGGTCACCACGGCGGTGCCCGACACGACGACCCAGTGCTCGGCCCGATGGAAGTGCTTCTGGAGACTCAGCCGAGAACCGGGCTTCACCTCGATGAGTTTGATCTGGTAACTCGGCTCCGACAGCAGGCTCGTCCACGAGCCCCATGGTCGAAGGCTCGTCTTCGGCTGCACGATCTCCTCGGCGCCCTGGGCCTTGAGCGCCTCCACGACCTGCCGCACGTCCTGGACACGCGACTTGTCGAGCACGAGCGTCGCGTCGGAAGTATCCACGACGATGATGTCTTTCACCCCGAGCGTAGCGACGAGACGGTCCGTCGAGTAGATGATCGAGTCCGCACTATCGATGTCGATGCCGCGACCGGTACGGACATTGCCGGCTTCATCCGGCTCGGCAACGTCAGCGAGCGCGAGGAGAGAGCCCACGTCGCTCCAGGCAAGGTCTGCCGGGATCACCGCTACACGCTGGGACCGCTCCATCACCGCCATGTCTATCGAGACCTTGTCGAGGGACTCGAACCGCGCGCGCGCTTCTTCTCCGTTGCGATCGGCCGGCGCCTGTGCCGCGATCCAGCGCGCCACGTCGGCGATGCGACGCCCCTGTTCGCTGGCCGCCTCCAGTTCCTCCAGGACGCGCGAAGCACGCATGACGAAGATGCCCGCGTTCCAGAAGTACCGGCCGCTCGAAACGAACTCCTCCGCATGGGCGAGGTCAGGCTTCTCGATGAACCGGTCGACCACGTGCGGGGTGACCGATCCGCGGGTCGACTCCGGCAGAAGGTCGCCCGCCAGGATGTAACCGTAGCCGGTCTCGGGCCGCATCGGCTTGATGCCGATCGTGACGAGGTACCCATCAGCGGCGGCCGCGGCGGCGGCGGAGATGCAGTCGGCCCACACCTGTCCGTCCTCGAGGATGTGATCCGACGGGAGCACGACCATGATCGCGTCCGGATCCTCCGCCTCGAAGATCGCCGCGGCGAGCGCGATCGCGGGTGCGGTGTTGCGCGCGATCGGCTCCTGGATGTAGGTGACCTCGTGCAGGCGATGGTCTTCCTGCGCTGTGAGGTGGTTGCGCAGTTCGTCGAAGAGCCGCTCATTGGTGACGATCGTGACGTGGTCGGCGTCTCCGGCGAACGGGAGGATACGCCGTACCGCCTGCGCGATGAGGGACTCCTGTCCGAACATGGACAGGAGTTGCTTCGGCTTCAGTTCGCGCGAAAGCGGCCAGAACCTCTGGCCGCTGCCTCCGGCAAGGATAGCCGCGAAGATGTGCTCCATGTGGGCTGCTTTCGCTCGAGGACTCGGGTTCGACAGCTGACGGTCAGACTATACCAGGGCGACGCAGCGTGACGCGCACGCTGCCAGCGAACGACACCGAACCGACGAGTGCGCATGGCAGGTTGCCCGCTGCGACAAACTGACGGCACGGCAACCGAAGCAGGCGCCGATTACGACGCCTCGGATATACTGTGCACGCCACGCCACCGATCACGGGCGGACACATGCTCAAGAGGCTCGGTCTCTTCCTTGCGGAGTATCTTCGCATCAACGCAATCAGGCGGATGCTCGCCATCGTGGACGTGAGATGGAGCGAGATCGCGGGCCTTGTCGGTCTGGCGGTCCTGTTCGCCGTCTTCGAGGGCGTCGGCCTCTCCCTTCTCCTGCCGATCCTCCAATACGCCGAAGGCGGCGAGGCGGCACTCGCGAGCTCATCAGGCGCCGTGTGGACCGTTGTCCGCGTGGCGGCGGACACACTCCACGTACCGCTCAATCTGCCCGTGATGCTGCTGCTGGCCTTCACCCCCGTGCTTCTGCGCCAGGTCGTCTTCTACTACAACGCGTGGTATTCGGCGGTCGTCTCCAGCCGTATCGGGCTTCGGATGCGGATGCAGACGCTGCGCACGATCGTTGATGCCGACCTTGAGTTCTTCACCCGGCACTCCTCGGGAGAGATCGTCGGGATCGTCGTCGCGCAGACCGGCGTCGCCGGGAACGCGATCCTCGCCGTCATCCGGCAACTCTCGCTCGTCCTGATGATGCTGCTCTATCTCGGCATCCTGTTTGCCATCTCCGCTCCGCTCACCCTGCTGTCCGCGGGGTTCGCCCTCGCGATATCGCTCATCATCAGGCGAAACATGGCGAAGATCCGCGACTTCGGCATCAGGGCCGCCCGGGTGAGCCAGGATATGATGAGCAAGATCGTCGAGCGCATCTCACTCATCCGTCTGGTGAAGCTACGTCACCAGAAGGAGGCCGAGACCGAACGCATCAACGATTTCTCCGAAGAGATGCGCGCCATCGGCATCAAGCAGTCGCGCCTGGGCGCACGGATCGAGGTCACCGCAGACCCACTGCTGATGCTCTCCGTGTTCCTCACGCTCTACGTCGGCATAAGCGTCTTCGAGATGTCACTGGCCGAGCTCGGACTACTGATGTTCATCCTGGGTCGGCTCAACGCCAAGGTCAAGGAGTTCAACGGGGGCATGCAGGCCATCTCGACGAACATGTCGGGCCTGCTGCTCGTGAAGGAGATGACCGACGAGGCGGAGCTGGCCAACACCATCCGTGGCGGATCCACCGAGTTCCCCGGGCTTCGCGACGGCATCAGGTTCGACAACGTCAGCTTCGCGTACCCCGATCGCATCGGTCGAGACGGGTCGATCGTCTCGCACGGCGCAATGGTCCTGCACGAGATCTCGCTGGACGTCCCCGCCGGTTCTTTCACCGCACTCGTCGGCCGCTCCGGCGCCGGCAAGTCGACGATCGTAGAACTGCTTCCTCGGCTGCGAGACGTCTCTGATGGAACGATCCGCTTCGATGGCGTCGATATCAAGGACTTCTCACTCGGCTCGCTTCGCCGGGGCGTCGGCTACCTGACGCAGAATCCGCTGCTGTTCAACGACTCCGTGCGTGAGAACCTGTTGTACGGCCTCGAGCGGGAGCCGACCGAGGAGCAGCTCCGATCCGCCCTCGAGCGCGCGTACGCGACCTTCGTCTACGACCTGCCCGAAGGCCTCGAGACGAGGATCGGCGACCAGGGCGTCCGATTCTCCGGCGGCGAGCGCCAGAGGATCAGCCTCGCGCGCGTGCTTCTCGCTGACACGCCGATACTCATCCTGGACGAGCCCACGAGCGCACTCGACTCCGAATCGGAGGCATACATCCAGAAGGCCCTCGCGAGGCTACACGGGGAGAAGACGATCGTCGTCATCGCTCACCGACTCGCGACCGTGATCCAGGCGGACCAGCTGCTTGTCGTGGACCAAGGTCGAGTGGTCGAGCGCGGGACCCACTCCGAACTTGTGGCACACGATGGGCCGTACCACAAGTTGTTCGAAACGCAGCTGCTCGCCTGACGTACACTCCACCTACGAAGGGCATCCACGGGAGCGAGAACGTACATGACGATTCCTCAGACGACAGATGCGAGCGGCAGCGGCGACTGGACCTACGACTACTCGACGCCTGAGGCACGCATGGCACTCGACGACGTCACCCGCCTGGTCCTCGAAGTCCGCGAAGAGACCGTGGGCTCGCTCGAGCGGAAGATCCGGCTGTACGAGCGCACGCTGGGTCTGGCCGTGATACCGGTCCTGCTGCGCCGGGCACTCATCGTCACACTGCGCGCGGTCGGCCGGAAGCAGCACAAGCGGTGAATGTGCTCCAGGTCAGCGACCACGACCTCGTCAGCAAGCGCTACAACGGCTATGACCTGCTCGACGCCCTTGAGCCCTACGGGGTGCAGGGCAGGCAGGCGGTCCTCAAGAAGTGGAGCGACGACCCCCGCGTGGTCGAACTGCTGCGCGATGCGGGGGACCTCATGCTGCACAGCGCCGTCGCGCGTGCGGAAGCGCGCCACTCGCTCGATGACGTCCTGT